>JAUHXR010000021.1 GCA_030426845.1 Polyangia bacterium | reverse complement strand
GCGCGGTCACCCGCGAATTCCAGGTAGAACGCGCGGGGCCGCGGCATACGAGCGCTTGTTCCGAGGACCTCGGATGTCACAGCGAGCCGCATGTCCCTCCCTCGACGCTGGCAAGTACCTGGGTGGCCGGGCTCCGAAGACGCTCTCCGTGTCCCCGCGAGCTCGGAGGCAGATCTCCTTGGCTGCTTCGGCTGGATCGTCGCCATCGTGCTCGGCGCAGGCCTCATCTTCGTCGTGCCACCGATCGCCGACCTCGCGCGCAGCATCGACCGCGCGACGGTGAACGGCGGCGCGGGCGGGATGGCCTTCTTCGGGACGTTGATCGGCGCGGCGCCGTTCTTCGTCCTGCTGCTCGTCCGCAAGTACACCCGCGTGCCGCCGTTCATCAGGGCCCTTCGGGATCCGGCGCAGATCGTCTGGCTCTACCAGAAGCAGGTCTCCGGTGCCTACGCGGGGTCACGCGCGATGATCGGGCTCGCGAACGGGAGCGTCCTCGAGGTGATGAGCGCCGGTCAGGATCTGCTCGACGGCGCGGCGCGGCTCGCGCCTCACGCCACGTGCGGGTACACGCCTCAGATCGAGGCCGCGTTCCGCGCGAACCCCGCGTCGCTGCGCCGCTTCTGAACAGGAGCTCGACCCGCGCGGTGGACCTCTCCGGTCGCGCCCTCGACCCTCACGCGCAGGCGGCCGAGGGCCGCGCGGGCCTCCGCGGCGGTGGTGGAGCGACGATGAACAGGCCCCCCGGCCGTGCGACCGGCGGGGTCGCGTCAGCAGTCGCCGTCGCCGGTGCACTCGAGCACCGCGCCCGGCGGCTGGGTCTGGCGGACGGTCAGCCAGAGCCCGCGCTGGGTCATGCGGAGCTGCCGGAGCTGGTCGACGGTGCGCCAGGTGAAGACGCGCACGCCGCGCGAGTCCACGTGCTCCTGCGGCGGCCCGAGCTGCGCGGCGAAGCGGTCGCGCACGCTCGCGAGCGAGCGGCCGGTGATGAAGACGTCGACCTCCACCACGACCGGCGGCTCGCCCTCGAGGCGGACCGCGAAGATGCGCGCGTCGCCCACCCGGCAGTCCTCGCCGACGACGCCGGAGAGCTCCGCCTGCCGCGCCTCGCCGCCCTGGCGAGCGCAGAGGATGCGCGCCTCCTCGAGGGTGCCGCCAAGCTCCGGCGCGTCGGGGATCGCGGGCGGCGCCTCTGTGCGCGGGGGAGGCTCGGCCGGGGCTGGCTCGACGGCCGCGCGCTCCGCGGGCGGCGGCGGCTCGGCGGGGGGCGGCGCGGACCCGCAGGCCGCGAGGAGCAGCGCGCACGCGAGCAGGCCCCCGCGTCGGGAGGGAGCCTCGACGGAGCCATGGGCGGTCGCGCGCATCCGACGGGAGGGTAGCCGAGGCGCCGGCGGCCTGGCACCTGTCCGCGGGAGCTGCGAGCCTGCGACGGTGTCGGACCTCTCCCCCGCCTCCGTCGAGCGCCTCGACGCGCTGCCCCTCACGCCGTCGCGCGCCCGCGCGAGCGGCGAGCCGCTCGGGGAGGTCGCCGCGCTGGGGCCGGGCCTGTCGCACCTGCGGGTGCACGTCGAGCGCCTGGCGCCGGGCCGCCGGAGCAGCCGCCCGCACCACCACACCGCGCGCGAGGAGTGCGTCCTCGTGCTCGAGGGCGCGGTGACGCTGGTACTCGGCGACTCCCGCCGCGAGGTCCAGGCCGGTGAGCTCGCGTCTCTCCCCGCGGGTGGCCCCGCGCACGTGATCGTCAACGAGGCGGCGGACGCCGCGCGGCTCCTCGTGTTCAGCGCGAGCCCGGTCGCAGACGAGGTCGTCTACGCGCCCGCCTGAGCTGGCCCGGCGGTCCGCGCTATCACCGCGGTTACGCGCGCCCCCGGGGCGCGGCTGCGCGGTGTAGGCTCGGCGCATGGGGGACGACACGTTCCGCTTCGACACGGACGCCGAAGCCGTAGCTCCGGGCGATCTCATCCTGACGGCCGCGAGCGGCGTCCATCGGCTGAGCCAGCCCTACGTCTACGAGCTGACGCTCGTGACCCGCGAGCCCGGCGGGCTGGCGCGCGAGACGATCGACGAGCTGCTGCGCGCGCAGTGCCGCGTCGAGGTCGGACCGGAGGGCTTCGAGCCGGCCGAGATCCACGGCGTGCTCCAGCGGATCGAGCTGCTGCCGATGCGCAGCGGCGACGAGGCGAGCTACCGCGCCACCCTGACGCCGAGGCTCGCGCGGCTCGAGCGCAGCTACGGCTCGCGCATCTTCCAGGACCAGACCTGGCCCGAGATCGTCAGCGCGGTCCTCGAAGAGCACGGGCTCGAGCACGAGCTCCTGCTCGACGAGACCTACCCGGCCCGCGAGTACACCGTGCAGTACGAAGAGCACGACCTCGCCTTCGTCAGCCGCCTGCTCGAGCACTTCGGCCTCTTCTACTTCTTCGAGCAGACCCCGAGCGGCGAGAGGATCGTGATCGCCGACGCCAACCGCGCGTTCGTGCCGCTCGACGGCTACGCGTCGATCCCCTACGCGCTCGACGGCGGCGCGGCGGCCGGGGCGCAGCTCGAGAGCGGGGTGATCACCGACCTCGGCCGCGTCCACGAGGCGCAGCCCGCGCAGATCGCCCTCAAGGACTACAACTGGCGCCACCCGCAGGTGATCCCCGAGGGCGACGCGGCGACCGACGAGGCGAGCGGCTACGGGACGATCCACGCCTACGGCGACCACATCAAGGACGCCGACGAGGGCGCGTTCCTCGCGCGCGTGCGGGCCGAGGAGCGGATGGCGGGACGCGAGGTCTTCCACGGCGGGACGTCGATCCCGCGGCTCGGCGCCGGCCACCGCTTCGCCCTCACCGGCTACCCGAGCGGCGACCTCGACCAGGACTACGCGATCACCGAGGTGAGCCAGCGCTTCGTGCGCGAGGGCGGCCGCAGCGCCTTCGACGGCCGCGTGGTCGCGATCCCGCTCGCGCAGCCCTTCCGGCCGCCGCGCGTCACCCCACGGCCCCGCGTCGTCGGGTTCACCCACGCGACGGTGGACGGCGAGGCCGACGGCATGGCCGCGCCGCTCGACGAGCTCGGACGCTACAAGCTGCTGTTCCACTTCGACCGCCTCGCCGCGCCCGGCGGCCGCGCGTCCCGCTGGGTGCGCATGGCGCAGAGCTCGTCGGGACCGAGCCACGGCGTACACATCCCGCTCCACATCGGCTGCGAGGTCGCGGTCATGCACCTCGGCGGCGACCCGGACCGCCCGGTGATCCTCGCCGCGGTCCCGAACAACGACACCCTCAGCCCGGTCACCCAGGCGGACGCGACCAAGAGCCGCATCCGCACCCGGGCGGGGATCCTCATCGAGCTCGAGGACGACGGCCCGTAGGCAGGAGACGAATCATGGCGGACCTCGACTTCGGCAAGCTCAAGCCCGGCGGCTCCAGCACCAAGAGTGTCACCGCGCCCTTGCTGGGCTCGGCCACCCCCGCGATCAGCGGCGACTCGGGCTTCGTCGTGACCGACGTGAGCGGCCGCCGGATCGAGGTGACCTTCACCGCCGGCCAGGTCCCGGCCGGCGCGAAGACCGCGACCCTCACCGCCGGCGAGAACACCTTCAGCCTCGAGGCGGAGGTCGAGCACCAGCTCACGGTCGCCTCGAGCCTCTACGTCGGCGCCGCGCTGGTGGGGGCGAGCGCAACCAAGACGCTGTCGGTGACCAACCGGACGGACGCCGACGCGACCGTGACGGTGACCGGCGACTTCACCGCGAGCCCGACGACGGTGGCCGCCGGCACGGGGCCGCAGGTCATCACGATCACCTTCACGCCGACCGCGACCGAGACGCGACAGGGCGGCTTGACGATCGACAACGGCACGCTCCGCGACGTCTGCGACCTGTCCGGCACCGGGCTCGCCGCCGACGACACCTCCACCGCGGGCTCGCTCGGGGTCGACTCGCTCGAGACGACCGGGAGCGGGAGCGACACGAAGACGACCTACAAGGTCCACGTCCCCTCCTACGCCACCAAGATGCACCTGGGCGCCGCGGTGACGCCCTTCAGCGACCTCGACGGCTTCGGGCTGACGACGACCGCCAAGGGGCTGCTCGAGGCGAGCGGGAACATCGGCGTCCACTCGACGGGCGGCGACGTGATGATCCAGGCCAGCTCGGGCACCAACGGCGGCGTCTACACGGTCTCGAAGAACAACACCGTCTTCGCCGCCGGCGGCTCGGCCTACCTGGTCGGCGACGGCGGCGTCACGATCACGACCGCGGTCGACGTCGAGCCGACCACTACCTCCGACGGGCTCCCCTCCCCCGGCGACATGACCCAGGGCTCGAACGTCGCGGCGGGGATCTTCGCCGCGCTCGACGGGCTCGTCGCGCTCGCGAGCCTGTTCCGGGTCGGCTACACGACGTGGCGCGACTTCTCGTCCATCAACAAGACCGACGTCGGCATGGCGGTGGTCAGCGGCGGCGCGGCGCTCACCGCGACCACGCTCGGCGGCTTCTCGGTCGCCAACGCGGCCGGCGCGAGCTTCTCGGTGCCCGGCGTCACGATCTACGGCCACGCGGGCGTGCTCATCGGCACGGCCGGCTTCGGCGGCTTCTATGCCCCTGCCGGCCTCGTGCTCGGCTCGATCTTCCCCGTGCTGCTCGGGATGGACGCGGAGCTGCTGGGCCTGCGCACCGCGAACCTCACCGGCCGCCACGTCAACGTCAACGGCTTCAAGGACGCCTCGGTCAGCGGCGGCGACGACGTCAACATCACCGCGGGGAGCACGCTCAACCTCAAGGTCAACCCCACCGACGTCGGCGGGGTAGGCGCCCGCTCGACCGAGCTGGTGTTCGACACGGCCTCCGTCAAGGGCAAGGCGCCGACGCTCTTCAGCTTCCAGGTCGGCAGCGGCACGGTCTACGTGGTCCGCGTCCAGGACACCGGCATCCAGATCGGCGTGGGCGACGCGGCGGGGCTGCTCGACCGCACCAAGCCCCACGCGAAGCTGACCGACGCCGAGATCAAGCTCGCGTTCAAGGACGGCGGCGCCGAAGCGACGATCCAAGACAACGTGATCAGGATGAAGCAGTCGCCCACCGGCCACGGCATCACGCTCAACAACGACGTCGCCTCCGTCTACAACAAGGCGGCGAAGATGTGGGTGAAGGTCGCCAGCAACGCGATCGAGATGCGGGCTGGGTCGTCGGCCAACCAGGTCCAGCTGACGCCGAGCGGCGTCACCGCCAAGGGGACGTTGATCAAGTGGGGATGAGATGAGCCACCCGAGCCGAGAGCAGATGATGGAGGCGATCCAGGCCGCGGCCGCGGCTCAGGAGGCGGGCGAGCCGCTACCGGCCGGCGGCCCCTCCCCCGAGGGCCAGCGCCTGCCCGATCCGCTCCCCATCGACTGGACGACCGAGGGCCCGCCGGCGGCGGCCAACGGGGTGCAGGTGCTCCACACGCCGCAGGAGTTCGCGGTGCTCTTCACCGACATGGCGATGTTCCCCGGGCGCAACGCGGCCGACGGCCAGACGGGCCACGAGCGCGCGCGCGTCGTCGGCTCGCTGCGGATGCACCCCGACACCTACTTCCAGGCGCTGATGGTGATGGCCTCCAACTGGAACAAGTTCGTCGAGGCGCACGTGCCGCCCCAGATGCGGCAGCCCAAGTTCAAGCTGCTCGACGCGGGAGACCTCCAGCTCTACGGCATCAAGGCGCCCAAGGAGGACGCGTGAGCTTCCCCGCGTGCACGCGCGCGGGCGGCCAGGCCTTCGCGATGCCCGACGTCTGCAAGGTGCCCGCGCCGCCGGCCCCGCCGGTGCCGACGCCCTTCCCGAACATCGCGATGCTCAACCAGGCGAACGGCGCGACCTGCAGCAAGAAAGTCAAGATCCTCAACCAGCCGGTCCTCACCAAGGCGAGCGAGGTCACCCGGACGATGGGCGACGAGGCCGGGGTCGCCGGCGGCGTGTCGTCGGGGACCAACATGGACAAGGCGACCTTCAAGACGGGCGTCAGCAAGGTGAAGGTCGAGGGCAACGACGTCCTCAACATGCTCAAGCCGAGTGCGCACAACGGCGCGAGCGCCAACGCCCCGGCCGGCTCCGTGATCGCGCCGTCGCAGACCACGGTCCTCGTCAACGGCTGAAGCCACCGCCCGCCGCGCCGAGCCGCGAGCCCGACCGGCGTAGGCGCAGCCCGCGGAGTATCCATGGGCCGACGCGAGCGATCGGCGCGGCCGCGATCCGCGGCTCCACCTGCTCGCCGTCGGGCCCTACGATCAACCCGGCGTGCCCGCCGCGGATCGGCGGCGTCCTCCGCGCGACCCCGGACGCCGGCGACTGACTCGGATCACCCGAGGTAGATCTTCTCGCCCTTGATCTTCACCGCGTCGCGCGCCTTGAGGGTCGCCTCCTCGCTGAGCAGGCTGAACGCGCGCTCGGCGACCAGGCGGAGCCGACCCGCGCGGGTCTGATCGAGCTCGTCGACCTCGCGGTAGACCTCGCGCGCCCGGAGGAGCACGCGCTCGGCCTGGCGCTCGATGGTGACCGCGCGCTCGCGGACGCGCTGGGCCACGGTGCGGAGGGTGCCGACCACGAGGCTCGCGTCCTCGACGTCGACCCGCGCGCGCTTCGCCGTCGCGGTCAGCTCGGGGGACTCCACCCGCACGCTCTCGCCCGCGGTGAGCGTGATCCGGCCCTCGGCCGCGAGCTCGAGGTCGCCCTCGGGCGCGTGGACCACGCTGCGCCCCGGCCGGTGCTCGAAGACGAGCCGGCCCGCCGCGTCGCGTACGCGAAGCGCCGGGCCCTCCTCGTCCGACTCGATCGTCGCGCGCGACCCGTCCTCGGCGACCAGCGCGTCGGGCACCTCGCGCAGCGCCCGCAGGACGCCGACCACGAACCGCGCGCCGTCGGCCGTCGATCCGACGAGCACCGCATCGCCGACGCGCGGCCGATAGCCCGGCGCGGCGACCCGCGCGGAGGCGGCCCCGAAGGCGTCGCTCCGCAGGCCGACGCGGCCGCCCTGCACCGAGACGATCTTCGCGGTGACGAGCGCGCCGGCGGCGACGGGATCGGGGAGCGGGTTCGTAGTCGAGCTCATCGTCAGCCTCCCGGGAGCGCGAAGTCTTCGGCGCGCGCCCTCGCCGGATCGGTCTCGGTGACGTTCGTCAGGTTCGCGTCGGTGAGCGTCGCGTCCTCGAGCGCGGCGCGGTGCAGGGACGCGCCCTCGAGGTCGGCGCCCGTCAGGTCGGCCTGGCCGAGCTTGGCGTGATCGAGCACCGCGTAGCGCAGGCTCGCCCCGACGAGGTGCGCGCGCCGCGCGTCGACCCCGGTCAGGATCGCCCGGCTCAGCTCCGCCCCCTCGAGCCGGACCTCGCTCAGGTCCGCGTCGAAGAGGTGCGCGCCTCGGAGGTCGGCCGCGCGCGCGTCGGCGCCGGTGAGCCGCGCCCCGGTGAGGTCCGCGTTGCGCAGGGTCGCGCGGGTCAGCTCGGCTCGCCCGAAGCGCGCGCCGCGTAGCGTCGCGCCGGTGAGATCGGCCTGCCCGAGCCGCGCCCCGCTCAGCGTCGCGTCGGTGAGGTCGACCTCTCTCAGATCGCAGCGCGCGAGCGGCGCGCCGGCGAGGGAGGCGCCGATGAGCGACGCGCGGCGGAGCGACACCCCGGCCACATCGGCCTCGCTCAGGTCCACGCTGCGGAGGTCCGCGCCCGTGAGGTCGGCCCCGACGAGGCGCGCGCGGGCGAAGGTCGCGTGCATCGCGGAGGCGTCGACCATCCGCGCGCCCTCGAGGTCGGCCTCGTCGACGATCGCCCGCTCGAGCGCCGCGCCCTCGAGGTTCGCGCGTGCGAGGCGGGCGCGCTCCAGGCGAGCCCCCGTGAGATCGGCGCCGACGAGCGCGCACCCGGTCATCTCCGCCTCGGCGAGGTCGCCACCCTTCAGGTCGCAGCCCGACAGATCGACGCCCGCGAGCGACACCCCGCGGAGCCGCGCGTCCTCGAGCGCGGCCGCGGCCATCGACGCGTCGTCCAGCCGCGCCCCGTCCAGCCACGCGCGCTGGAGCTGCGCGCCGTCCAGCCGCGCCCCGCGCAGGTCCGCGCCCTCGAGCCTCGCCTCCACCAGCGAGGCCGCGGAGAGGTCCGCGCCCGAGAGGTCGACGCCAGCCGCGGCCACGCGATCCAGCGACGCGCCGATCAGGATCGCCCGCGACAGGGTCGCGCCCTCGAGCCGCGCGTCCAGCAGCTCCGCCTCGCGGAGGCTCGCCTCACCGAGGCGCGCGCCGAGGAGGCTCGCGCGCTCGAGCCGCGCGCCGTCGAGCCGGGCCCCCCGCAGGTCGAGCCCGTCGAGGCGGGCGTCCACGAGGCTCGCGCCGTTCAGATCGCGCGGGGGGCGAGCCAGCGCGCTCAGGTCGCAGCCGTCGAGCGCGAGCTCGCCGCACGACGCGCCCTCGAGGTCCGCCCCGGCGAGCTGCGCGCCGCGCGCGGTGGCCCGCTCCAGGATCGCCCCGCCGAGGGTGGCTCCGGTGAGATCGGCCTCGTCGAGGCGCGCGCCGGTGAGGTCCGCCCCCGCGAGCTGCGCCCCGGCGAAGTGGGCCCCGACGAGGCGCGCGCCGGTGAGCGCGGCCGCGGTCAGGTCGACGCCGTCGAGGCGCGCGCCCGCGAGGTCGGTCTCTTGGAGCCGCGCCCCCGACAGCCGGGTCCTACGCAGGTCGAGCCCGCGCAGGATCGCGCCGCGGAAGCTCGAGCCGCTCAGGTCGAGCAGGTCCCCCTCACCGCCGAGCGCGCAGGACGCGTCGAGCTCCGCGCCGGTCAGCCGGCACGCGCGCAGCGCGCTCCGCACGAAGCGGGTCGCCACGAAGCGCGCACCCGAGAGGTCGCAGCCCTCGACCCGAACGTCCTCGAAGACGACGTCGTGGAACGTGACCTCGGTCAGGTCCAGCCCGCGCAGGTGCAGGCCGGCCACCGTCGCCCCGCGGAGCGTCCGGCGCTTCGAGAGCGCGGCCTCGAGCTGCTCGGGCGTCTCGAGCCGGCTCACGTCGGCGCCCCGTGGTAGCGCGTGCCGTCGAGGTTCGCGAGGTCGACCCGCGCGCCGTCGAGCCGCGCGCCGAGGAGCTCGGCCTGGTAGAGGTTCGCCCCGCGCAGATCCGCGCCCGAGAGGTTGGTGTCGGCGAAGCGCGCCTGCATGAGGTTGGAGCGCACGAACGTCGCGCCCACCGCCGATGCGCCGTCGAACCGCGCCATGCGGAGGTCGCAGCCCATCAGCGAGGCGTCGTGGAGGAACGCGCCCGAGAAGTCGGCCCGGCTGAGGCGCGCGAGCTGAAAGCTCGCCCCGCGGAGGCGCGCGTCTCCGAACCTTGCGCCATCGAGCACCGCCTTCTTGAAGCTCGCGCCCTCGAGGTCGGCCCCCTCCGAGGCGCGCAGCAGCGTCGCGTCGCAGCCGTCGAACACCGCCTCGCGCGCGCGCACGCCGCCCTCGAGCCACGCCTCGAGGAGCTCGCAGCGGGTGAACACCGCGCGCTCGAGCAGGCAGCCGCTGAGGTCGGCCTCGACGAGCCGGCAGTCGCGCAAGTCGGCCTCGCTCAGGTCCGAGCCGCCGAGCTCCGCGCGCGTGAGGTCGACGCTCATGAAGCGCGCCTCGCGGAGGTAGCAGCCGCCCACCGCGGCGAGGACCAGCGCGGTGTCGTGCCACCGCACGCGGTGCGCGCGAGCGCCCGTGAGGTCGGCCTCGCGCAGGCTGCACCCGTCGAACGACGCGAGGGAGAGCTCCGCCTCGACCAGGGTCGCGCCGTCGAGCTGGCAGCGCTCGAGGTGGGCGCCGCTGAGGTTGGCGCGCGTCAGGATCGCCCCGCGGAGGTCCGCGCCGACGAGGCCGACACCGGAGAGATCGACCCCGCTGAGATCTCGCCCGCGCAGGCTCTCGCCCGCGGCCACCGCGCGTCGCACCTCGTCGCGCCGCGGGTCGCTCGCGTCCTCGAGCAGGCCGCCGAGCGACGCCATCATCTCGAGCTCGAGCAGCTCCTCCGGGGTCAGCTCGCGGTCGGCCGAGAGCGGGCGGTCCAGGCCCAGCGCGTCGTCGAAGACGCTCTTGAGGCCCGCCGCCTGCCGGGCGGCCATCGCCTCCTGGAGGGCGCGCGACAGGTCGCGCTCGTCGCCGCGCAGGGTCATCGCCTGATCGAGGTGGGCCCAGGCCGCGCCCGGCTCGTCGGCCGACGGGGCGGGCTCGGGCGCCTCGTCCGCGGGCGCCTCGTCCGCGGGCACCGCGTCCGCGCTGACCTCCGCCGCGGCCTCCGGCGCGCCCGGCCCCCACGGCACCTCCGCCTCGAGCTCCGCCTCGGCCGCCGCCGCCGCCGCGCGGTTCGCGTCGTAGCGCGCGCGCGCGTCCACCCGCTCGCCCGCCGCCGCGTGGGTGACGTAGAGGTGGGTCACGTCCGAGAGGTCCTCGCGCGACACCTCCACCACGCCGCGCCACACGCAGTAGGCGAGGCCTTCGTCCGCGTCGATCGTGATCGTGTCGAGCCTCAGCCCGACGTCGCGCAGCGCGCCGTCCTCCACCAGGAAGGCGAGCGCGGTGTGCCCGGGCAGCGCGCAGCGCACGCGCGCGTACGAGGGGTGCAGGTTGGCGAGCGCGATCGTCTCGTCGCCGCGCCAGAAGCCGTCGACGCGCTGATCGGGAGGCGCGGCGAGGAAATAGCGCCAGTCGAGGTCCGCGGGGAACCACGGGTAGCGCGTCGTGCGCCACGCCTCGTCGTAGGTGCCCGCGTGCCGCATCCGCGCCGGCCAGGACCGCGCGATCGGGCCGAGGCCGACCGGAGCCGGGCGCGCGTCGGTGGACATCACGAGCCGCGCCGGGTCCTCGAGGTTCGGCAGCCGCACGAGCTCCTCGCCCCGCGCGGGGGCGAGGCCGCGACCCACCGGGTTGCCGGCCGAGCCGGGCCCCCCGAAGGCGCGCTCCCAGATCAGCGGCATGCGCTCGAAGGACGCGGGCGCGGTCGGGCTGCCGCGGCGCCACGCGCGGTCCCCGAGCACCGCGAGCTGCTTCTTGACCGGGCCGATCTCGACCGCGGCCTTGGTCTGGGTCGCCTCGCCGTACGCGTGGACCGAGCCGATCACGAAGCACTCGCCCTGCGGCTTGAGCCACTCGAGGTCCGACGGGTAGCGGAGGCCGCGCTCGGCGTCGTCGTCGACGTGCTCGTCACCGGTCGGCAGGGCCTGCGTCTCCGCGAGCGCGCAGACGCCCTCCTCGACGAGGGCGTAGGTCGCCTTCACCACGACGGTGAGCGAGGGCTGCGGCGGGCGCGCTTGCCACACCTGCCACGCCGCCTCCATCTCCGTGTCTTTGACGAGCTCCACGCGGACCCGGCGGCATCCTACCGGGTGGTCGGTCCCGTGTCGTCGGCGCTCGGCGCCTCCGGAAACCGAGGGGAACCAGGCGCCTCATCGGACGTGCGCGCCGTCAGGCCCCCCTGGGCGCTCAGGCGGCGCCGGCCTCGTCCGTGGGGCCCGGCGCCCCGCCGACCGGGAGGAGGAGGTCCTCGAGAAAGAACGCGCTCAGCTCGGAGCGCCCCGCGAGGTCGGCCTTGCGGTAGACGGCCCGCGCCTGGTCGCGTGAGGTGCGCTCGGAGGTGCCGCGGATCTCGGCGATCTCCCGCATGCTCAGGCCCTTGAGCAGCAGCAGGGCGACCTCGCGCTCGGCCGGGCTGAGCCCCCAGCGCCCGAACTGCCGGTCGATCGCGGCCCCGAGCCCGCGGAGCACCTCCTCCGCCTCGAGCCGCCACCGCTCGGCCTCCTCGCGGCTGCGGCGGAGGTCGCGGCGGAGCGAGCCGATGTGGGACTCGCGACGCCGCAGCATCGCCCCCGCCACCACCGCCAGGAGGATCGAGGCGCAGACCTCGAGGGTCATGTGGAGGGGGTGAGCGCCCTCGCCCCAGTCGGTGATCACGTCGACCGCGATGAACGCCGCCACCGCGAGGAGGCTCCACGTCCACCAGCGCGAGGGGCGAGGATCGAGCTCGGCCGGTTCCGACGACACCCCGCGGTGCTAGCAGAGTGTCGGATGACCGACACCCCGCCAGCATCCGTCATCCGCCCGGTTGCCCCCTGAGAACCTCAATGAAAACGGGCTACCCGTCCGATGCGTGATGGCCCGCGGCCACCGCTGGGGCTACCACCGCTTGGCCCATGCGACTCCGCCTCCCCCTCACGCTCGTCCTGCTCCTCCCCACCCCCTGCGCCGCCCAGCCGCTCACCTTCGACCGGGCGATCGCGCTCGCCGCGGACGGACCCGAGGTCCGGGCGGTGGAGCGAGAGGGGGCGGCGCGAGCCGCCGCGGACGACGGGATCGGCGGGACGGTCGGGGCGACGCAGATCACGGTGATGCCCGGCGCGGTGGTGGCGCCGCAGGACGCCCAGGGGTTCGAGGCCCAGATCAACGCGACCCAGAGCTGGAACCTCGGCGACCTCGGCGGAGCGAGCGGGGCAGCGGCGCGGGCCGAGCGGAGCGCGCTCGACGCGGAGGCGAGGGCGGTGGCGCTGAGAGGCCGGCTCGAGGCGGCGCGGCGCTGGGTGGAGCTGTGGGCGCTGCAGCAGGTCGCCGAGCGGCTGGAAGCGCGGCGGGCGCTGACCGCGCGGCGGGTGGAGCGGCAGGAGCGCGCCCTCGCCCTCGGCGCCTCGGACGCGCCGGCGCTGGCCGAGGCGCGCGCCGCCGAGGCCGCCGCAGCCGAGCGGATGCTCGCGCTGGAGGGCGAGCGCGTCGAAGCGGCCAACGCCCTCGCGATCGCGATCGGCGAGGCGGCCGACCCACCGCCCCGGGCGTCCGGCCCGCTGCCGCGCCCACGGTTGCCCAGCCTCGCCGCGTGCCGCGCCCGGATCGCCTCCCTCGAGGCGCTCCCCGAGGTCGCGCTCCAGCGCGCGCTCGCGGCCGCGGCTGACGCCCGGATCGCCGAGGCGAGCGCGGGCTTCGCGCCGGTGCTCTCGGTCGGCGCGCAGCTCGAGCGGAGCGCGTCCGACGCCTACGTCGTCTACGGCATCCTCGGGCTGACCTTCGACGGCTTCGGGATGGCCACGCGCAGCACCGCCCAGGCCGAGGGCGAGGCGGCGCGCCGCGCGGCCGACGGCGACACCGCCGCCCAGCGCGCGCGGGTCGAGCTCGAGGGCGCGATCCACGAGGTCCAGCACGCCCGGCGCCTCGCGCGGCTCCTGGACGAGCGCCTCCGCCCCGCGCTCGAGGCCCGCGTCGCGCAGCGCGCGGCCCAGGTCGAGGCAGGCGAGCTCGAGGTCTTCGCCCTCCTCGACGCGGAAGAGCAGCGGATCGCGGCCGAAGAGGCCTCCGTCCGGGCCGAGGGTGCGCGCGCCTGGGCCGAGGTGCGGCTCTGGCTCCTCCTCGCGGAGCTCGCCCGATGAGCCGCCATGTCCCGCTCGCGCTCGCCCTCGTCCTCGCCGCCGCCCGGTGCGGCCCGGCGGAGCCCCCGCCCGAGGCGGACCCCGAGCCGCCCCCCAACGAGCTCCGATGGGAGCAGATCACGGCCCCCGACGACGCCTCCGTGCTGCGGGCCCCGGCGGTGGTCCGTGCCCCCCGAGCCCAGGCGGACGTCGCCGCGCCGATCGCCGTCCAGGTCGTCCGCATCCACGCGGACCCAGGCACCCGCGTCGAGGCGGGCGCGCCGATCGTAGACGTCACCGCGCCTTCCTTGCTCGAGGGCGCCGCGGGCTACGCGAGCGCCTCCCGCGAGGCCCGCGCCCAGACGAGCCGCGCCGAGAGCCTCGAGCAGCTCCGGGCGGAGGGCCTGGCCCAGCGCGGCCAGGTCTTCGAGCGCGAGTCCGGCGCCCGCGCCGCCGCCGCCGAGCGCGATCGCGCCGGCGCGATGCTCCGTGCGCTGGGGCTCAGCCCGACCGAGGCGAGGTCCATCCGGCGGGACGGCTTCGTGACCCTGCGCGCGCCGATCGCCGGGATCGTGGTGGAGGTCTCGGCTCGGATCGGCGAGATCCGCGCCCCTGGCGACGGACCGCTCGCCCGGGTGCGCGGCGAGGCGGCGGCCCGGGTGGAGGTCCGCACCGCCGGCGCGTGGCCGACCGGCAGCGCGCTGACCCTGGAGGCGAGCGACGGGCGCCGCGTCCCGCTCGCGCTCACCCCGCTCGCCGAGACGATCGACCCCGACGACGGCACGCGGGTCGCCTGGTACGCGACGGCCGACGAGGTCCCGCTGCCGGACGGCCTGACCGGGACCGCGGAGCTCGCGCCGGGTGACGACGTGTTCCAGATCCCGGTCCGGGCCCTCGCGCAGCGCACCGGGCGGAGCGAGGTCCGCCGACGCCGCGGCGAGGAGGAGGCGACGATCGAGGTCGAGGTGCTCGCCTCCTCCGGGGCCAGCGCGCTGGTCCGCGGCGAGCTCGCGAGCGGCGATCTGGTGGCGCTCGACGCGCCGGGCGAGGCGCCGTGATCGAGCGCATCGTCGCCTGGTCGGTCGAGCGCCCCCGCCTCGTCCCCGCGCTGGTCGTGGCGGCCGCCATCGCGGCCGGGGTGGCCGGCACGTGGCTCCGCTTCGACGCCCTGCCGGACGTGACCGGTCGCCAGGTCGTGGTGCTCACCACCGCGCCCGGCCTGCCCCCGGAGGAGGTCGAGCGAACGGTCACGCGGCCGATCGAGCTCGCCCTCGCGGGCCTCCCCGGCGCGAACGGCCAGCGCTCGATCTCGCGCTACGGCCTGTCCTCGGTCACCGCGATCTTCGATGACGACGTGGACGTCGTGCGGGCGCGCCAGCTCGTGGCCGAGCGGACCCAGGCGGTCGCTGGCGATCTGCCGCCCGGCGTGTCTGCGCCGGAGCTCGGACCCATCTCCGGCGGCCTCGGCGAGATCTACCAGTTCACCCTCACCTCCGATCGCCGCAGCCCCGCCGAGCTCACCGAGCTGGTCGAGCTGCGCGTCTCCCCGCTCTTGCGGAGCGTCCCCGGGGTGGTCGAGGTCAACTCCTGGGGCGGCGAGCAGCGCACCCTCGATGTCGTGGGCGACCCGGCGCGCATGGCGCGGCGCCACGTGACGCTGGCCGAGCTATGCGACGCGACCGAGCAGGCCACCGGCCAGGCCCCCGGCGCGACCCTCGAGGCGGGCGAGGCGGGCGTGCTGCTGCGCGGCGTCGCCTGGCCGACCCGGCCGAGCGAGCTCGCCGCCGCGGTCGTGCGCGTCGAGCCGGACGGCGCGACGATCCGCCTCGGCGACGTGGCCGACGTGGTGGAGGGCGCGCTCCCGCGCATCGGCGCGGCCACCGCCGACGGCCGGGGCGAGACGATCTACGTGATGGTGCAGATGCTCCTCGACGCCAACGCGCTCGAGGTGCTCGACGGGGTCCACGCGCAGATGGACGTCGTGCGCGAGGCGCTCCCGTCGGACGTCGTGGTGCAGGAGGTCTACGACCGCGGCGACCTGGTCGGCGCGACCCTCCGCACGGTGGGCACCAACCTCCTCGAGGGCGGCGTCCTCGTCGTCATCGTCCTGTTCTTGATGCTGGGGAGCTTCCGCGCCGGCGCGCTCGTCGCGTCGATCATCCCGCTCTCGATGCTCGGGGCGACCGCGGGGATGGTCGTGCTCGACATCCCGGGCAACCTGATGAGCCTCGGCGCGCTCGACTTCGGGCTCCTCGTCGACGGCGCGGTGGTCATGGTGGAGGCGGTGTTCCACGCCGCCCAGGCGCGCGGCGGCCCGATGGACGCGCACGTGCGCGGCTCGACCCGCGCGATGGCGCGCCCGGTGTTCTTCTCGGTGCTGATCATCTTGCTGGTCTACATCCCGATCCTCGGCCTCGATGGCGTCGAGGGGAAGCTCTTCCGCCCGATGGCGAGCACCGTCGTCCTCGCGCTCGCGACCGCGCTGCTGCTGTCGCTGACCTTCGTCCCGGCCGCCGCGCGCCTGCTCCTGCGCGAGCGCGACGTGCCACAGAAGGACCCGATCCTCGTGCGGGGCCTGTCGCGCGCCTACGCGCCGCTCCTCGGCGCCGCGCTCCGCCAGCCGTGGGCCGTCCTCGGCGTGGCCCTCGCGCTGCTCGCCGGCGGCGCGGTCCTCTTCTTCCGCTCGGGCAGCACCTTCGTCCCTCAGCTCGACGAGGGCGACCTGGTCGTCCAGACGACGCGCGAGCCGGACATCCGCGTCGAGACCGCGGTCCGCGACGGCACGCGGATGGAGGCGGCGATCCGCGAGATCCCGGAGGTCGCGCACGTCGCCTCGCGCGTCGGCAGCCCGGCGGTGGCCACCGACGTGATGGGCCTCGAGCAGGCCGACGTCTTCGTGGCGCTGCGCCCGCGCGACGAGTGGCGTGACGGGCTCGAGCGCGACGCGCTGATCGCCGAGATCGATGCGGCGATCGCGCGCTCCGCGCCGGCCGAGGACGTCGCCTTCACGCAGCCGATCCAGATGCGCTTCAACGAGCTCGTCGGCGGCTCGGTGACCGACGTCTCGCTGAGCATCTTCGGCGAGGACCTGAGCGCCCTCCAGGCCACCGCCGACCGCGCGGTGGCGATCCTCGACGAGGTCCCGGGCGCGGTGGACGTGCGCAGCCTCGCCCCGCCCGACATCCGGCAGCTCGAGGTCCACCCGCGCCCCCTCTCGGCCGCGCGCCTCGGGATGACCCACCGCGACGTGCTCGATCACGTCAGCGCGCTGCGCGCCGGCGTCGAGCGCGGCGTCACCTACGACGGCTCGATCCGCCTCCCGGTCCGGGTCCGCCTCGACAGCGCGGTCGACGCGCTCACCCTCGAGTCGCTCGAGGTTCCGACCGCGCGCGGCACGCTCGTGCCGCTCAGCGCGGTGGCGCGCGTCGAGCGCACCCAGGGGCCGTCGCTCATCCACCACGACATGGCGCAGCGCCGCGCGGTGGTCGGCTTCAACGTGCGCGGGCGCGACCTCGGCTCGGTCGTGGAGGAGGCGGAGCGGCGCCTCGGCGAGGACCTCGGCGCGCCCGAGGGCACGCGCCTCGTGTGGGGCGGCCAGTTCGAGAGCCTCGAGAGCGCGCGCACGCGCCTGACGATCTTGGTGCCGCTGATCATCCTGGCGATCTTCGCGCTGTTGCTCGCGCTCTTCCGCAGCCTCAAGCCGGCCCTCGTGATCCTCCTCAACGTGCCCTTCGCGGCGGTCGGCGGGATCGCGCTGCTGAGCGCCCGCGGCCTGCCGATCTCGGTGAGCGCGGCGATCGGCTTCATCGCGCTGAGCGGCATCGCGGTCCTCAACGGCGTGGTCCTCGTGAGCGCGCTGTCGTCTCGCCTCGAGGCGGGCGAGGATCCCCTCGAGGCGGCGCGGGCGGCCGCGACCTCGCGCATGCGCCCCGTCCTCATGACCGCGCTGGTCGCCGCCCTCGGCTTCGTGCCGATGATGGTCGCGACCGGCGTCGGCGCCGAGGTGCAGCGCCCCCTCGCCACGGTGGTGGTGGGCGGCCTGGTGACGAGCACCTTCCTGACCCTCGTGATCCTGCCCGCCCTGACCCCGCTCCTCGAGCGCCGCCGCGAGAAGAGCCCTGAGACCAGCCCTGAGACCAGCCCTGAGACCAGCCCTGAGACCAGCCCTGAGCCGGCGGACACCGAGGGGTGACGCCGCCCGCCGAGGTGCATACGCGCGGTATGCACCCCGGCGCCGGCCGGCCCGGCGCGGCCGCCTGGTACGGAGCCTGCTGAATCACGGGGCATGACCCGAGCCCCCGAGATCCGCGCCTCGTGCCCCGGGAGGCTGAGCGGGAGGCTGAGCGGCGGCCGGCGTCGCCGCGAGCCCGACGGCGGCGAGGACGAGGACGAGCCCCGGCCGCGCGCTCGCGCGAGCGGCCTCCGTGCGTCGAGGGACCTCGGTGCGTCGACGGCCCACGGCTCGTGGTTCGGCCGCGGCGCGGCGCGCTGTCAACGCGTGGGCACGAAGCGCTCGCGCCCCACCGCCCCGGCCGCGACCTCCTGCGGCGTGAAGCGCATCGGCGTCGTCTGGTTGCCGATCCAGAGCTCGGCCTGATCGTCGAAGTGCGCGCTCGACGGCAGCCCGCTCTGACCGCCCGGCAACACGTTTTGTCCACGCACCCCGTCGGGACCGAGCGCGATCACCATCCGGAACACCGGGCCGCTCCCGTGGGTGAACCGCGTCCCCCCGAGGCCGGGGTTGGCCGCGTCCACGTCGAACTGATCGCCGGGCCGCGGGAACCACCGCAGCTCGGCGCGCGGGTCGCCCGCCGGCAGCGGGTCGGCGAGCGGGATGTTCCGCGTCGTGATGTTGAACGGCTCGAGGAGCGTCGCGAGCCCGGGGTCGTCGATGAAGTCGCCGAGCAGCGACTCGAAGCGCACCTGGTGGCGCAGCCCCCAGAGCCACTCGCTCATGTCGGTCGTCCCGAAGCCGCCCTCGCCCGCGCCGCTGGGCGCGCCCTCGAGGAACGCGAGCGCCTCGTCGAGCGCGCGCAGCGCGATCTCGTCGCTCCGCTCGACCTCGGGCGTGGAGACGTCGTCGAAGAACACCGACTCCTCGGTGGCCGGGTTGTACGAGCCGAGCCCACCGGGGTTGCCCGGCCCGCGGCCCTCGACGAGGAGCTTCATCGTCCCGACGCGGAAGGTGTCGCCGGTCACCGCCGGCGACCACTGCCGGTCGATCCCCTCGTCGTCGAGCACGCCGCCGATGAAGCGCGGCAGCCACGACGCGTGGATCATGGTGGCGACCGCGTCGTCGGGCTCCCCGGAGGCCGGCGCGTCGTAGGCCGTCTCCACGCCCGACGGCGTCGGGTAGCCGTTGTCGCGCCAGGCCGTGATCCGCGTCTCGACCTCCTGGTAGCGCGCCATGTTGGCCGTCCACGCCGCGGCGAGACGCGCGTCCGGCGTGCCCGCGGTCGGGGTCCCCGCCGCCGCCGTGCGCGCGGCCGCGATCGCCTCGAGGAGCAGCGGCGCCCACTCCTCGCCGAGGTTCGAGTGGTGGTCACCCTGGATGTCCTGCATGCGCTCGAGCGTCGCCGCGTCCTCCGCGATCGCGCCCTCGAGTCGCTCGACGATCCGCGCGGCGCGGTAGCCCTCGATCCACGGCCCGCCGATGTAGTGGGGGTCGTCGAAGATGTCGTTGTCGGTCGCGATGTTGCCGGGATCGTTGTTGGCGTGCATCGCGTAGCCGCGCGCCGGGTCGAGCGCCTGGGGCCACTCGTCGAACGGCACCGCGCAGGCGGTCGGCCCGCCCGCCGCCGCGGCCGCCGCGTCGACCTGGCCGTCGGCGTCGAGCGGGATGGACCACGCGCCGTAGCGGGTGCCGTCGAGCAGGCGGCGCGGATCGGCGCCATCGATCCACTGGTTGGTCGTCGCGTCGCGCGGCAGATAGGTGCGGCACGGCACCGCGTGGTAGGCGCTGTAGAAGATCGAGCCGTCCGCGTCGGAGGCCATCATCGAGCCGCCGTAGCCGATGAAGTGCCGCATCGCCGCGCGGAACCCGTCCACGCCGTCCGCGTCGGCGAAGCCGCGGAACGCCCGCAGGAGCGAGCCCCCGTCGAACGGCCCGTAGTAGAAGCTGATCGCCGAGATCACCCCGTCGCCGTCGACGTCGCTCGGCACCACCCAGTCGCCCATCAGGTTGACGCGCGACTCGCCGGCCGCGAGGGGCTCGTCGGCGGTGACCGTCCGACCCTCGATCGAGGTGATGAGCCGCCCGTCGAAGGTCGCGTAGCGCGGGATCGTCTCGGTGCGACCGACGCTGTCGAGCTCGGGGACGTCACGGATCTCGAACGTCTCGTCGATCACCACGAGGTCGCGCTCCGCGCCCTCGAAGCGGCTCGCGCGGGGCCGCCCCTCGGCGTCCAGCACGAGCTCCTCCGCGTACCAGTCGGTCACGTCGGCGAAGTAGGCGGTCTGGGTCCAGGCCACGCGCCCGTTGGTGCCCACGCCCATCGCCGGGAGGCCCGCGAGGGTGGCCCCGAGGAGCGTGAGCGGCGTGTCGTCCCCCATGAGCTGGGTGTCCAGGCCGAACTGCCAGAAGAGCGCGGGCACGCTGAGCTGGAGGTGACCGTCACCCGCGAGGAGGCTCTCGCCGGTCGGCGTGGCGCTGCCCATGACCGCCCACTCGTTGCTGCCCCACTCCTCGTTGTCGTTCGGGTGCAGCCGCTCGTCGATGCGCGCGAGGTGCCGCTCCAGCCGATCGATGAGGTCGCGCTCGAGCCGCGGCCCGCCCGTGAAGAGGCGGCGCGCGGGGCGCGGCGAGATGATGGGCGAGCTGGTGGTGCCCGTGTCGATCCCCCAGCCCGCCGCCGAGCTGACGTCGTTGGGGGGCGCGTAGTGATCGATGACGTCCTGCTGGAGCCCCGCGAGGCGCAGCGCGCGATCCGGCGCGCCGGTGAAGACGTCCCAGTTGGACGGGTCCGGATCCGCGAGGCGCTCGAACGCGCGCGCGCGGCTCACGTCGCCGGTCTCGAAGCTGGTGCCGTAGAGGATCGTCGCGCCGGTCGCCGCGACCGTCTCGCGCGTCCACGGGATCATGAGGTCGACCGGTCGTCGCGCGCCGAGCAGCGCGAAGGCGAGCTCCAGCTCGGCCGGCGCGGGGAGCGCGCTGCGGCGCACCGCCTCGATGTAGGCGTTGACCCCCTGCGCGAAGGCGTCGAGCTCGCGACCCTCCTGCTCGGTGAGGCTCTCGAGGTAGATCCGCGCGACCTGGGCCGCGCCCGTCTGACGGTTCTCGAGATCGCTCGTCAGGCCGACGTCCCCGAGCAGCTCGCTCAGCGTCCCGAGGGACAGCCGCGCGGTGAGGTCCATCTGGAAGAAGCGGTCGCGCGCCATCACGAAGCCGAGCACCCGCATCGCGTCCTCGCGGCTCTCCGCGTAGACGTGCGGAACGTCGAGCTCGGTGCGCACCACGTGCGCGTGCGCGGTGAGCTCCGGGATCACGTAGCGCCCGGTCTCGTCGACGTCCTGGAACACGAGGGGCGGCGGCGGATCGGGCACCCGCCCCGCGTCCGCCATCCCCGCGTCGTCTCCCCCGTCGCCGTCGTCGCAGCCCACGAGCGAGCCCACGAGCGAACCCACGAGCGCAGCGACGATCCATCCCCGAGCAATCAAGCGCATGCCGCATCGTAGTGCCTGGCCATGCGCGTGCCTATGCCCGCGCCTCGCCGCCGCGCGCGTGGCAAGCTCCCTCTCGACCATGCGCCGCCTCGCCCCGCTCGTGCTCCTCCTGATCGCCTGTGACGACGGCGCGCCGCCGCCGCCCCCGCCGCCCGTCGACGGCGGCGAGGTCACGCTCGCGAACGGCGTGCGCGTGGTGGTCGCGGACGGCACCGGCGCGGTCTCGCTCTTCGACGGCGACCGCCCGCTCCTCGCCACCGCGCCGGGCGCGTCACCGACCCTGCGCACCTTCGGCGAGCGGGTGAGCGGGAACCTCGGCATCTGGACCTTCCGGCGCGGGGCCGAGGAGCTCACCGCCTACGACCGCTTCGCCGCGGTGTCCCTCGCCGCCGACGCGGTGGAGGTGCGCTTCGCCCGCGCGGATGATCCGGAGACCGGTGAGCCACGCGACGGCGAGGCGATCCTCCGCGTCGCGCCCGGCGAGCGCCCCGGCACCACCGCGATCACGCTGAGCGCGACCGGCCCCGCGCAGACCTCCCTCGCGCTCCCGATCGCGTGCGATCCCGCGGGCAGCTTCCACGGCTTCGGTGAGCAGTACAACGCGACCGAGCAGACCGGCGAGGCGTTCGATCTGATCGTGAGCGAGCAGGGGATCGGCCGCGACCCCGCTGGCCTGCGCGAGATCGTGGGCGACGCGCACACGACCTACTTCCCGATGCCCTACTACCTCGACGCGCGCGGCTTCGGCGTGCTCGCGCGCACCGACTACCGCACCCACGTCGACGTCTGCGCGGCCGATCCCGACGTCGCGTGGATCGAGGTCGTCAGCGCCGAGCCGCTCTCGCTCGTGCTCTTCGAGGGGCCGACCCCGCTCGACGTGATCGCGCAGCTCGGCGAGGAGGTCGGCGTCCCGGCGCCGCCGCCGGCGTGGGCGTGGGGCGCGTGGGTGAGCAGCCAGGGCGGGCGCGACGCGGTGCTCGCCGACGTGGCCGAGCTCGAGGCGGAGGGCGTCGACGCGAGCGCGATCTGGTCCCAGGACTGGACGGGCGTCCGCATGAACATCGGCGGCGGCTTCGGCGTGCAGTACCGATGGAACGAGGACCCGACCCACTACCCCGACCTCACGGCGATGGTCGCGGACCTCCACGCCCGGGATCTGCGCTTCCTCGCCTACGCGAACCCCTTCATCGACCCGAACCTCGACGATCACTTCGCCGCGATGCGCGACGGCGGCATGCTCGTGCGCGACGACGCGGGCGAGCCCTACCTCGTCGGCGCGCTGGTGACCGCGGGCACGCCGGACTTCACCTCGGAGGCGACGCGCGACTACGTGCGCGGCGAGCTGCGCGAGATGATCCGCGACGTCGGGATCGACGGCTGGATGGCCGACTTCGGCGAGTGGAGCCCGCTCGACGGGGTGCTCTCGGACGGCAGCGACCCGCGCGCCTACCACAACCGCTTCCCGGTCGAGTGGCACCGCGTGAACCGCGAGGCCTTCGACGCGGAGCGCCCCGACGGCGACTGGGTGAGCATCGCGCGCTCCGGCTGGACCGGCGTCCAGCGCTACTCGATGATCCACTGGATCGGCGACCAGGAGGCAACCTGGAGCGAGCACGACGGATTGCCGACGGTGGTCCCCGCGATGGTCAACCTCGGGCTCGCGGGCGTGCCCTACGCGACCCACGACATCGCCGGCTACTCCGGCGGGCCGAGCACCCCCGAGCTCTACCGGCGCTGGGTCGAGCTCGGCGCGTTCACCCCGATCATGCGCACCCACGAGGGCAACCGGCGCGACGTCAACCACCACTGGAACAGCGACCCCGAGACGATCGCCCACTTCCGCCGCTTCGTGCGGATCCACGACGCCCTCGCGCCCGACCTCGCGCGGCTCAGCGACGAGGCGCAGGCCTCGAGCGCGCCGCTCGTCCGCCACCTGCTCCTCGAGTTCCCCGAGGACACGACCGCGTGGTCGATCCACGACCAGTACATGCTCGGCGACGCGCTCCTCGTGGCCCCGGTGGTGACCGAGGGCGCGACCGAGCGCGAGGTCTACCTCCCGGCGGGCGCCCGGTGGTTCCACGTCTGGACTGGCGACGCCTACGACGGCGGGCAGCGCGTCACCGTCGCCGCGCCGATCGGCTCACCGCCGGTCTTCCACCGCGACGCGGACCGCGACGACCTGCGCGCGCTCTGAGGGAGCTCGGAGGCGCCGGCGGGCTTGATCGCCGCCGGCTCCCGGCGCCATCCTCCGACCACGTGCGCACGCCCTGGCCCGCCCTGACGTTGTGGCTCGCGCTCGCCTCCTGCGGCGGGGCGCAGCGCCCCGTGGAGCCGATGGGCGAGCCCACCCTCTACCCCGGCCGGGTCGTCGCCGCGCGCGGGCCGACGATGGCGCAGGACGGCGGGCGCTGCACCATCGAGGTGCAGGAGGCGGACGGCAGCTACCTCAACTGCCGCATCCGGATCCGCTGCAACGGCGACCTCGTCTACGGCCTCAGCGGGGCTGGCTTCAACAACTGCCGGCGCGACGGCCCGACCTTCGTCTTCGCCCACGACTCCTCGGGGACCCGCCGCGACGGAGACCCGCGGATGTTCTTCGACCTCATGGCGGGCCGCGTGATCATCAGCGACGACGACCCCGACGTGGAGGTCCTCGTCGACATCATGAACCGCCCCGAGGGCTACCCCGACAGCTGAGCGCGCTGCTCGTCGCGCTACTCGTCGCGCAGGTCGCGCAGCTTCTTGAGCCCGGCGAGGAGCATCGCGACGCCCGTGACCTGCGCGCAGACCGCGGCGAAGATCGACAGCTCGTCGTCGACCAGCACCATCGCGGTCGCGGCGCCGAAGAGCAGCACACCGAGCACCACCACCACGTAGGTCGCGACGCGCACCACCCGGGCCTGCTCGGCCGCGATCGCGGCGCGCGGGTTGGGGCGCTTCGGGGGGCTCACGCGCCGCCCTCGCTCGGCCGGAGGGTGCGCGCGAGGAGGCGCCGGACCGCCTCCCAGGCCTCGCTCGCCGCGGCCTGGTCGTAGCGCGCGTTCGATGGGTTGGCGAAGGCGTGCACCGCGTCGAAGCGCAAGATCTCATGCGCGACGCCCGCCTCCTCGAGGGCCTCCGCGAAGGCGTCGACCCGGGGCGGTGGGATCGCGGTGTCCTCGTTCGCGAAGATCCCGAGGAGGGGGCCGTCGAGCTCCCGCAGGCGCTCCGGCTCGGTCACCGGTCGCCCGTAGTAGACGACCACCGCGTCGAACCCCTCGATCGCGATCGCGCCCGCGAGGGACCAGCCGCCGCCGAAGCACCAGCCGACGACCGCGCGCCGCTCGGCGTCGATCGCGGGGTGGGCCTCGAGCGCGGCGACGGCCGCGCGGAGCGTCGTGAGCGCGCGGTCCTCGTCGACCTCGCGCATCAGCGCCATCGCGTCGTCGGGCTCGGTCGCGATGCGCCCGCCGTAGAGGTCGACCGCGAGGGCCGCGTAGCCGTCCGCCGCGAGGCGGTCCGCCCAGTGCCGGATGTGGTCGTTGAGGCCCCACCACTCGTGGATCACGAGCACGGCCGGGTGGGGCCCCGGGCCCTCGGGCAGCGCGAGGTAGGCGCGCGTCCCGTCGGCGAGGTCGATCGTGTCGCCCTCGAGCGGCGGCACCTCGGCCGCGCTCAGGCGGTGGAGCGCGGCGAAGGCCTCCTCCGAGACGTCGCCGGTCCACACCGGCCGATCCATGTGCGTGCTGTCACCCGCCGCCCGCTCGGCCGGGGGCGCGGCGCCGCCGCAGCCGGCGACGAGCACGACGACCAGGATCACCGCGCGCACGTCAGCGCCCCTCGAAGACCGCGTCGCGGCGCTCGACGAAGGAGCGCAGGCCCTCGGCCGCGTCCTCCGTGTCCATCAGCGCGCGGGCCTGGCCGAGCAGCGCGGCCGCGGCCGCGTCCGGCCCGTCGTGGAGCGTGGCGTGCGCGGACTCCATCGTGGCCCGGACCCCGAGCGGCGCGCGGGAGGCGATCGTCTCGGCGATCGTGACCGCGCGCGCCTTCACCTCCGCCGCCGGCACGACGTCTTGCACCAGCCCGATCCGGCGCGCCTCGGCCGCGTCGAACACGTCACCGGTGAGCAGCCAGCGCATCGCGTTGCCCCAACCCGCCACCTGCGGCAGGCGGATCGTCGCGCCACCGAACGGGAAGATGCCGCGGTTGATCTCGATCTGACCGAAGCGGGTGTCGTCGGCCGCGACGCGGATGTCCGCCGCAAGGGCGAGCTCGATCCCGATCGTCAGGCACCACCCCTGGACCGCCATCACGAGCGGCTTCTGCCGCGGGCGCCCGTGGAGCGACAGCGGGTCGACCGCGCCCTCGGGGAAGAGCGGCGCGCCGCTCCTCACCGCCGGCCCCACCTCCGCGAGGTCGAGCCCCGCGGTGAAGTGCTCGCCCTCCGCGTAGAGCACGGCCGCACGCGCGGCGTCGTCGTCCTCGAACGCGGTGAACGCCTCGGCGAGCTCGCGGAGCATCCGCAGGTCGAAGGCGTTCCGCTTCTCGGCGCGGTCGAGGCCGATGAGGTGGACGTGGCCCTTGGTCTCCACGCGCACGCGGGGTCGGTCGGTCATGGGAGCCTCATAGAACGGCGGGGCTCGGGAGGGAAGCGGGTGCGCTTGCGTGGCGGGCCCATCGGAGCGAGCCTTGGCGCGATGACCGAGCGCAACCCCATCGTCGTGTGCCTGCTGCAACTCGTCACCTGCGGCATCTACGCCCTCTATCACCCGTTCGTCACGACGCAGGAGCTCTGCGCCTTCGCCGGACGGACGGACATCAACCCGACGACCGAGCTGCTGATCAACGTGGTCACCTGCGGCCTGTTCGGGATGTACATCGAGTTCCGCAACCAGCAGATCATCGACGGGCTGTACAAGCAGCGCGGCGTCGCCCACGAGGACAAGGCGCAGCTCGTGCTCATCATGAACCTCGCGACCTTCGTGGTCGGCGGGACGTACCTCGTGGCCACGTACTTCTACCAGGACGAGCTGAACAAGGTGATGCAGCAGCTCGGCGCGGGCGCCGCCCCCCAGGCGGGCGCGGGCTTCGGTCCCCCGCCGGCGACCTTCTGATCGCCGCGCGGCGCCGCGACGCGGGCGGCGGCGTTCGTCAGGCGACGGCGTTCGTCAGGCGGCGGGGCTCGTCCAGGCGGCCGGGGTCGGCAGGTCCTGGAGCGCCCGTAGCAGCGCGACCGCGTCCGGGTAGCGGTCGCGCCCGCGCTTGGCGAGGGCCACGCTCAGCACCGACCGCAGCTCCTCGGTGAGCACCAGCTCCGGCCGCACCTCCGACGGATCGGGGGGCGGCTCGAGCGCGTGGGCCCTCACGAGGCTCGAGCGGCTCTGGGCCACGAAGGGCGGCCGGCGGGTCAGCAGCTCGAACAGGAGCACGCCCGCACTGTAGACGTCGCTCCGCTCGTCGGTCCGCGCGCCGAACCCCTGCTCGGGCGCCATGTAGGTCGGAGTGCCGAGGATCGTCCCCTCCTCGGTCAACGTCGCGTGCGATCCCCAGCGCTCCCGATCCTGGAAGCGCGCGAGGCCGAAGTCGAGCAGCTTCGGGTGCAGGAGCCCCCCCGGGAGGACCGCGACGAACACGTTGGCCGGCTTGAGATCGCGGTGCAGCACCCCCTTGGAGTGCGCGTGGGCGAGCGCGGCCACCACCTGCACGCCGAGGTCGAGGGCCATCATCGGCTCGAGCTCCCGCGACTCGAGGAGCCGGTCGAGCGGCACCCCCTCGAGCAGCTCCATCACGAGGTAGGGCGTCCCCTCGAAGAGCCCGTAGTCGAGCATGCGGATGAGGTGCGGGTGGTCGAGCCCGTTGAGGGCGCGCGCCTCGCGGTCGAAGCGCTCGCGCATGTTCGGGTTCCGCGCGATGGCCGGGTCGAACATCTTGAGCGCGACGATCTCACCGCCGCCACCGCGCGCCCGGTAGACCGATCCGGCGCCGCCCTCCCCGAGCCGCGCGAGGAGGGTGTAGCCGTCGACCGTGAGCCCCGAGCGGTCGTCCACGACGCCAGAGTATCAGCGGAGGCGAAACCGCGGGCGCCCGGACGGACTACTATGGGCCCATGCGCACCTGGCTCGGCTGGATCACGCTCGCCTCCCTCCTCGTCGCCTGCGACGGCGGCGAAGACCCCGACGGAGGCCTCGGCTTGGACGCCGGCGCCGGGCTGGACGCGGGAGACGACGACGCGGGCGAGCCGGGCTGCGACGCGGGCGCCGACCCGTTCGCCTGCGAGGACCTCACCCCCGACCCGTCGTGCCCCGCCAGCTGGGTGGTCGGGCTCACCGGGACGGTCCAGGCGGCGGACGGAACCCCGATCGCCGGCGCGCGCACCCAGGCCTGCCTCCGGCTGCACCCCGACGAATCCCTCGTGTGCCTGCCGCCCCCCGCGACCGACGCGGACGGCCGCTTCGCGATCGTGGTCCCCGAGTCCCTCCGCTGCCTGAGCCGCGCGGTGATGCGCGTCCTCGCGCCCTCGCAGCCCTTCGCCGCGACCTACTGCCCGATCGCCTTCCCGAGCGCGGTCGAGCCCATCCACGCGATCGCCGAGCCGTACGTGCTCCACCCCGTCACCGCGGCCACCGCGCCGCCGGCCGGCGACCGGGCCGCGCCGCGCGACGTGTCGTTCGACGGCGACCTCGTGCTGCGCCTCGCCCCGGATTCGCTCAGCCTCTCGGGCGACTACGACGGCCTCGCCGGCGCGGCGGTCGACCCCGCCGCCACCACCTGCTTCGCGAGGGGGGAGAGCTTCGACGGCGCGTTCGTGTTCAGCCCCGAGTCGGGGATCGAGGGCGGCGCGGAGGTCAGCTTCCCCAACGCGGGCGGGCTCGCGCCCGGCGCGGAGGTCGAGCTGTTCGTGCTCGGCGGGCTCGAGACGATCCTCGCCGACGGCAGCACGCTCGAAGAGGCCGAGCTGGCGAGCCTCGGGGTCGCGACGGTGTCGGGCGACGGCGCGCGGGTGGAGGGCGGCGCGGCGCGGCTGCCGTACCTCTCCTGGCTCGTCTACCGCGCACGCTGAGGGCGCGGCGAGGCCCGTCCCGCGCCGAGGCGCCCGGTTGAGGGTAGAATCGCGGGCGGGTGAGCTACGAGGACCGCACTATCGTCGAGCTGCAGCGGCTCTCGCAGACGCGGTTCGGCGACTACGTGATCGTGGACCGGCTCGGCTCGGGGGGGATGGGGACCGTCGACCTCGCGGTCCACGCGCCCGAGGGCGGCATCGAGCGTCCGGTCGCGATCAAGCGGCTCCACTCGCACCTCACCCGCGACGAGCAGCTCGTCCGGATGTTCCTCGACGAGGCGCGGATCGCGGCCCGCATCTGCCACCCGCACGTCTGCCGGCTCCTCGACGCGGGCTGCATCGACGGCACCTGGTACTTCACCCTCGACCTGCTCTTCGGCGCGGTGCTCTCCGACGTCCTCGCGCACCTGCGCACACGATCCGACCCCGCGATCCTCGACCGGTGGCCCGCCGTCCTGACGCGGATCGTGGTGGACGCGTGCGAGGGGGTCCACGCCGCCCACGAGCTGCGCGACGAGGACGGCGAGCTGCTCGAGGTCGTCCACCGCGACGTCAGCCCAGAGAACCTCTTCGTCGGGTTCGATGGCGCGGTGCGGGTGATCGACTTCGGGATCGCGAGCGCGCACAGCCGCTACCACGAGACCGCCACCGGCGAGCTGCGGGGCAAGGTCGCCTACGTCGCGCCGGAGCGGCTCTCGACCGCCGAGCCGGTGGACCGCCGCGCGGACGTGTGGGGGCTCGGGGTCGTGCTGTGGGAGGGGCTCGCGCTCCGTCCCCTGTTCCGCCGACGGGACGCGCTGGCGACCCTGACCGCGATCCGCGAGGGCGACGTCCCGCCGCTGCGCTCGATCCGGCCCGAGGTCCCCGCCGCCCTCGAGCACATCGCGCAGAAGGCCCTGAGCCCTCGGCGCGAGGATCGGTACGAGACGGCCCGCGAGATGGCGACCGAGCTCCTCACCGCGGCCGCGGAGGCCGGCTGGAGGGCGGACCTGCCCGACGTCTCCGAGTGGATGAACCGGCTGCTCCCGGACGCCGCTCAGCGCCAGCGCCGCGTCGCCGAGCTGGTCACCGCGGTGAAGCGCGACGAGCGGCTCCTCGGCGAGTCCCTGCAGGAGGAGGCGGTGACCGGGCAGACGACCGACCCGGGCATCGACCCCGAGCCGGCCACCGACCAGGTCCAGACCGCGCCGGTGCGATCCGACGCGCGGGCCTGGGAGCACCCGACCCGGGAGCACATCGAGACGCCGGCGCCCCTCGCGGAGCCCGCGCCGTTGCGCGACCTGGCGAGCCTCCCGCTGCCGGTGCTCTTCGGGCTGATCGCGGGCGCGGGGATGGTGGGCTTCCTCGTCGCCGCGCTGGTGCTCCTCGTCCTCACCTGATCGTCCGCTGCGACCTGCGGCGTCGCGGGGATCGGGCCTCGGGAACGAGCTGCGCTCCGAAAGCGTCGCCCCCCGCCATACAGATCGCGCGCGCGGGGGAGCCCGCCGTGGATGGAATGGCTCTTGCGGTGCCCGGCTTCGAGATGTCTGCGCTCCCCCGCCTCCCCGCTGCCCCCACGAACCGACGCCCGAGCACGTACGAGCCCGACGGCGACACCGAGCAGATGCTGAGCCCGCCGGTGCGGATGGCGCCGCCGCCCGCGCGGCTGCCGCGTCGCCGCGGGACGAAGCGGGCGCAGCCGACCCCGACGGGAGGCGCCCCCGGGAGCAGCCCGTCGAAGCGGTCCGCGCCCCCGCCTGCCTCGCGGCCGGTGCGCGCCAAGACCGCGCCGGTCCCACCGGCTCCGCCGGCCAAGCCGCGCTCCAGGCGCCCGGACGCGGCGCGGGCGACCGTCGTCCCGATCGCGCCCCGCCGTCATGCGGCGCCCGTCCACGCCCCTCGGCTCCCGTCCGCCACGCTGCCGCCTCGCCCGGCCGCGCCCACCAACCGCGACGCGCCCGCCAACAGCACCGCGCCCGCCAACCGCACCGCGCCCGCCAACCGCGCCGCGCCCGCCAACCGCGACGCCCCCGCCAACCGCGCCGCGCCCGCCAACCGCACCGCGCCCACCAACCGCGACGCTCCCGCCAACCGCGACGCGCCCACCAACCGCGCCGCGCCCACCAACCGCGGGGCGCCCGCCAACAGCAGCCCGCCCACCAACCGCAGGGCGTCGGCGAGCGCCCCTCCGGCCGCGCGGCGCTGGGTCCGCTCCGAGGTCGCGACCCTGGTCGGGCTCCCCGCGCTCTCGCCGCGCGTCGCGGCGCCCGCGCTCGCGTCCGGGCCAAGCCCGTTCGGTCCGCCGACCGCGGAGGTCGACCTCGAGCCGTACCTGCGCCCCTCGCTCGTCGACGCGGCGCGCGGCTGGTGGCGCGGGGCGGAACAGGCCGAGCGTCGGTTCGCGATGGTCGCGGTCGCGATCGGCGCTCTCGTCGGGACGATCCTCGCCGTCGCGTCGGTCGCCCCCACCGCCGAGGAGGGCGCGAGCAAGCGCGACAAGACGCTCACCGCGCTGGCCGCGGCCGAGCCGGCGCCCGCCGCCCCCACGCCGCGCCCCAGCCTGCGCCCCGACGCGCCGGAGGAGATCCGCCCGCTGCGCGCCGCAGTAGAGGAGGCTCTCATCCCGCGCGGCGCGGACATGACGTTCAGCCTCGACGAGACGGACGCGACGGACTCGAACGCGACGGACTCGAACGCGACGGACTCGAACGCGACGCAGACGAACGCGACGGAGACGAACGCGACGGAGACGAGCGTGACGGAGCGAGCTGCGACGCCCGCCGCGCGGAGGCGCGCCGCGCGGAGGCGAGCCCGGGCGCGGCGTCGTCGCGCGCGGCGGGCTCAGGCCAGGAACCGGTAGAGCGCCCAGGCCACCGCGCCGAGCGCGCCCGCCGCGAAGGGACCGATCGTGGCCGCGCGGTAGCCGACCGACCGGAGCGCGTTCGCCGGGCTCACCGCGGGCGGCGTCCCGTAGACCCACACGCGCGGCCCTGCGTCGAGCGTGACCTCCCACGCGGGCACGCGCCGCACCTCGAGCCGCTGCGCGATCACCCGCCCGCCCTCCGGCACCCCCGGCGCCTCCGCGAGCCGTCGCGCGAGGAGGCGGACCGGGTCGTCGGTCGACGCTGCGTCGCGGTAGCCGCCCTCGCGCGTGAGATCGACGATGCGCTCGGCCTCCTGCCGATGGACGAGCTCGCCCTCCTGCTTGTGCTCGCTGAGCGCGAGGAACACGTCGAGGGGCAGGCTCTCGGGCTCGTGCACCTGGATGCGCTCCACCTCGGCGATCCGGGACCACACGCGCGGCTCGCCGAGCAGCCCGCCCGTGCCGCCGCACTGCCCGCAGACGACCTCCCCGCGCCCTCCGCAGCGACCACAGGTGTGGCTGTGGCGGCCCGCCTGGATCCGACCCGAGCCGCCGCACTCGGGGCAGGCCATGTCGCCGTTGCCCGAGCAGAGCCCGCAGTCCATGTGCACGGTCGCGCCGCTGATCGCGGACTCGAGCTCGTGGCCGACCGCGGCCCCCGGAGGATGCACGAGGCGGACGCTCCAGGGGTCGGGCCCCGGCTCGTTGTGCACCGGCCGCGACGGCGCGGCGCGCAGCGCGTAGCGGACCCCGCGGGCCTCGTAGCGCGACGTGAGCACGAGCTGGGTCGGCCCGACCGGCGCGACCGAGGCGATCGTGAGGGTCGCCGGGTCACGCCTCGCCCACGCCCGCTGCTCGCGCCACGCGCGGAGCGCGGCCAACGCGTCCTCCCGATCACCCACCCGGGGACTGTACAACGCGACCCGCCGCCGGCCGTTCGTCCCTGGGGTGACGGTAGCGGGAGATGGCGCGAAGCCCCATGATGAGAGCATGACTTCGACGGATCCGGCGTCCGCGCCGCTCGCGCGGCTCGAGCGGCTCCTCACGCGCCCCAAGACCGCGCCCGCGACCTCGTTCGCGCAGCGCGACGTAACCGTCCAGGGCCTGAGGCTCCGCTACATCGACGTCGCGCCCGCCGGCGCGGAGGAGGACGAGCCGGTCCTGCTGATCCACGGCCACAGCTCCCGCCTCGAGGAGTACGAGGACCTCGTCCCGCTCCTCGCCGCGCGACGCCGCGTGCTCGTGCCAGATCTCCCGGGCAGCGGCTACAGCGACAAGCCCGTCCGCCAATATACCTTGCAGCTCTTCGAGGACACGCTGCTCGGCTTCCTCGACGCGGTCGGGGTTCGGCGCGCGCACGTCGGCGGCGGCAGCCTGGGCGGCAACCTCTCGCTGCGCCTCGGCCACCGCGAGCCCGAGCGCTTCGCCCGCATCGCGGCCTGGGCCCCGGCCGGCTCGTGGGAGCCGATGCCGCGGTTCCTCTGGCTCGGCCGCGTGATGCGCAAGCTCCGTTTCTTGTTCTGGCCGAGCCTCTGGATCCAGTCGCGGTTCTGGTACCGGCGTGACTGGGAGGGACGCCAGGCGGCCCTGGACGGCGCCTGGGCCTACTACCGCGAGGTCTTCGGCGACGGCTTCTACAACATGTACTGGGACATCGGCGCCGATCAGGTGATGCAGAGCCTCTTCCACGTCGCACCCGAGATCGCGCACCCGACCTGGCTCGCGGTCGGCGATCAGGACCACGCGCTCGGGATGTTCGAGGGGGTCCAGCGGCTCGCCACGCTCCTGCCGGACGCGCGGCTGCGGATCTTCGAGGGCGCGCGCCACTCGCTCGCCAACGAGGTCGCCCCGGAGCTCGGCGCGGAGGTCGACCGCTTCCTCCTCGGGACCTGACCGTCGGCCGCACGATCGGTTTTAGACTCCTTTAGGTGCGCCGAAGCCCGCGCCGCCGCATCTCCAGCTCGTCACGAGACGGATTGGAGCGGACAGTGAGGCACATCGTTCTTTGGTTGTCGGTCGCGCTCGCGACCAGCGGGTGCTGCTGCGCCCTCGGCGGAGAGCTCAGCGAGGAGGACCGCGCGCGTCTGGCGCAGGAGCGCGCGGAGGAGCGCGCCGCGGAGGCCGCGGCGATCGCGCACGCCCCCGCCCGCGCGGCGAGCGTCGCGAGCCTCGGCCCGAGGTTGTCGGCCGGGCCGGCGCCGGAGCGCTGTCCCGAGGAGCGGCTCGAGGCGCAGCTCGGCGCCTCGATGCTCCGCCACGCGGTCCCCACGGCCAGCGCGCTCGCCCTCGCGGGGGGCGAGTCCTCGGAGTGGCGCTGGCAGGCATCCTCCGAGGTCGACGAGTGGCGGCGTATCCGCGGCGGGGAGGCCAGCCTCTCCGACGACCTGCTCGCGCGGGCCGGCGGCGCGGAGACCTCGGTCGTCGTGGTGTTCATCCACGAGGAGCGCGCGGCCCCGCGCGTCACCCGGGACGACGGCCTGCTGCGGGCGGGGAGCTACGAGGGCGGCTTCTGGGAGGGCGAGCTGCGCGTGGTCGACGTGGACCGCGGGGAGGTCCTCTGCGGGGCACACTTCGTCGCCGAGAGCAGCGAGACGATCGACGGCGACGACGACTTCGAGGAGGCGCTCCAGGACGACTTCCGCGAGCGGTTCGAGGACGCGGCCAACGCGGCCCTCGGGCGCATCACCGACCTCCTCAGCGTGCGCCTCTGACCGCCGCGTCACGGCTCGATCTGGACGTCCAGCGCCGGGTCGAGCAGGTAGCCACCGTCCCGCGTCAGCAGTGTGGCCTCGAGGCCGGCCTTGCGCAGGCCGGAGAGCGCGACGTAGACGCGGGCGCGGGCGGCGCGAGGGAGGATCCTCTCGGCCGGCCAGCCGGCCGCGACGAGCGCGTCGAGCTCCACCGCGCGACCGGGCGCGCGCGCGTGCTCCTCGCAGAGCCGCGCGAGGATCCGCCACTGCGCGCTTCGCCGCGACAGATCGATCGTGGCGCCGTTCAGCGCCGCGACGCGACGCTCCCGGTCGAGCCGGAGCGACGGCGCCGACGGCCGCGTGTGCTCGGCGAGAACACGCCGGAGCCCCTCCGGGTCGGCGTCGGGCATCTCGGGCACCCGCGCCCGGACCGCGCGGTACAGGCTCCGTAGCTCGGCCACGCTGCCGGGGCGACGCAACGGATCGGGCGCGCTCGCCCGCTCCGTGAGCGCGTGGATCTCGGGGTACGCAGCCGCCTGCGCGCGACCGGGCCCGAGCGCCGCGAGGAACGGCGGCACCTCGGCGAAGGGCAGCAAGCTCCGCAGCACGCCGTAGAGGCAGAACACGTCGGAGGCGGCGGTGGCCGGGTAGCCGAGCATCACCTCGGGGGCCTCGATCAGGCCAGCCGCCGGGACCGCGCCCGCGCCCGCCCGGGCGGGGTAGTTGTCCCCGGCGCCGACCAGCCACGCCGCGCCCTCGGGATCGATCAGCACGTTCTCCCAGCTGATCGCGCCAAGGTAGAAGCCGCGCGCGTGCATCGCCTCGACCGCGTCCATCAGCAGCTCGTTGAACGCGATGGCCGCTCCGTAGTGGAACCGCTTCCCCACCGCGACGCGCTCGCGGATCACCTGAGCCGCCGTGCGCTCCGCCGCGCACGCGAACGACAGGCCGGGCGGCGCCGCGTCGAGCGCGCGCCCTTCGAGCGGAGGGATGTGCGGCGAGTGAACCGCCTCGTGGGCCGCCGCGACCGCCGCGAGCCGACCCGTCGCCCCATCGGTCGCGAGCAGCCGCAGCGCTCCCCGCGCCTGCACCAGCGTGAGCCCCGGCCGCTCGATCAACGTGGTCACGCGCCCTACCTCGGGCGAACCGTCACGCCCGGCGGCGCGGTCGGGGCCTCGCCCTCGGACGCGCCGAGGCGCATGGCGTCGGGCTCCGCCGGCTCGCCGGGCTCGAGGCGGATGGCCCAGTCGCGGACCTCGGGGGCGCCGTGACGCCACGCGACGAACCACTCGCGGCCGTGCGAGTCGCTCAGGCGCACCGCGTAGCAGTCCCGGTCGAGCGCGCCGCCGCGCCGGTCCCAGAGCGGCACCGCGTCGCCGCGGGCGAGGGTCCACGCCTGCTCGTCGCCGAGGTCGTCGTCTGTGAGGACGACCTCCGGCTCGTCGATCAGGCCGTCGCAGCTCGGCGTCAGCTCCTCGCGCAGGCGGCGCACGCGGATTACCACGTCGTCGGCCCCCAGGTGCCGGACGACCACGTCGCCGGGGAGCCGACCCGCGGGGGGGAACGGGTAGCGCGGCGCCGCGGGGCCGCCGGTAGCCACGCAGAGCGTCAGCGCGACGCCGCCGACGAGCGCGCGGGCCCGCGGGCCGGCCGAGACGGGGCGCGGCAGGCGACCGAACACCGACGCCGACACGAGCAGCGCGGGGAGCGCGAGCAGGTCCGTCGGATCGGGCCACGATCGCCCGAGACCGAGCCGCGCGAAGGCGTCCGCCCCCGCCGGGTGCTGCAGCGCCGCGAAGCCGAGCCCCACCGCGACGTGAGCGAAGACCCAGCCGCGCCGGGTGCGCGCCCGCGCGAGCCACGCGAGCACGAGCGGAGCCACGAGCAGGCCCGCCACGTCGCTCAGCTTCCCGGTGAGCGCGCCCGGCAGCAGACCCGCTCCCTTGAGCGCGTGGTCATTGAGCGCAAGGACCGCGAGCGCGCCGAGGAACAGCGGGTGCGTGAGCTGCGCCGCGGGCTGGATCGGCGCCGGCTTCACTGGATGAGCGAGGCCTTGACCCGCGCCGAGACGAGCATATAGAGCGCAAACAACGCGTCGTGGTGGGTGACCGAGCTGGCGTGCAGCCCCGCGAGCCGGCAGAAGCGGAGAAACTCCCGCCCGTCGAGGCCGAGCAGCGCCGCCTTGGCCATCGGGCTCTGCCCGCCGGTGCCGGGGAGCGCGCCGAGCAGCTCCACCATCGCGGCGACCGCGGCGGCGAGCGCCTCGCCGTCGTCGCCGGCGCGGATCGCGGCCTCGACCTCCGCGATCGCGTTGGCGTCGGAGCCCTCCCACAGCGACGCGAAGGAGAGCTGCCCCGCGTCGACCGGAGGCGCGGCCGGCGGCGGCGGCACCTCGGGCTCCTCCTCGGTGAGGAGCGTGATCTCGCCGCTCGAAGTCAGCCGGGCCGACACCCGCGCGACCTCGGCCTCGATCCCCTCGGGCACCGGCGCCGGCCGGGCTGGCGGCTTGGGGGTGCGCGGGACGCGGTCCCAGAGCGAGTGGATCACCCGCTTGCTGATCTCCTTGAGGGCGTCCAGCACGCCGTTGCCGCGCGTGGCCGAGGTCTCGAACTGCGGAGCGTCGCGCCAGTTGAGCTCGCGCCGCATCTGCTCGACCGACATCACGCCGCTCAGGTCGCGCTTGTTGAGCTGGAAGACGAGCGGGCAGGTCTCCGGGTCGATGTCGTTCTCGATCAGGTTGCGTCGCAGGTCCTCGAGCGACTCGAGGTTCGACTGGCGCGCGGCGGGCTGCGAGTCGGCGACGAACACCACTCCGTCGGCGCCGTGCAGGACGAGGCGGCGGGTCGCCTCGTAGAAGACCTGCCCGGGGACGGTGTAGAGCTGGAAGCGCACCCCCATCCCCTGCACCTCCTTCACGTGCAGCGGGAGGAAGTCGAAGAAGATCGTGCGGTCGCCCTCGGTCGCGAGCGTGACCAGCTCGCCGCGACGCTGCGGCTTCACGACGCTGTAGATGTGCTTGAGGGTGGTCGTCTTCCCGGAGAGACCGGGGCCGTAGTAGACGACCTTCGCCGAGATCTCGCGAGCCAGCGGGTTGACGACCGTCACCGAGCGCGACGGTAGCAGATCCACTCGCGCGGCCGTGATAGCTTGTCGCGGTGCTGACGGGCGACCTCGCTACGATGTCGCTGGCCGACCTGCTGCAGTGGGCCGACGCGCACCGCTCGCGCGCGCTGGTGACGGTCGAGCGCCCCGACCACGACCCGACGTGGCTCATGGTGGACGACCGGCAGGTCGTGTTCGGCGCGGCCCCGCCTCGCCGCGGCCGCCTCCCCGCCGACGGAACCCCGGACGCCCCCGGGCCAGGCCTGAAGGCCGCGACCCTCGAGGCCCTTCTGGACGTGTTCCTCTCGAGCGAAGGGCGCTTCACGCTGCGCAACGACGCGCCGACCCCGCCGCGCGCGGTCCCGCTCGACACGCCGGTCCAGTTCCTGTTGATGGAGGGCCTTCGCCTGCTCGACGAGTGGCCCCGGGTGGCGCGCGCCTACCCGGACGACGCCGCGCGGCTCGGCGCGACGGACGCGCCGCCCGCCACCCTCGGGCCGCTCGACCGGGCGATCCTCGAGGTCGCGCAGGAGGCGCCCGCGCTCGGCGAGGCGCGGCTGGTCCTCGGCGTCAGCCGCCCTTGCTTGCTTCGGCGCGTCGATCGGCTGCGCGCGCGAGGCCTCGTCGACGTGGAGGGCACGGCCCATGGGCCCGATGTCGACGCGCGCCTCCTCGAGCAGGCGCGGCTCCTGCTGCGCGAGGCTCAGTACGCCGAGGCGGCCCACGTGCTCCGGAGCATGCTCTCGAGCAACCCGGGCGACCGGCGCGTGAAGAGCCTGCTCCAGGAGGCGGAGCGGCGGCAGGTCGACGCGCTGCTCGCGCGGTTCCGGCCGACCGACATCGTCACGCGGGTGGAGGTCGAGCCGGAGCGCATCCGGCCGACCGAGCGCGCGGTCCTCGATCAGCTCGACCGGCCGCGGCCCGTCGCGGTGCTCATCCTGGTGTCCCCGCTCCGCGAGCTCGAGACGCTGCTATCGCTCGCGCGCCTGGCGGATAGAGACCTCGTGCTGGTCGAGTCGGCCGAGTAGCCTCGGCGCGCTGGCACGGCGCGTGATTAGGCGCCGAGAGGAGATCACAGACTTCGGCGTGGCGCGATCCTCGAGCAAGGGTCGTTCGTGCCTCACCCCACACCGGCCCGCCTCGGCGCCGCTCCCCCGCCTTCGACGTCGGGGTCCGGCGTCCCGCTGGCGCGTCCCGGGAGGCCGCTCACGTCCAGGGATTGAAGGTTCGAGTCCTTCCTGGTCCATCCCCGCGCGTCCCGGCGCGCGGGCCCGATCCACGGACCAGTGGCGGAATGGAAGACGCGCTGGGCTGCTCATCCCAGTTCCCGACCGTGCTTCGCGGTCTCCGCGAAGCTGCGGAAAACTCTGAGCCGGTCGACGGCGGCGCGGTCCACGCGCCTCCGGGACCGCCCCGCTCGCCCGCGCCCCCGCCGCCCCGAGGCCCGGGCCGCGCGCCGCCCCGGTCGACGGGCCTCCCCGGCCCCGCGGCCGAGGTCGCGCCTGGCCCCGCCTCGACGGGTCGCGCGTGCGCGCTCGCGCAGGGCGGGGTCGACGAGCGCGCGAGGCCTCGCGCCGCGCGCCCTCCGAGACCCGGATCCCGCCGCCGCCGGCCACCGTCTCTGGGCTCCGCAAGGAGTCCCTCTTTCTACACCTCTCACAGGAGACCGAGATGACGTTCATCACCCATCAGGTCGCGCTCCACGAGCGCGCGGTCGTGTTCAAGCACGGGCTGCCGGTGCGGGCGCTCGGGCCGGGCCGCCACACCGTGTGGGGCTTCGGGCTGAGCGCGCGCAGCTTCGACACGCGCGCGCTGGTCGTCGACCTCCCCGACGAGGTCCGCGCCGTGATCGGCGAGGGCGCGTTCGGTGAGGCGCGCCTGTCCGCCGGGCAGCGCGGCGTGCTGTTCCGCCAGGGTCAGCCGGTCGTGTTCCTGCGGCCGGGGATCCACCGCTACTGGGCGGTGGACCCGTCGGTCGAGCTGCACGTGTTCGACACGCGTGAGCCCGTCCCGGACGTGACGGACGAGCTGCTGGCGCTGCTGCCGAGCAGCGACGTGGTCCAGGCCACGGTCCTCGAGTACCAGCGCGGGCTGCTGTACGTGAACGGTCGCTTCGAGCGCGTGCTCGAGCCGGGCCGCTACGCGTACTGGACGCGGGTCGCCGCGCCGGTCTCGATCCGGCTGATCGACATGCGTCGCCAGCAGCTGGCGATCGCCGGGCAGGAGCTGCTGACGCGGGACAAGGTCACGCTGCGGCTGAGCCTGACCGTCGACCACGCGCCGGCGGATCCGGAGACGGCGCCGCACACGATCGCGAACGCCGAGGCCGCGCTGTACTCGATCGCGCAGCTCGCGCTGCGTGACTTCGTGGCCAGCGTGACGCTCGACGAGCTGCTGGAGCAGCGCGACGCGCTCGCGCGTCACCTGTCCACGCGGACCGAGGCCGAGGCGCTGCGCTTCGGGGTCCGGGTGCTCGCGATCGGGGTCAAGGACGTGATCCTGCCCGGCGACATGCGGGCGCTGCTGAACCGCGTCATCGAGGCGGAGAAGCAGGCCGCGGCCAACGTCATCCTCCGCAAGGAGGAGGCGGCGGCGACCCGGACGATGGCCAACGCCGCCAAGGTGATGGCCGACAACCCGGTGCTGCTGCGCCTGAAGGAGCTGGAGGCCGTCGAGCGGATCGCGGCCCAGGTCGGTGAGGTGAAGCTGTCGGTCGGTGCCGACGGCGTCAGCTCGCTGAAGCGGCTCCTGACGGACGGCTGACTCACGCGAGCCCCCGCTGGCCAGGCCGGCGGGGGCTCGCGTCTTCGACGCGGGCGTGTGGCGGATTCGTCGGCCCCGGCCGACCGACTCCATGCGACGCTTCGCCCGATGTCGAGCTCCGCGCGCACGCTCCTGCTCCTCCTCGCCGCGGGGTGCGGTGGGACCCCTCCGCTGTCCGAGCACCCGGTCCACGACGACGCGCGCGAGCCCGCGGCGACCGCGAGCGGTCCGAGCGCGCAGCTCGCGTTCGTCGAGGTGCGCGAGGGGCCGCTGCCCGAGGCCGAGGCGCGGGCCGCGCTCGGGCCGATGCGCCCGCGCGTGCAGGCCTGCCTCGCCGCGAGCTCGATCCGGGTGGAGGGGCACGTGGTCGTGCGCCTCGAGGTCGGCCCGGGCGGCGACGTGACGCGATCGGGGACGGACCACGTGGACGGGCTCGACCCGGAGCTGGTGTTCTGCGTCGTCCGCGCGATGCGCGGCGGTCGGCTCCCGCGCGCGGAGGGGCCGTCCGTCGTGCGCGTGGGCCTCGACTTCGAGGACCCCCGCGCGGTCCCCGAGACCGCTCAGCCCGAGGCGGTGCTCGCCGACGAGCCGATCGCGCCGGCGGCCGAGCCCGCACCTGAGGAGTCGACAGAGACGTTGTCCGAGGAGGACGCGACGAGTCCGTAGCCGGCGCCCAGAAGCCGGCGCCCGGACGCCGGCGCCCAGAAGCCGGCGCGCAGAAGCCGGCGCCCAGAAAACGCAAAACCCCGAAGGGCCGCCCGCCCTCCGGGGTACACGTCCGGGCGGACCCGAGGGCCCGCTCAGCGATTGGCGCTCGCGCGCCGGGGAGCCGCGCTCAGAGGCCCAGCCGCTCCGTCCAGCGCTTGCGCAAGGCCTGGATGGCCTGACGGGTCACGCCGTACTTGCGGGCGAGCTTGCTCATGTTCTCGTCGGAGCGAGCGACCGCGAGGATCTGCTGGGGGGTGAGCTTGCGCCCGTGGGGCATGCCGCCCTTCTCGACCAGCGGGCCACCCACGTCGTCGTAGGTGCAGCCGCGGACGAGACGCGAGACCGCAGCCGCGCTGATGTCGTACTCGCGAGCGAGGGTGGCCTGGCTCGCGACGCCCTTGGAGTAGCGACGACGGAGCGTCGCGACCTGGCGGTTGGTGAGCTTGGTGCGTCCGTTCGAGCTGACCGGGCCGCCCGCGTCCATCCGCGCTTCTCCGCGGGTCAGGCGTCCGATCTGATGGGTGCCCAGGCCGTACTTCTCGCCCAGCTCGCGCTGGCTCTTCGAGCCCTTCGCGTACTGCGTGCGAATCGTCCGTACCTGGTTGTCGGTGAGGTCACCGATCTGCTTCTTCTTGGTGCGGGTCGTCTTCTTCTTCTTTGTCCGAGCCATCCTACTTCTTCCCCATCCCCCGATTCACATATTACGGATTTTTCCGCTATTCACACAGTCCCTTGGAGCGCCATCGAGGCTGAATGTCGAGGAACTCCTTGCCCACCCAAGTGGGACATGCGTGTCTATATCCTAAGCAGTTACAGGACCTTAGAGGGGGTTTTCACTGGGTTTTCACCCCGACTCATCGGACCGTAGTTGACAAGAGCATAGCCGCAGGCTGGCTTTACACCAACCGTTTCGACCAAAGTCGTCGCCGAGGGGCTAGGCTGACAGCGTGGGGATCCTTGAATACCTGCTCGCCGCGCTGGGCCCGGAGGCCCGCGAGGAGCTCGCCAAGGAGGCCGCCAAGGCGGCGGTGAAGAACGCGGGTGACGCGCTCTACCGCAAGGCGGATGAAGTACGACAGAGCGTCGAGGACGAGCTCCGGGCGCGGCAGGAGGCGCAGCGCCAGAAGGAGGACGCCGCCCGCAAGGCGCGCGAGGCGCGCGAGGCCGCGCAGGAGATCGAGGACGAGCTGGCGGCGCTGAAGCGGCGCATCGCCGACGAGTAGAAGCGCGGCCCGCCTCTTTTTTCACTCCGCGCCGCCGCCCATGCTAGCCGGCTACCCATGGCAGCTGGCGTGGACGTCAGGGTGGTCGGGGTCGGAGGCGCGGGCGGGAACGCGCTCCGACACCTGCGCGAGGGTGGAGTCGACGAGGGCGTCTCGCTCATCGCCGTCAACACGGACCGACAGGCGCTCGAGGAGCTCGACGTGCGCCGGCAGGTCGTGCTCGGCATGCGGGCGACGCGAGGCCTCGGCGCGGGGGGTCGCCCCTCGGTCGGCTTCGCGGCCGCCCAGGAGCAGGCGGCGGCCATCCAGCGCGCGGTCGCCGGCGCGGACCTCGTGTTCGTCGCGGCCGGCATGGGCGGCGGGACGGGCACCGGCGCGGCGCCCCTCGTCGCACACCTCGCGCACGAGGCTGGCGCGCTCGTCGTCGGCGTCGTCACCACGCCGTTCGCGTTCGAGGGCGCGTTCCGCGGCGGCGTGGCTCGCGACGGGCTCGCGGCCCTCAAGGACCAGGTCGACGCGCTGCTCACGATCGAGAACGACCGCCTCATGGTCGACGACCTCACCCTCGGCGAGGCGTTCCGCTACGCCGACACCGTGCTCGCGAGCGGCGTCCGCGGGGTGGGCGACCTCGTGACCCAGACCGGGCACATCAACCTCGACTTCGCCGACGTGGAGGCCGTCCTGCGCGACGGCGGCCGCGCGGTGATGGGCCTCGGCCACGGGCGCGGACCGAAGCGCGCGTCGATCGCGGTCGAGCAAGCCTCGATCAGCGAGCTGCTCTCGGACGACTCCATCGACGGCGCCCGCGGCGTGCTGCTGAGCTTCACGGTCGACCCGGCGCTCGGGCTCAACGCGATCCACGAGGCCGCGGCGCGCGTGCAGGCCGCGGTCGACGACGACGCGGACATCCTGTTCGGCGTGAGCGTGTGCCCGGACCTCGTCGACGAGTGCTACGTGACCCTCGTCGCGGCCGGGCTCGACGACGCCCTCGCCGCGCCGGAGCCCGCGCCCGAGGCCGCGCGCCGCCGCAACGCCCTCGTGATGCTCGAGCCCACGCCGGTGCGCGCGCGCGCGCTCGCCTGAGCGGTCACCGAGGGCGGAAGCCGATCACGCTCGGCAGATCCCAGAGCGCGCGGTTGTCGTCGTTCGGGTTGAAGCCGTCCTCCCAGCTCCCCATCTCGGTCACGCGGGCCCCCGGCGCGCGGACGATCAGGGACGCCTCGGGCCCGCCCTCCATGTAGACGAGGCCCCGCACCCCGAGGTCCAGGTCGACGATCATCTCGCTGAGCTCGTCCATCCGGTAGGGCGTGCGCGAGTGGAGGAAGACCGCGCGCCCGTCGCGATCGCGCCCGAACGCGGCCGCGCTGTAGATCCTCTGCGTCGGCCAAGGCCGCGCCCGGCCGCGACAGTCGATCATCATGCGGAAGCCCTGCACCGCCGACGCGTAGCGGGACAGCAACCCCGCGCGGCCCTCCGGGCAGCCGGCGCCCCCGACCCCGAGGGCCGCGCCGTCGCCGCGCGGGTCCCAGCCGACGATCGCGTTGAAGCGCGCGGGGTTCCGATCGCTGAGGACCTCGCCGCGGTCGTGGAGCGTCCCGACGGGGCGCCGGTTCGGGAGAAACATGCCCGCGTTGATCCCGCCGGTCAGCTGGAAGTCGCGCACCCACGCGTCGAGCGGCCGGGGCGCGCCGTCGCGCACCGCGCTGAGGACCGCGAGCCGGTAGCGGCGCAGGTCGACGCGGACCACCGTCAGGTGGCGGTCACCCGCGCGGACCCGAGGCGCGCGCGGCAGGCGCACCCGCTCCACCGTGAGGCCGGCGGGCGGCGCCGCCTCCTGACCCCGCGCGACCGAGCCGAGCAGCGCGGCGATCGCCAGCCCCGCGGTCAGCGGCCCGGCGAGCCTCCACCCGGCGCTCGGCCGGCGAGCGGTCCGCCACCTCATCGCCGGCGCCCCCGCTCGCGCGTGTCTTCCCCCATGTCGCGCGCGAACGGGGCGGAGCGGGCCGGCTATTCCCCGGCGGTCGACGTCGCGTGGAGCCGTCCGCCCGCGACCGTCCACGTCTCGTGCGTGACCGCGTCCGCGAGCGCGCGGTCGTGGGTGACGAGGAGCAGCGCGCCCGGGTAGGCCGCGAGGGCCTCCTCCAGCCGCTCGATCGAGGGCGCGTCGAGGTGGTTGGTCGGCTCGTCCAGGGCCACGCACCAGACCTCCCGAGCGAGGCCCTCGGCAAGCGCGAGCTTGCGCGCCTCGCCGGGGCTGGGCGCGCGGCTCCGACGGAGCGCGGGCACCGAGAGCCCGAGCGCGGCCGCGAGGGTGAGCGCGCGACCCCGCGTGGTCGGATCGAGCGCCTCGACCCGCGCGAGGAGCGCCCGGCCGTCCGGCTCGGCCTGGGGCAGGTAGAGCAACCGCTCGCGCGGGTGCGGCCAGCGCTCGACGAGCGCCTCGAGCACCGTGGTCTTGCCCGACCCGTTCGGGCCGTCGAGGCGGACGCGCGAGTCGCGGTCGAGCTGGACGACCGTCGGCTCGAGCAGTCGCCTCCCGCCGCGCGCGAGCGCGGGCAGCTCGACCCGCAGCACCGTGCGTTGCGCGGGTCGCGCCGACTCGATGGCGATCGCGCGGTGGCGCGCCTTGTCGACCCGCAGCGCGCCGAGCGCGCGCTCCGCCTCGTCGAGACGACCGCGGAGACTCGCGACCCCGCGCGCGTGCTGGGCGGCCGCGTTCGCCGCGCGGATCTTGCGGTTCACCGAGCGGCCGTCAGAGTCCTGGGGACCCTTGGCCCGCGTGCGTACGCTGATCGATCGCGCCGCGGCCTCGGCCCGGCGCCGGCGCGCGTCGAGCTCGCGCGCCAGGCGGTCCGACTCCGCGCGGGCCAGGCCCCGGAGGTCTTCGCGCCGGCGCGCGCGGGCGCGCTGCGCCTCGAGCGCGTGCCGATAGCCCCCGGTCGTCACGTCGATCCGGCCGTCCTCGACCCAGGCCACGCGCGCGACGAGCGCCTCGAGGAAGGCGCGGTCGTGCGCCACCACCACGCCCACGCCGCGGTGCGCCTGGAGCATCCGCGCCAGGGCCTCACGCGCCTCGGCGTCGAGGTGGTTGGTCGGCTCGTCGAGAAGAAGCACGTCGGGGCGCCGCACCAACGCGGCCGCGACCTGCCACCGCTGTCGCTCGCCACCGGAGAGGCGCGCCCACCGCGCCAGCGCCTCGGGGTCGAGGTCGAAGCGCGCGCGGACGCGGCACGCGGCGCGGTCCCACCGCTCGGCGAGCGCGGCGACCTCGGGCGGGATCGCGGCGGGCGCCTGGTGCACGGTGGCGATCGCGAGGTCGCCCCGTTCGACACGGCCCCGCGTCGGGGTGAGCTCGCCGCGCAGGAGGCGCAGGAGGGTGCTCTTGCCCGCGCCGTTGGGACCGACGATCGCGGTCCAGCCCGGCGGGAGCTCGAGGGTGACGTCCTGAAAGATCGGCGGCGCGTCGGGGTAGGCGAACCCGACGCCCGCGAGGCGGAGCGCTGACACGTAGACCTCGTCGCAGACACGGAGGAACGAGCCGTGAGGCGCGTCCCGAGGGCGCGAGCCCGGCTCCGAAACAGAGGGAGCGAGAGGGCTCGGCGGCGATTGCTCAGCGACGGTCGGTCATAGGAGGCGCGAGGGCACGCGCCGGGGAGGAACATGCGGGCCGGGGCCGCGCGTGTCAATCGGCCGGGCTCCGTCCACGCCGCTCGATCAGCCGCGATCGATCAGCCAGCCGCGATCGATCAGCGCCGGCCGGCGCGCTCGTCGGCCTCACGCAGGGCCTCTTGCAGCGTCTGGGGCGCCGCCGGCTGGGCGGGAGGGCGGCCGAGCTTGTCCTTCCACTCGCGGCGCTTCTGGCGCTCGCGCCACAGCATGCCGAGGAGCGGCCACGCCCGGACGCCGTCGAGGCCACCGAACGGGACGAGGTTGAACAGGAGGATGATCCCGTTCGTGACGGTGAAGGCCTCGAGCAGGTCGGCGACGAACGGCGCGTCGATCGGCGCGAGGAGCCGCAACGGCCACGCCACCGCGAGCAGCAGCGCCTGCGCGAGCACCCCGCCCCAGGCCACGATCGCGCGATCCTTCTCCGACGGGCGGCCCACCCAGCGGCACACCCCGCCGAAGCCATGCACATCGATGCCCGCGTTGACCATCCCGCGCTGGCGCACGAGGAACGCGTGGCCGGCCTCGTGCAGCAGGATGACGAGGAGGATCCCGAGCCAGAGGCCCGGCGCGATCTGGCCACCCGAGAACATCAGCAGGCCGAGCGGCAGCGTCCAGTGCGCGCGCACCGGCACGCCCCGGATTCGGAAGAGGGAGAGGTAGCCGCGATCGAACAATGCCTGGTGTCCCGGAAGGCTCGGGGGCCTCGCCCCGAGGCTGTGGCGCTAGGGTATCGCCTGGGCGGCCGCCGCGCTGGTAGCATTCGAATGCGCGGGCCGACGCCCGCGTCCCTCTCTTCGATGCCTTCCTCCTCCACGCGGCCGGCATGGCGCTGGCTCCTCGGCCTCGGCGGCCTCGCCCTCGCCGCGTGCGGTGGCGACGACCCGCCGTCGATCGCGGAGGAGACCCCGCCGATCGCCTCCGAGACCGCGCCCGAGGCCACGCCCCTCGCGGCGGAGGTCGAGGGCCCGGACGCCGCCCACGGCGGGACGGTGGTCGCGGTCGGGCCGCGCCACGTGGAGGTGGTGGTCCACGACGACGGCGCGCTCGAGGCCTACCTGGACGACGACCTGCCCGCGCCGGCCACCGCGCAGATCACGGTCCGGGTCGCCACCGAGGGCGGCGCGATCCAGCCGGTCGTGATGATCTGGGACCCGGCGAGCGAGCGCTACCGCGGGCAGATCTACGCCGAGCTCCCGGTGCCCGGGCCGCTCGCGGTCACCCTCGTGGTCGACGGGGCGACGAGCGAGGGCGAGAGCCCGTTCACCCGCATCCTCGCACCGGTCGACGAGCCGTCGGCGCCTCGCGCGCAGCCGACCGCTCGCGCGACCGTCGAGGTGGAGGCGCCCGCCCCGCCCGCGGCCGGGCCACCGTCTCCGCCTCCCTCGGCGCGCGCGGTGGTCGCGCCTCCGCCGGTCGCGCCGCCCCCTCCGCCGACGCCCCCCGCGCCGCCCCCGCCTCCCGCCGCGGAGGTCCGCGTGCGCGCCGTCCAGACGACGGGCCCGCCCTCCGTCCCGCCCGGTCAGGCGCGCCGCCGAGGCCGCCGCGTGAGGGTCCGCGTCGCGGATTGAGCCGACCGCGGAACCTCGCCCCCGGGTCGGTGTCGACTCGCGGGTGACGGGTTGGACACGGGCCGCCGCGACCGCGGCGATGATGGGGTGCGCCCTGTTCGGGGGGAGCGCCGCGCGCGCGCAGACGGCGGAGCCGACCGGCTTCGAGCTCGCGCTCGAGGGAGGCTCGCGGCTCCACGCGGGCCGGGTCGCGCGCGTGCGAGGCACCGCCTACCGCGTGCGTGGTCTCGCCGAGCTGACCCCGTTCGACGGCCGCGTCCGCGCGCGCCTCGGCTGGTCGGAGGGCGAGCGCCGCACGCAGCCGTGGAGCGATGTCTCCACCGACCCTCGCGGGCGGTTCGTAGCCGAGATCCCGATCCCCGAGGGCAGCGGCGACGGCGGCCCTCAGCTCGAGGTCGAGGTGGGCCCCGAGGGCGAGGCGCGGCGCTTCGCGGTGCCGGTGCAGATCGCGCCGGGGGTGAGCGCGATGCTGCGCACCGATCGCGTCCTCTACGAGCCGGGCGAGACGGTGCACGTCTGGGCGCTGCTGCGCGACAGGTCGAGCCTCCGCCCGCTGACCGGGGAGCGCGCCCAGGTGAGCGTGACGGGCGAGTCCCTCGCCGCGACCGAGCGCACCCTCCAGACGGACGCGGCCGGAGTCGCGCACTTCACATTGACAGTCCCCGAGGGAGCACGCGCGGGGGAGCAGCGGGTCACGCTCACGGTACCCGGGCAGCTCGAGGCCCACGGCCGCTTCTCGGTGGGCACGCGCACCTACGAGCGGCTCTTCGCGCGCCTCACGATCGCGCCCGAGCCGGTCGCGCCGGGCGCGGAGGTCGAGGTGCGGCTCGAGGTGACGGGGCAGAGCGGCGCGCCGGTGCGCGACGCCAACGCGATCGTGACGGTCGACGGCGACCAGCAGTTCACCGCGACGACCGACGACGCGGGCGAGGCGCGGGTGCGGGCCCGCGCGCCGGTCTACCTGGAGGGCGATCGCGCGCGCGTGCCGGTGGAGGTGGAGCTCAGCCACCCGGCGCACGGCTCGATGGAGCTGGTGGGCGCGATGCGGCTCGCGGTGCCGCTCGCGCTCGACGTGGAGGTGCAGCCCCGGCACGGCGCGCTGGTGCCCGAGGTCGACGACGTGGTGTTCGTCCACGTGCGTGACGTGATGGGTGAGCCGCCCCCCGCCGGCACCGCGGTGAGCGCCCGCGGACCCGCGTTCGCCGGCGGCCGGGCGGAAGGGACGACCGACGCAAACGGGCTTGTCTCCCTACCCGTCCGCCTCCCCCGGGGCGCGGCCGCGCGGCGGTCGGGCGAGACGCTCACGACCGCGATCGTCCGCGTGGCCGGAGCGCTGGAGCGGACCGCGCGCGTCGACCTCCCGGTCGCCCGCGAGGCCGACGTCGCGCCGACCCCCGCGACGTCCATCCTCGCGCCGGGAGACGCGATCGAGGTCACCCTCGCGCGGCGCCCCCGCGCCGCCGGAGCGCCGGTGGTCCTCGAGCTGATCGCGGCGTACGGCCGCCGGCTCGCGACCACCTGGCTCGATGGGCGCGCCGGCGCCGGGCGGCTCACGGCGCCGGCCGACTTCGTCGGGGTCGCGCGGGTCTGCGCCCGCGCGGTGCGCGACGACGACTCGCACGAGGGCCCCGCGACCTGCGCCTCGGTGATCCTGCGGCCGCCGGCGCCCGACTTCGTGCGGGTGGAGCCCACGCAGGAGCGGTGGACGGTCGGCGAGACGGCGCGGGTGCGCCTGCACACCGGCGCGGGCGGCCCCGCCCGCTACGCGGCGGTGCTGGTCCGCGACCTCGCGGCTCACGGCGGCGAGCACCCGTTCCGGGCGCGGCTCATGGAGGAGCTCGAGCGCGCGCTCCGCGCGCCGACCGACGAGGTGGGGCGGCGGTTCGCGGACGCGGCGATGGCGGCGGTCACCGCGCCGGGCGCGGCGCCTGTCGAGGTCCCGCCGCTGGTCGACGACCTCGGGCTGCCGACCAGCGCGACGCCGGCCGGCACGCGACGCAGCCTCCGCGATCCGTGGCCGCTCCGCGCCGAGCTGCTGCGCCGCGGCGTCGCCGAGCCGATGTCCGAGCTCGAGGGGCGCCTGAGCCGCGCGGTCACCGCCGGCGCGCTCGACGAGCTGACGGAGGTCCGGGCCGGCGCGCGCCGGTTCCGCGAGGACGCCCTGCCGCCGGACGCGCGCACCCTCGGGGACGGCCGGCTCACGCCGTCGATGCTCGAGGCCGCCGACCCCTCGTTCACCTACGACCGGGTCGCGACCCGGGTCGCGCGCGCGCGCCTGGTCGGCCTGCTCGTGCGGCTCGCGGCCTACCTCGACCCGGGCGACGACGCGCCGCCCGCCGCGCGCATGGCCGCGCGGGAGCCCTACGAGCGCTGGCTGCCTCGCATGGTCGAGCGCGGCCTCCTCGGGCCGCGCGACCTGGACGACCCCTGGGGCCACCGCTTCGAGCTGCGCGCGACCCGTCAGCCAGCGCTCCGTCTGTCGGCCCGCGCGGCCGGCGTCGAGCTCGCGTCTCCGGGCCCCGACGGGCGCTTCGGCACGCAAGACGACGTGCGAGATCCGTTCGCCCGCGCGGTGCCCGCCGGCACGCCCTACGCGGTCGCGTCGGGGGAGGACGCGCTGATGCGCCGCCTCGCGCGGACGTCGGCGGCCGAGGCGACGCTGCGGATGATCGGCGAGGCCTACGCGCGGGTGAGCGCGGAGATGACCGAGGAAGAGATCGGCGACGCGGTCTCGGCGGAGGTCTCCGAAGGCACGCTCCTGCTCGGGAGCCTCTCGGGCACCGGCCGCGGCGGCGGGGGCGTCGGCCACGGCTACGGCCACGGCGGGCTCGGGGTGCGGGGCGCCCGGGCAGCGACGGTCCGCGGCGGCCGCGGGCCGTCCGGCCTGCGGGGCATCGCCGCGGTGGTGCGCGAGCGCTTCCCGCCGACGCTGCTCTTCGCGCCGAGCGTGACCCTCGACCCGAGCGGGGTGACCGAGATCGCGGTGCCGCTCGCCGACGCGGTCACGACCTACGCGGTCGAGGCGATCGTCTGGCGCGAGGACGGCTGGATGTGGTCCGGCGACGCGCGCCTGTCGGTGGAGCGCGAGATCGTGGTCGAGGCGCCGATCCCCGAGGTCGCGCGCCGCGGCGACGCGCTCCGGCTCCCGCTGCGCGTGAGCAACCACGGCGACGCCCCGCGCGAGCTCGTCATCTCGCTCGCGGGCGACGAGGGCCTCGGGGTGGCGTCGAGCGAGCCGGTCACCGTGACGGTCCCCGCGAACGACGCGGTGGTGGTGCCGGTGAGCGTCCGCCCGGCCCGCGCCGGCGAGGGCGAGCTCACCGTGATCGCGCGCGGCCCGGACGGCGCGGCGGTCGACGCGGTGCGGCGGCCGATGCGCGTCCTCGAGGGAGCTCGCCGCGTGGCGGTCGAGCGGCTCGCGCTCGCCTCGGGGCGCGGGGCCCTCGCGCTGACCGTGCCGGACGGCGCGCACGCGCTCGACGCGACGGTGACGATCGCGGCGGGCGGCGCGCTCTTCGGCGAGCACGGCGAGCCCGACGCGCCGTGGGAGTCCTGGGGCGCGCGCGAGCGGGGCCTCGGGCCGACGACCGCGCACACCTTGGTGACCGCCCGCATGTCTCCGCAGGCGCTCGGCTTCGCGATCGGGCGCGCGTGGGGCGGCGAGCACGTCGACGACGCGGCGCTCACCGACGCGACGACCTGGCTGACGCGGCGGCTCAGCGCCCTCGCCCGGGAGCCCGAAGGTCACCTCGCCGAGGAGCGCGCGTGGGCGCTGCTCGGGCTGGCACCCGCGGCGCAAGCGGCCAGCGCGCGTCGGGTGGCCGACCTGCCGGAGCTGATCGAGCGGCTCCGGGAGGAGGTCGCCGACGAGGCCCTCGCGCGGAGCGACGACCCGGCCCTCGCCGCGATCTCGGCCGCGGCGCTCGCGTGGACCTCCGGCACGGACGAGGGAGCCTCACGAGACCAGGCCGCGGCGGAGCTGGCGCGGCGGCTCGCCCGACACGCGGTCGATGTGGGCGACGATCGGTGGCTCGGCGTGGGGTCGAGCCCCGTGCAGTCGACGCTCCTCCTCGCCCTCGTGGAGCTCGGCCTCGACCAGCGGCCCGCCGGCTTCCGCGCGCTCGCGACGGTCGCCCGCTGGACCGCGCGGGGGCACGCGCTCTCGCCCTTCGAGCGGGGACTCGCCCAGGCCGCGGTCGAGCGGCTGGGCACCGGGACGCCCCCGGAGGCGACCGTCCGCATCGACGGTGCACGCCACATAGTCACGCTGGAGGGCGGCGCCGGCCTGCTGCATGTGCGGGAGCTGGCCACGCCCGGGACGCACCGGGTCGAGGTGATCGCCGCCGGGGCCCCGCTGCTGGCGAGGGCCGAGGCGCGCTTCGGCGTGCCCTGGGATCGCCCACCCCCTGAGCGCGGCCCGTTCACGCTGGCGATCGCGGGGGATCCCGGCGGCCTCGACGAGACCGCCGCCCTCGAGCTCACCGTCCACAACCGCGCGCCGCGCACCATCGCGCAGCCGGTCGTCGAGATCGAGC
>JAUHXR010000376.1 GCA_030426845.1 Polyangia bacterium | reverse complement strand
GACGTGCACGTACTCTTGCTCGCCTACGTACTCGGGCCGGAGGCCGGGGCCGGGGCCGGGGCCGGAGGCCGGGGCCGGGGCCGGGGCCGGGGCCGGGGCCGGGGCCGGGGCCGGGGCCGGGGCCGGAGGCCGGGGCCGGAGGCCGGGGCCGGGGCCGGAGGCCGGGGCCGGGGCCGGAGGCCGGCAGCCGGAGGCCGGAGGCCGCAGCCCGAGCCGCAGCCGGAACCGCGCCAGTGACGCTGAGTACTCACACCTCATCTTGTCGCGCCATCGGCGCCCGGGAGCGACACGCGCACAAGCCTCCCACCCCGCTACATGAGGCATCCGCCGGGTCAGCATGGCGTGGCTCGCGCGCAGCGCGGCCGCGACGTGCGCGATCCCTCAAGCCCCCCGCCCGTCACGCACCCGAGGGGGTGGGCCGGCGCGGCACCGTCTGCGATCCCGCGACGCGCACAACCCCGCCGGCTCGAGCCGCTCCGCCCTCTCCGGCCCATCTCGACGACTTGATGCGCGCGGGGTCCCAACAGGAGTCCCCCGGATATCGCGTTAACGCGTCCCCGGCCGACGCCGACCACCCCGCCAGCATCCCGAAGAAGCGCGCACCGCGACCCCGTCAATGCTCGGGCGCATCGGTGCAGCGCCGGCCCACCCCCTCGGGCCCGGGAGACAGCCGGCAGGCCGAACGAGCAGACACCGCCGAACGAGCAGACACCGCCGAACGAGCAGACACCGCCGAACGAGCAGCACCGCCGAACGAGCAGCCCCAGAGCACCGGAGACGCAGCCGAGAAGCGTCAGCCCGAACGCATCGACAGCCACGCCCGCCACGCCTCGCGCACCCGCGCGCGCCCCAGATCGTCGGGGGGGCTCTCCTCGGCCTCGTCACGGCCGTCGATCGCCTTGAGCTCGCGGTCCGCGTGACCGAAGAGCATCGGGTCGTCGGTCTCGAGCGCGTCGACCAGCCAGCGCTCCCGCGGCTCGGCGCCGTGAGCCTCGAGCCAGGCCCGCCACGCCTCGGACGCGTCGCCGAGGTCGTGGCCGGTGATCGCGGTCAGCGCGCGCTCCAGATCGGACGCCTCCGCGCGGGCGGACGCGAGGCGGGCCACGAGCAGCGGCACCGCGGCGGCGTCTCTCAGCCGGGCGAGCGCGCGCGTCGCGCGAGCGGCGCGGTGTCCGCGAACGAGCGCGTCGCGGAGAGCCGCCCGGGCCGGCTCGCTGCGCGAGGGGGGCATCGAGCGCAGCGCGGCCGTCGCCGTCTGGCGGACGGCGCCGGACGGATCGAGCGCCAGCTCGCCGAGGTCCCGCGCGAGCGCGTCGGACTCGATCTCGGCCGCCACGAGCGCCGCGTAGAACCGGATGTCCTCGTCGTCGTGGCGCGCGAGCCGCGAGAGGATCGGGGCGGCCGCCGGGCCGAACGCCACGAGCGCGCGGGCCACCGCCGAGACGTCGCGCCCGCGCGCGACCTTCGCGTGGGGGAGCCGCCGGTCGAACCAGAGGCAGCCGGGGAACGACGCGCCGATCGCGGGGAGCGCGCCCTCGCCGATCCGCAACAGTGATTGCACCAGCGGCGCCTCATCGCCGGGCCCGGTGCGCGCGAGGTCGCGGAGGATCGCGCGGGCCCGCGCGTGGGGCCCGGTCGCCGGGCCGGGCGGCTCGGTGAGACTCTCGCGGACCGCCGTGACGCCGCTGACCGCCACCTGCTCGACGAGCGTCCCGGGGCCCGGCGGCACGGTGAGCACGCGCCGCTGCGCGAGCGGCGGGAGCGACGCGAGGATCTCCGGCGGCGGCTGCGAGCCGAGCGCGAACGGCGGTGGCGCCGTGCTCAGGACGTACTCGAGCCGCTCGGCGTCCAGCTCGAGATCGTCGTCGTCGTCGTCGTCCCCCCCGGGCACGCGCGCACGATACGACGGACCGCGGCGGGGGCGCGAGAACGCGGCGCAGGTCGACGCCGCGCCGGCTCAGAGCGGCTCGTCGCCCGGGCGGCCCGGTCGCACGCGGTTCCGGCCCGCTTGCTTGGCGCGGTACATCGCGTGGTCGGCGATCTTGAGCAGCTCGGCGACCGACATCTCGGCCTCGAGCTCGGACACGCCCATCGAGATCGTCACCGACGGCAGCGCCGTCCCGTCCGGCATCGACAGCGTCTCATGCGCTACCGCCTCGCGAACCCGCTCGGCCGCGACCATCGCCTCCTCGAGGTTGGTGGACGGGAACAGGATCACGAACTCCTCGCCGCCGAAGCGGGCGACCAGGTCGGTCGGCCGGAGGTTGGCCGAGAGCGTGCTCGCGACCACCGTGAGCACGTGGTCGCCGGCCGCGTGGCCGTAGGTGTCGTTGAAGCTCTTGAAGTGATCGATGTCGATCAGGGACACGCTCAACGCCTGGCCGCCGGCCTCGTGGCGGCGCACGAGGCGGTGAAGGGTCTCGTCGAGCCAGCGCCGGTTGTGGATGCCCGTGAGCCCGTCGAACATCGCGGCGCGCTCGTACTGGCGGCGCTTCTGCACGTTCTGGCTCACCTGCGCGTTGTTCGCGCGCAGCCGCGAGACGAGCTTGAGGAGGAGGTTCACCGCGAAGGCGTGGCTCGCGTTGGTGAGCGCCCAGAAGTCCTCCTCGGCGACCTCGAGGAGGTGGGTGACCTCGCGCGCGACCACGAAGGCCGAGGCCTCGCTGCCGTCGAGCACGCCGAGCTCGCCCACCGTCTCGCCGTGGCCGATCACCGCGACCGGCTCCGCCTCGGGCGCGTCGAGGTGCACGGTCAGCTCCCCGCGCAGCACGAGGAACAGGCGCAGCTGGCTCGAGCCCTGCTCGATGAGGATCTCGCCGGGCTGGAGGCGCCGCTGGGTCGCGCTGGCGATCAGCTCGCGCCGGGCGGCGAGGCCCACCCCCTCGAGCATCGCGAAGTCGTCGAGGGTGTCGGCGTCGACGGGGACGATGGACGCGGGGCCTTCGGACATCGCGGCAGAGGGTACCTCGGATCGCCGGGCGCCCGCATGAGGCGAACACCCGGCCCGTCGGGGGCGCTGGGCCCGGGGAGATGGAGGCGAACCGGCGTGCGCGTGAGCGCGGCGTGGACCTCGGCGGGCGGCCCGCTTACCCTTCGGCTCGCATGAGCGAGCTACCGAAGCCCGGGGACGTGATCGGCGTTCGCTACCGCATCGAGTCGCTGCTCGGTCAGGGGGGTATGGGCGCGGTCTTCGCAGCGCTGAACCAGGCGACCGGGCGCGCCGTGGCGATCAAGTGGATGCTGCCGGAGTCGGCGCGGAGCCAGGAGTCGCTGGCCCGCTTCCTCGCGGAGGCCCGCTCCACCGCGCGCATCGAGCACCCCAACGTCATCCAGATCCTCGACGTCGGCCAGGACGGCGACGCGCCGTTCCTCGTGATGGAGCGGCTGCGCGGCGAGTCCCTGGCCGAGCGCCTGCGGCGCGGCCGGCTCACCCCGCGCGAGACGCTCGACGCGATCATCCCGTCCTGCAAAGGCGTGCACGAGGCGCACGCCGAGGGGATCATCCACCGCGACCTCAAGCCCGACAACATCTTCCTCTGCCAGGGCAAGGACGGCAGCCCGCGGCCCCCGAAGGTCCTCGACTTCGGCATCTCCAAGCTCTACGACGACGACCCGACGGTCGGCGCGGGCAGCAACCCCATGACGCGCACCGGCATCGCGATGGGGACGCCCTGGTACATGTCGCCGGAGCAGCTCAACGCGCAGATCGCGCCCGACGAGCGCTTCGACGTCTACGCGATGGGCGTGGTGCTCTACGAGTGCCTGACGGGGCGCCCGCCGTACAACGCCGAAGGGCTCTTCGAGCTGGTGCAGCAGATCGCGGCCGGCAACCCGACCCCGATCCGCGTGCTCGCCCCCGAGGTGCCCGCGGACCTGGAGGCGGTCGTCGCACGCGCGATGCACGCCGACCGCAACGTTCGTTACGTATCCATGCGCGAGCTGACCGCGGATCTCGAGGCGGTGCGCTCACGCATCGCCTCCGGCGCGCCGGCCCCCTACGCGCCGCCCACCGCGCCGCACGGGGCCACGCCGGCGCCGCCGTCTCCGGTGACGCAGCCGGCGACCTACGCCTCGCCGGGGACGCCGCCGCCGGGGTTCGGGGGCCCGACCCCGCACGTGGGCGCGCCGACGACCGGGCCGCTCGGCGGCGGGCACTGGACCCCGAGCCCGCCCGCCTACGGCTCGCCGCCCTCCGGCGCGACGACCGGGCCGGGTGTGGCCCCCGCGAGCGGCGGCTCGAGCGGCATCAGCGGGATCGTGATCGGCGCGGCGGCCGCGGTCCTCGCGCTCATCGTCCTCGGTGTGATCGGCGTCGCGGTCGCCCTCTTCGTCATCCCGAGCGGGGACAGCGGCGGAGGCATGAGCGGCGGCGGAGGCGGCGGCTTCGGCGGCGGCGGCGGCCTGCCGAGCCTCGGCCAGAGCGACAACCCCCGCGCGCCGACCATCGACCTGACCTTCAGCGGCGCGTGCACCGTGAGCTTCGGCGGCCGGACGATGGTGATGACCCAGCCGGGGACGCTCTCGGTGACCTCGGTGACGGGGACCACGCTCACCGGCTCGCTCGCGCTCGGGCTCGACAACGCGGGCCGCGGCACGCACACGCTCTCGACCCAGGACCGGATCGACACGCAGACCCTCGTCAACGTGATGACCGGTCAGACGGTCTGGACGAACATGACCATGGACATGCTCGCGATCCAGAACGGGCGCCTGCCCGACCCGATCTCGGGGACGATCACGATCAACGAGTGGGACCCGGAGCTCGGGCGGGCCGATCTGCAGTTCAACCAGGTCAACCTGGAGAGCACCCGCGACGGGAGCATCTGCACGGTCAACGGGCACCTCGTGACCCGCGGTTCGACGATGGGGATGTAGCCGCCCGATCTGCTAGTTTTCTCTCGAACGCTAGCCCTGGGCCCATCGCGCCCTCGACCTTGCTCTCTGCCGTGCTCCGCTCGCTGGGCCCCGCCTGGCACGCCTACACCGATGACGCGCCCCAGGTCGCCGACGACCTGCGCCGCTTCCTGACGCGGAGCCCGCTCGACGACGGGGAGGTGGCGCGCCGCGCGGTCTGGATGCTGGATCGCCTCACGCCCGTCGACGCGCAGGAGCCGCTCTTCGAAGAGCTCTGGACGCGGACCCGGAGCCCGCTCGCGGCGCTCGCGTGGGGGCGTCGGCTGCGCGGCGCGGATCGCGACAGGCTCTTCGGGGTCCGGCCGTCGAGCGCCAGAGCGCCGATCGGTTCTGGCTTCACGTGGGCCGCGGCCGAGGCGGCGTGGTGCGCGTCGTGCCCGGAGAGCGACGTGGCGTCGCTCCTCGAGTGGTACCCGCGCTGCGCCGCGCACGGCTGGCCGACAGGTGGTCACCACGCGCTGCTGCCGTTCACGGAGTACTGCCGCCGCGCCGGGCCGACGGAGCGGCTCCCCCGCCTGATGGCCGTCGTCGAGGAGGCCAACGCCCACCCCGCCAGCGCGCCGCCCTGGCCGCTAAGCGGCCTCCGCGCCCGCGCGCTCGAGCAGCTCGTGCGCGACGTCGCGCCGGCGATGCCGCCGCCGGCCGCGACGCTGCCGACCGAACCTGCACGCGTGTTTGCGTGGCTCGACGCGGCGCTGCGGGGCGTGGGCCGCGACGCGCTCGCCGAGGCGTGCCGTGACGCGCGCGGAGCCGGCGGCGGCTCGGAGGTCCTGCGCGCCGCGTCGATCCTCTGGATCCACCGGCACGACGCGGGCGCCTGGGACGGGCTGCTGCGCGACTGGCCCTGGGCCGCCGCGAGCGATCTCGTCGCCCACTTCGGCGCCATCGCGCCGCCCGATCGGCTCGACCCGTGGGAGCCGATCCTCACGCCACCGGAGCCCCTGGGGAACCCTCCGATCGTCGCCTTCTGCGGGTGGCTCCCCGCCGCCCTGCGCGACGCGCTCTGGCCGCACGTCCTGGACGGCGACCCCGACTGGGCGGCCTGCGCGTTCCAGGCGTACCTGCACCGCGCCCCCGAGTCCGTCCTCCGCGGGCTCTTCGACGACCCCCGCGCGCGCCGGAGCCTGCCGAGCTGGCAGCTCGTCCTGCTCGACCGCTTCCTCCACGCCCCGCCGCCGCTCCGGCCGGGCCCGGTCTGCCACGACGTGCAGGACGTCGAGGCGGACCCGCGGCTCGCCGACCCGTTGAACCACCGCGCGTTCTGAGTGGGGCCGCGGCGCCTCAGAGCTGACCGCTCGTCGCGAGCTCCGCGGTGAGCTCGGCGTTGAGCATCGCCGCCGCGTGGGTCCCGCCCGCCGCACCGAAGATCGCGCCCTGCATCCGGGTGGTGGAGTCGCCCGCGGCGAAGATCCCCGGGATCGACGTCTCGCGGCGCATCGGGTCGATCGCGATCAGGCCGTGCTCGTCGAGGGCGACGCCGAGCGCGCGCACCACGTCGACCTGCCGCTGCGGCGGGTGCGCGAAGAGCGCCTCGCACTTCACCCGCGCGCCGCCCTCGAGCTCGACCGCCGAGAGCGCCCCGCGCTCGCTCAGCAGCCGCGCCACCCTCGCGGTCTCCAGTCGAACGCCGGCCTTCGCGAGCGTCGCCTGGCTCGCCTCGTCCACCTCGACGGCGCCGCCCGTGAAGACCGTGAGGTCGCGGGTCCAGCCCCGCGCGAGGAGCGCGAAGTGCGTGAGCATCTCCGCGTGGTCGGCGCTGGCCAGGAAGCCCCACGCGCGGTCGCGGACCTCCCAGCCGTGGCAGTACGGGCACTGGAAGATCGCCCGGCCCCAGAGCTCGGTGAAGCCCTCGATCGGAAGCGTCCCGTCGATCATCCCGGTCGCGAGCAGGATGCGCCGGGCGGTCACGGAGTCTCCGCCGACCTCCGCCGCGAACGCCCCGCGGGACCCGGTGATGGCGCCGACCCGCGCGTCCCGGACCTCGACGGTCGGATACGCGGCGAGCTGCTCGCGGCCGATGCGCCGGAAGTCGCTCGGGGCGATCCCGTCGCGCGTCACGAAGTTGTGCAGGTGCACCGCGGCGGCGTTGCGCGGTGGCCCGGCGTCGCACACCAGGACGCGCTTGCGGGCGAGGCCGAGGGAGAGGGCCGCGGACAGACCCGCGGGGCCGCCTCCCACGATGAGGGCGTCGTACGTCATGGGTTCCTTTCGTCTCGAGCGCCGCTCGTCGGCGCGCCGGAATCTCAGCGGCGTTTGGCCGCTCGCTTCTTCTTGGTCGTCTCGCTGGCGCGCTCGCGTCGCCAGGCGGCCATCCGCTCACCGACCTCGTCGTTCAGCGTCGCCAGGGTCACCTCTCCGAAGGCCGACAGGAGGCGCTCCTCGGCCTCGTCGAACGCCTTGCTCAGCCGCGCGTTCACCGCCTGCTCGACGAGGCACCCCGGGCGGTCGGTGCGGTTGCCGATCGCGAGCAGCTCGGGCGACCCGAGGGCGAGGTAGACGTCGCGCAGCGTGATCTCCGAAAGGTCGCGCGCCAGCGTCCACCCACCGCCGCGCCCCTTCCCGGACGCGACGTAGCCCCTCTCCCGCAGCCCGGCGAGGATCCGGCGGATGACCACGGGGTTTGTGTCCATCGATCGGGCGAGGACCTCCGAGGTCAACGGCGCGTCGGCCTGCGCCATATGGAGCAGCAGGTGGAGGACCCCCGAGAGCCGGCTGTCGCGCCTCACGTAACTCTTGATGTTACGTTAATGGCCAGACGTCAAGCCCGCCAGACGTCAAGCCCGGACGCGAGGAACGCGCGTGAGCTCAGCGCATCGGGCGGACGCCGACCCGGGCGCCGGGGCGCAGGGCCGGAGCGGGCCGGAGGGCGCGGGCAGGCGCGGCGGGACGCGTGGCGGGAGCGGCGGGGCGCGCGGGCGGCGCGAAGGAGCGCGCGGGCGGCGCGTATGCGCGAGCCGGCGGCGCGAAGGAGCGAGCCGGCGCCGAAGGAGCGCGCGGCGGAGGCGAGTAGGTAGGCGCCGGGGCAGACACCTGGGGGCGCGGCGCGGCACGCGACGGAGCTGGCGCGGTCACGAACGGGCGCGGCGCGACCCGCGACGGCGGCGGAGCGGACACGTAGGGGCGCGGCGCGGCGCGCGACGGAGCCGGCGCGGTCACGAACGGGCGCGGCGGCGGGCTCGCGACGGGCGCGGCGACCCGGGGCGCGACCACGAACGGGCGCGCGGCGGGGCGCGGCGCGATCCGCGCCGTGGGCGCGGCGACCGGTGGGGGCGCGATGGGCCGTGCGATCGGGGGTGCGATCGGGGGCGCGACCGGAGACGCGATCGGCGGCGCCGCGGGCGGGGGCGGCGCGTAGGCGGGGGCGGCGTAGGTCGGGCGCGGGCTCTCCCACGTGCGGCGGCGGGCGAGCGGCGCGCGTGGCGCGGTCGCCACCGCGGGGGCGGGCGCGATCGCGCCGCCGATCGGAGGACGCGCGGGGTGCAGGTCGCCCGTCACGCGCGGCGGCTCGGGGTGCGCCGGCGCGGGGAGGATCACGAGGCTCC
>JAUHXR010000375.1 GCA_030426845.1 Polyangia bacterium | reverse complement strand
GATTCGGCCGACCGATGGCGCTCATCGAGTTCGAGGGAGTCCAGAAGGCGTTCGGTCCGAAGGTCGTCTACAAGTCGCTCGACCTCCAGATCCACGAGGGCGAGGCGATCACGATCATCGGTGGCTCCGGCATGGGCAAGAGCGTCATGCTCAAGCTCCTCATCGGGCTGCTGCGGGTGGACGGCGGGGTCATCCGCTTCGACGGGGAGGTCATCAGCGACCGGCCGGAGCGCGAGCTGGCGACGGTGCGCCGCCGCATCGGGATGCTGTTCCAGGGCGCCGCGCTCTTCGACTCGCTCAGCGTGCGCGAGAACGTCGCCTACCCGCTGCGTGAGCACACCCGGCCGACGGAGGCGGAGATCGACGAGCGGGTCGCCCAGTGCCTCGCCGACGTGGGCCTGCCGGGCATCGAGGCGATGGCGCCCGCCGAGCTGTCGAGCGGCATGCGCAAGCGCGTCGGCCTCGCGCGCGCGATCGCGCTCCGGCCAGAGGTGATCCTCTACGACGAGCCGACCACCGGCCTCGACCCGATCGCGATGCAGCACATCACCGACCTCATCGTCGAGCTCAACGATCGCTACGGCACGACGAGCGTGGTGGTGACCCACGACATGCCGAGCGCGTTCCGGGTCAGCGACCGCATCGCGATGATCGATCGGGGGTACGTGATCTTCCAGGGCAGCCCGGACGAGATCCGCTATTGTGGCGACGATCGGGTGCGCGACTTCATCGAGGGGAACGCGCCCGAGTCGGATGACCTCGAGACGTTGCTCCGATACGGTGGCTGAGCGGGCATGAGCAAAGGCGGAGACGGCTCCAACGAGCTCCGGGTCGGGATCTTCGTGACGGCGGCGCTGCTCATCGGCGGCTCCTTCGTGTTCGTGATCGGCAACCGGAGCGCGATGTTCGCGAGCAAGGTCACCTACGACGTGATCCTCGAGGACGTCGACGGGCTGCGGAGCGGCAGCCCGGTGCGCGTCGCGGGCATCGACGTGGGCACGGTCGAGGAGGTCTCGTTCGGCGACGACGGGCGGGTGCGCTGCCGGCTCGAGGTGCGTCAGGACGCGTCCGCGTTCGTGCGCGAGGGGAGCGTCGCGAGCATCGGGAGCAAGGGCCTCCTCGGCGACCAGCTCATCGACATCACCGTCGGCGAGGGCGACCCGCTGCCCGAGGGCAGCGAGATCCCGGTCCGCGACGCGTCGCTGCTCACCTCGTTCCTCGGCGACACGGGCTCCGAGGCGGAGGACATCGTCCACAACGTCAACGTCGCGACGGGCGCGCTCGCGCGGACCCTCGACGACGAGCAGGTGCAAGCGGACCTGCGCGGGATCGTACACAGCCTCGCCGAGCTGACGCGCGCGGTGAACGAGAGCGACGGCACGGTCGGCCGGCTCGTGCGCGACCCGGAGATGGCGGACGACGTCCAGGGCGCGATCCGGAACCTCAGCACCACCTCGAGCGAGCTGTCGCGCACGATGCGCGGGGTCCGGCGCATCGTGAACGAGGTCGAGCGCGGCGACGGCACGGCGCACCAGATCATCTACGGCGAGGAGGGCGTGCAGGCCCTCGGGAGCATCGCGCTCGCGGCGGGGGAGCTCGCCCAGATCCTGCGCGACGTGCGGACCGGCGACGGCAACGCGCACGAGCTGCTCTACGGCGACGAGGCGGGCGACCTCATCTCGAACCTCACGCAGGTCAGCGCGGACCTGCGGGTCATCGTCGCGGACGTGCGGGCGGGGCGCGGGACGATCGGCGGTCTCTTGGTGGACCCGTCGATCTACGAGGACATCAAGCGCCTCGTCGGGAACCTGCAGCGCAACGAGATCCTGCGCTCGATCGTCCGCTACTCGATCCGCGAGGACGGCCAGGCGCCGCAGCCGGTGGCGCCGCGGCCGGCTGCGCGCACGTCTCAGTCGAGCGGAGGCGGGACGAGCGACGGGGAGCCGGGCTCCGCCGAAGACGACGCGTCGAGCCAGGACGGCGAGACGGGCGCCGAGTGATTCGCCTCGCGGCGCTCGCCGGCGCGCTCGTCGCGCTCGCGGGCTGCGACTCCCGCGCGCCGAGCGATCGCCTCAGCGCGGTGAGCCCGCCGGCCGAGCCGGGCGCGGAGAGGCCCGCGGACGAGCCGTCGTCGCGCGAGGCTCCGGCCGGCGCCGCGTCGGCGGACGAGGTCCCGGAGCTGGCGGCGACCTGGGTCGGTGACCCGACCTCGGACGCGCCGCTGCTCGTCTTGCTGCACGGATACGGCGCGCCCGGCGACGATCTGGTGCCGCTCGCGGCCGAGCTTCGCGCGTCGGCTGGCGCGCCGCTCAGGGTCGCCGCGCTGGCGGCGCCGATCGCGATGGGACCGCGGGCCCGCGCGTGGTGGCCGATCGGTGACGGTCCGCGCCCCGCCGATCGCGGAGCCGAGGCGACGCCTCCTGGCCTCGTCGTCGCGCGTCGCGCGGTCGATCGCTGGCTCGCTGCGCAGCGCTACGAGCCGCGCACCACCGTGGTGGCCGGGTTCAGTCAGGGAGCGATGCTCGCGACCGAGCTCGCGCTGCGTGGCGAGGCGCGACCGGGCGCGCTCGCGATCCTGTCCGGCGGCCCGATCGACGAGGCGGGCTGGCGTGAGGCCGCGCGCGCGCGTCCGCCCGAGGCGGTGTTCGTCAGCCACGGGCGCGCCGATCCGCTCCTCGCCTTCGGCGCGGCCGAGCGCCTCGTCGACGCGCTGCGGCGGGCCGGCGCGCCGACGACCTTCGTGCCGTTCGACGGTGGCCACACCCTCGCCCCGCGGGTGCGCGCCGGCCTCGCCGCGTGGCTGCGCGCGTGGCTCGCGGGCGAGCGCGGCTGAGCCCGGTCTTCAGCCGCGCATCGCGAGGGTGAGCTCCGCGCCGCCGCCCTCGGGGGAGGCGAGGCTCACGTCGCCGCCGTGGGCGCGGGCCACGCTGCGGACGATCGCGAGGCCGAGGCCGGTGCCGTTGCGCTCCGCGTCGGTCGTGAAGAAGCGCTCGAAGATCTTGCTGTGGTGCGCCGCGGGCACGCCGGGCCCGTGGTCGCGCACCGCGATCCGGAGCTCCGGCCCCTCACGCCACACCCGCACCTCGACCGGCGCGCCGTCCGGCGAGAAGCGCACCGCGTTCTCGACGAGGTTGAGGAGCGCGCGCTCGAGGTCCTCCTCGCGGCCGCGCACGCGGCGGTCGGCGGTCCGCCACGTCACCTCGACCGGCTGCTCGGCGGTGTGCGTGCGCTCGACGACCCGCGCGACCATCGCGCCGAGATCGAAGTCCTCCATCGGCTCGCGGCTCGAGTCGATCCGGCTGAGCTCGAGGAGCCGGTTGACGAGGCGGTCGAGGCGCTCGGCGTCGAGCTCGATGTTCTCGAGGAAGCGCGCCCGCGCGTCCGGGTCGTCCGCCGCCCCCTCGCGCAGAAGCTCCGCTGCGCCGCGGATCGAGGTCAGCGGGCTCTTCAGCTCGTGGGCTACGTCGGCGGTGAACTCGCTGATGTAGCGCATCCGCGCGTCGAGCTTCTGCGTCATCGTAGAGAAGGCCTCGCCCAGCTCCTCGATCTCGCCGCCCCCGCCCACCGGGACCTTCACGCCGCGCTCGCCCGAGGTGATCCGCTTGGCGGCCCGGACGAGCCGCCCGAGCGGGCGCGAGATCGACCACGCGAGCGCCAGCGTGAGCAGCAGGGTCAGCAGCACCGCGACGACCAGGACCTCCACGAGCCCGGAGCGGATCTTGTAGAGCTCGACGAGGACGGGCTGGGTCGAGCGGGTAACGTAGATCGCGCCGACCACGTGGCCGTCGTGGCGGATCGGATCGGCGACGAAGAGGAACACCGCCGGGTCCGCGTCGCGCACGCGGGTGTAGGCGTCGGGGTGGCCCGAGAGCGCGGCGCGGACCTCGCGCCGGTCGCCGACCGCCGGCCAGCGCTCCGCCGGCGGGCTCCACGCGCTCCGGCGCCCGTAGGGGTCGAGCGAGCTCGCGGACTCGCCGATGTCGCTCGAGACCTCATAGGCGCTCTGCGGGAGGATCGACGGCGCGGGCGGCTCGGGGCCCTCGGGCGGGCCCTCGGCGTGCGAGTCGTTGATCGTTGCGCCGGCCGCGTCGAGGACGCGGATGCGGGTGCGGGTGGTGCGCGCGGCCGCGGTCAGCACGTCACCGAAGCGTGCGTCCGACAGGGGCATCCCCGCGTCGAGGCCGACCTCGATCATCTCGCGCGCGAGCGCGCTCTGGTTGCGCATGTCGCGCTCGAGCGACGCCAGGAGCTGGCGCTCGTAGATCCGCGCGAACTCGAGGCCCGCGATCGGCACGAGCAGCACCACCAGGTTGACCACGAAGAGGCGGACCCGGATCCGGCCGAGCTGCCTGAGCACGCGGGCCTACGCCTCGGCGGCCTTGTAGCCGACGCCGTGCACCGTCGTGATCGGGTCGTCGCCGCCCGCCGCGCGGAACTTCGCGCGGATGCGCCGCACGTGGGTGTCGATGGTGCGCTCGGTGACGAGGTTGTCGTAGCTGTAGGCGCGCTGCATGAGCTGGCCTCGCGAGAGCACGACGCCGGGGCGCTCGAGCAGCGCGGCCAGGAGCCCGAACTCGGTCGGCGTCAGCGAGACCGGCTCGGCGCCGCAGCGGACCTCGTGGCGGTCGGGGTCGATCGCGATCTTGCCGTGCACGATCTTCTTGCGCGGCTCCTCCGGCGCGTCGGCCTGGGCCCGGCGCAGGAGCGCCTTGACCTGGGCGACCAGCTCGCGCGGGGAGAACGGCTTGGTGAGGTAGGCGTCGCCGCCGAGCTCGAGGCCGAGCACGCGGTCGATCTCGTCGTTGCGCGCGCTCAGGAACAGGATGGGCACGCTCGAGGACGCGGCGCGCACGCGCCGGCACAGCTCGAGGCCGTCCATCCCCGGGAGCATCACGTCCAGCACCACGAGGTCGAACTCACCGCGCTCGAGCGTGTCGAGGGCGGCCGCGCCGTCGTCCACCGTGCTCACGCGAAACCCCTCCCGCGTGAGCGCGTACTGCACGACCTCGCGGATCCGCGCCTCGTCGTCCACCACCAGGATGTGTCGGCTCAATGCGTCCCTTCCTCTTGCGCCTCGAGGGCTTCGCCGAGGCCCTCCACGCGGGCCCACATCTCGGCGACGATACCACCGACCCCCTCGGGCGACGATCCCGCGTAGCGCGCGAGGACGAGCTGGCTGCGCAGCGCGCCGACGAGCTCGGCGAGCTCCTCGATGCCGCGCACCGAGCGATCCCGAAGCGCCTGGATCCGCGCGACGTTGTTGCGGTGAAGCACCGCGGTCTGGAGCGCGCGCTTGGACGCGCCGGACTCCGTCAGCTCGCTCACCCGCCGCTCCGCCGCGATGAGGTCGAAGCCCGGCTGCGCGAGGACCGCGTCCAGCTCGGCCACCCGCGAGAGGGTGGCCCGGACCTCGCTCTGGATGCGCGCGGCCGCGTCCGCAGGCAGCAGCACCTCGAAGGGCGAGCCGCGGGCGGCCTCGACCGACCGGGCGAGCTCCTCCTCGACGCGCGCGGCGCGGTCGGTGGCTCGTGAGCGCGGGGCCACGTCGTCGATGAGCGCGAGCGGGGCCCAGAGCGGCCAGAGCGGCACGGCGACGGCGGCCGAGCCGGCGCGGCGGAGGCGCGTGCCGTGGGTCCGTGCGTAGACGACCGCCGCGCACCCGACGCCGACGATCAGGTAGAGGAGCGTGAGGTCGAGGAGGCTCATCGCGTCCTCGGCGTCGGGATCTCGTCGAGCGGCCCGAGCCCGATGGTCGTCGGGGGCTCTGGCCAGGTGGCCTGCTCGAGGGGTGCCTGCTCGACGGGCGCGGGTGCGCTCTCGAGCCGCGGCGCCTCGCGCGGGACCTCGACCGCCGAACGCCACCGCGCTTGCGCGTCGACGTCGTAGTCCCGGACCTCCGCCTGGGCGCGATCGTAGATCCCGACCGACGAGCGCGTGCTGCGGTAGATCGCGTCAGAGAAGCTGCCCTCGATCGCGCGCAGGAACGGGACGTCCTCGGTCTGCGGTCGCACGAGGTAGGGCCGCAGGATCCAGCTCGTCTGGCCGCCCGCGGCGAGGAACACCGCCGCGAAGGCGACCGCGGTCCGGATGGCGTGCGGTCCGCGGCCGAGCCCACGCAGCAGCACGCCGAGCGCGGCGAGACCCGAGACCGCGTAGGCGGCCGCGGCCGCGAGGGCGGCGGCGTGGTAGCCGAGCCCGAGGTCGTACGCGAGCCACAGCCCGGGCGCGAAGGCGAGCAGGACGAGCGACGCGCGCCCGGCCGCCGCGAGGGTCAGCGCGATCACGGTGCGCAGCGGCCACGCGCGCCCGAGGGTGGCCGCGATCGCGTGGAACGCGGGGATGCAGATCACGATCGCGGCGAGCATCGCGGCCGGGACCTTGAGCGCGGCGTAGAGGATCTGCGCGTCGCCGCGGAACGAGCCGACGACCGCGCCGAACACCGCCGCGCCGACGACGAGCGCGGCGAGCGAGCCCACCGCGAGCGGGCGCAGGCCCTCCTCCTCGAGGCAGCGGCGCGCGACCTCCTTGGGATCGCGCAGGAGCAGCGCGATGGGGTGTCGGTCGGCGGCGCTCACGACGCACCTCCGACGACCGGGAGCAGCGCGCCCCAGACGCGCCACGCGAGGACGAGCGCGAAGAGGGCGAAGCCGATCTGCGCGCCTGTCGCGAGCAGGCGGGTCGCGCTGTCAGCCTGGGCGAGGGCGGCGCGCAGGGTGCTCACGAGGTGACGGAGCCCGAGCGCGCCGCCGAGCCCCAGCCCGAGGGCGCCCGCGACGCCGGCGCCCTCGGCGGAGCCGCTGGTGACGACGTAGAGGGCCGCGAGCGGCGCGAGCCCGGCGAGGGCGAGGCCCGCGCTCGCGACGCCGCGGGCGGCGGCGGCCATCGCCTTCTCGACCGAGAGCGGCGCGTCGAACAGCGCAAGCAAGATGTACAGCGCAGGGAGGCCCAGGCCGATCACCGCGACGATCGCGGCGGGCACCCCGAGCGCGTGGGTCAGGAGCGCGGCGCCGCCCTCGCGCGCGCCAAGCGCGAGGCCGTAGAGCGCGGCGAGGCCGACGCCGACGAGGGCGCGGCGGCCGAGAGCCCGCGCGCCGCCCTCGATCGACAGGAGCTCGGCGGCCCAGCTCGGGCGGATCCGCGGCCCCTCGGGCGCGGCGGCGGGCGGCGAGCTGGACGGCGCGGCGGGCTCCGGCGGAGCAGGGGCAACATCGCGCGCGGCGGCAGGCTCGGGCGCGGGCCGCCAGCCCGAGGCGGCTCCGGCGTCGGCCGGATCCGCCGCGAGCGTGGGGTCATAGGTCGCTTCCATCGGTGTCTCCCTCTCGTCTCGCCCGACGCCCCCGAGGCTCGAGCTCACCGGTAGCCTGCGCGGCCGGGTTGGCTGGCCGTCGAAGCCGAGGCGGAGGGAGCGCGGAGAAGATGTGGCGGGCTCGTGGCGAGCTCGCTGGCCTTGACCAGCAGCCTGCTACGGCGCGAGGTCGCGGATGAAGCGCTGGGCGTCCTCGGGCGCGAGGGTGATCAGCTCGTCCGCGTCGCCGCCGTCCTCGTAGGTCGCGTTGCGCTGCTGCATCGCGACGGTCGGGCTGTCGACGAGGACCGCGCGGCCGCGGTAGCCCGCGAGGCTGGCTGCGACCCGCTTCATGTCCGCGAGCATCGCGGCCGCGTCCTCGTCGAGCGGGTAGAGGCCGCGCAGATCGAGGAGCACGCGGAACGCGGCGCCAGCGGTCGCCTCGAGCGCCCGGGCGTGGGCGCTCGAGAGCGCGCGCAGCTCCGGGCCGTGCACCATCTCGCGCATCCAGATGGTGAGCAGTCGCTGCGCGGGGTCGTACTCGAGGCGCCACATGGAACGAAGCCGAGGCGCACGGTCGACCGTGCCCTCGGCTTACAGGGTAGCGCGACCGCGCCGGCTCGCCCGGGAGGCGTCTACTGGCAGGCGGCCGGGACGTCCCGGCCGAGGGCCTGGAGCCCCGTCCGCCACCCGTCGATCGCGCTCTGACAGCCGCTCTCGGCCGGTCCGCCCGCCATGCTGCGGTAGCTGCCGCAGGTCGGGAGCGCCGTGCCCATCGCCTCGCCGTAGGCGGTGCAGCAGTCGGCCGCGCGATCGCACACGCCGCCGCCGCCGCCTCCGCCGCCGCCGGCATTCTCGGCCGCGGCCGCGTTGTCGGCTGCCTCCTGGACGACGTCCGCGACGTCATCCGCATCCGGCGTCAGGAAGAAGGCGTAGATCCCGCTGAACACGCACATCAGGAGCATCAGCACGCCGCAGCCGATGCCGATGAAGATGAGCGGGTTCGTCTTCTTCTTGGCGGGCGCGGCGGCGGCCACGGGCTGACCCGGGGGCGGACCGCCGAACCCGGCCTGAGGCTGCGCGGCTGGCGCGCCGAAGCCACCGCCGGGAGGCGGACCGCCAGGGGCGCCGCCGGGAGGCGGAGTGCCCGGGGCCGCGCCGAAGCCGCCGCCGGGCGGAGCGCCCGGAGGGGG
>JAUHXR010000374.1 GCA_030426845.1 Polyangia bacterium | reverse complement strand
GCCGCTGACCGGGCGGTAGAGGTCATCACAGCTCGGTCGCGCGCCGGCGTCCGGCCCCGACGAGCCGCCCGCGTCCGGCGTGGACGGGCCCGCGTCCGGCGTGAGCGGCGCGCCGGCGTCGAAGGGCGGCGGCCCGGCGTCGTCACGACGCGGGCCAGCGTCCGCTCCACCCGGACCGGCGTCCGGCCGCGGCCCCCCGTCGACGCCGGTCGGCCCCGCGTCGCGCGCGCCGGCGTCGAGCCCCGGTGGCGTGGGCGCAGCGAGCCCCGAGCGATCGAGCGTGCACCCGACGCAGACGAGGACAAGCAGCGCCCCGGCCAAACGCATCGGGGCAATCCTACGACCGTTCGGTCATTCTTGCGAAGCCCCCATCCGGCTACGGCAGCTCGATGTCGCGCTCCGCACGCCGCCGCGCGAGGGCCGCGGGGCCCGTGCGTTGCCACGGGACCTCGCGCGGGGTGGGCAACGCGATCGGCGGGGCCTCGAGGTTGAGCACCAGCGCGCGCCGGGGGCGGGGCCCGCGGTTCGGACCCGCGCCGTGCACGAGCCGGCAGTGATGCACCGACGCGCCACCGCGCGGGAGGGGGCACGCGACGCGGCGGACGTCGTCGGGCAGCGGCGGGTGCAGCTCGAGGCCGTGGACGCGCGGGTCGCCCCCGATGCGCCGGTGCGGCCGCAGCGCGTCGTCGAGGTGCGAGCCGGGCACCATCTCGAGCGGGCTCGCGTCGGGGCCGACGTCGTCGAGCGGGAGCCACACCGCGATCGCCTCGTGCCGGTGCGCGGGCTCCCAGAACGCCTCGTCCTGGTGCATCGCGGTCGGGTTGTCCACGCCGGGCGGCTTCTCGACGTAGTGCGAGCCGCGGTAGCGCAGCGCCGGCCCGAGGAGCTGGCGCGCGAGGGACGCCGAGCGGCGGAAGAACGCCGTGTCGAAGAGGCGCGGCTCGTAGTCGAACGGCAGCAGGAGCTGCAGCACGCGCGGGGCCTCGCCGATCGTGCCCTCGGGCGCGGCGTAGTCGAAGCGCAGCCCGTCCGCGAGCGGCGCGGGGTCCTCGAGGAGCGGCGCGACCAGGCGCTCCACCTCGGCCACCGCCTCCGGCGCGAGGAGGCGAGGTATCGTAAGGAACCCTTCCTGCGCAAACGACGCGCGCGCTGCCTCGTCGATCACCGCGACCGGCGCCGCGTCCACCGCCTCGCCGAGCCGCGTCTTCACCGGCCGCCCTCGACGAGCACCACCCCCGCGCGCGGCGCGAGCACGCCGTCGGCGAGCTCCCCGAGCGCGACCTCGGCGCCGCCCGGCGCGACCGCGAACGGCGCGTCTCCGGCGTTGGCGTAGACGCGCGCGCGCCCGCCCGCGTGGGCGCGCTCGAAGCCGAAGACCCAGCGCGCGCCGGTGTCGATCGCGCGGTAGTCGCCCCGCCGCAGCGCGGCTGTGTCGGCCCGGAGCCGCGCGAGCGCGCGCACCCACGCGAGCTGCTCGGCGTCGCCCTCTCCCCAGGGCATCCCCGCCCGGCAGGCGGGGTCGGGCCCACCCTCGAGCCCGAGCTCGTCGCCGTAATAGACGCAGGGCGCGCCAGGGAGCGTGAACTGCAAGAGGGTCGCGAGGCGCAGGCCGGCCGCGTCGAGCGCGAGCGTCCGCGCGCGGGCGGTGTCGTGCGAGCCGATGACGGTCAGGTGCGCGCGCCACGTCTCGGGTGCGTAGCTCGCCTCGACCTGCGCGAGCACGCGACCGAGCCCTGGCGCGTCGAGCGCCTCGCGCATGAGCGGGAACTCCGGGTTGTCGGCGCGATCGAAGTCGAAGCGCCCCCCGGTCGCGAAGACGAGCGCGGCCCCGCCCTGCCAGTAGTTGGTCACCGCGTCGAAGGGCCCGCGCGGCGCGATCCAGTCGGCCGCCTCGGTCCAGATCTCGCCGACGAGGTAGAGGTCCTCGTCGATCGCCCGGAGCCGCGCGCGCGCCTCGGACCAGAACGACGGCGACGCGATCTGGGTCGGCGCGTCGAACCGCCAGCCGTGGATGCCGCGGCGCGCCCAGCGCTCGAGCACGTCGAGGAGATACTCCCGCGCCGGCGGGTGCTCGACGTTGAGCTTCGGCAGCTCGGGGATACCGAGCCAGCAGTCGTACCCGGGGCGCCCGCCGCCGAAGGCGTGCAGGGGGAATCGCCGCACGTGGAACCAGTCGAGGTAGGGCGACTCGGCGCCGTTCTGGAGCACGTCGGCGAAGGGGAGGAACGAGCGGCCCGAGTGGTTGAGCACCGCGTCGAGGACCACGCGCATCGACCGCTCGCGGCACGCGCCCAGCAGCGCCTCGAAGGCCCGGTCTCCGCCGAGGACCGGGTCGACCGCGTGGTAGTCGTGCGTGTGGTAGCGGTGGTTCGACGGGCTCGCGAAGATCGGCGTCAAGTACAGCGTGTTGACGCCCAGCGAGGCCAGGTGATCGAGCCGCTCGACCACCCCGTAGAGGTCGCCGCCCTTGAGGCCGCGCAGCGTCGGCGGGTCACCCCACGGCTCGAGCCGTCCCGGGTCCGGCACCCGCCCGCTGCGCGCGAAGCGATCGGGGAAGACCTGGTAGACGATCGCGTCCTGGACCCACTCGGGCGGGCTGACCACGGCACATTCTACCGCTCGAGCGCCACCCGGCGGGGCGGCAAGAGGATCGGCGACGGCGCCCCCGCCGGATGAGCGCGCGGCGGGGCCGTGGCCTCGCGAAGGCGCTCGCCCCGCCCACCGGCCGAGGAGGCAGCGCTTGCGCCCCGGCCTGGCCCGTGAGATCCCGCTCGGTCATGGACGCCCGCGCGATCCTCGATCACCCGATCATCGGCCAGCGGTACTTCTTCCCGCGGCGCGACGCGCCCCGGTCGCGGTGGGAGGTCGACGCGGCGGGCGAGACGCTCGTCGGCCACGCCCGCCGCGCCGGGGGCGACGCCGCGCTGCTCCACTTCCACGGCAACGGCGAGGTGGTCGCGGACTGGGAGGGGCCGTTCGTCGACGCCCTCGTCGACGGCGGGCTCGACGTCTTCCTCGCGGAGTATCGCGGCTACGGCGCCTCGAGCGGCGCGCCCCAGCTCGCGTCGATGCTCGACGACGCCCTCGCGAGCTGCGACGCGACCGGCGTCGACCCGTCTCGCACGATCGTCTACGGGCGCTCGGTCGGCTCGATCTTCGCGCTCCACGTCGCCGCCCACCGGCCGGTGGCCGGGGTGGTGATCGAGAGCGGCATCGCCGACGTCCTCGAGCGGCTCGACCTGCGCCTCGACGCGTCGGAGCTCGGGGTGGATCGCGAGGCGCTCGTCGCGGCGGTGGGGGAGCTGCTCGATCACCGCGCCAAGGTCGCCGCCAGCGCGGCCCCGCTCCTCGCGCTCCACGCCCGCGGCGACCAGCTCGTGCCCCCCTCGCACGCGGGCCGGCTCGCCGAATGGGCGGGCGACCGCGGCGAGCTGGTGCTGTTCGACCGGGGCGGCCACAACGACATCCACGCCTACAACGGGCGCGCGATCCTCGAGCGGGTCCTCGCGTTCGCCCAGGGCGCGCTCGGCGAACCCTCGTGAGCGCGCGAACGACGGGGTAGTGTGGGCGCCGCCCGATGACGAGGACGACCCAGATCTCGGTGGTGGTGCCGGTCTACCGCAGCGAAGACAACCTCGACGCGCTGGTCGCGGAGCTGTCGGCCGCGCTCGCGGAGGCCGCGATCGAGCACGAGCTCATCCTGGTCAACGACGGCAGCCCCGACGGGAGCTGGGCGGTGGTCGAGCGGCTCGTCGCGGCCCACCCCCACGTCCGCGGCCTCGACCTCCTGCGCAACTACGGCCAGCACAACGCGTTGCTCTGCGGCATCCGCGCGGCGCGCCACGACGTCGTCGTCACGATGGACGACGACCTCCAGAACCCGCCCGACCAGATCCCGCTGCTGCTCGCAGCGCTCGACGAGGGCGCGGACGTCGTCTACGGCCCACCGAAGAACGAGAAGCACTCGCTCTTCCGGCGGCTCGCGTCGCAGGTGACCAAGCTCGTCCTGCAGCGCGCGATGGGGGCCGAGACCGCGCGGAGCATCAGCGCGTTCCGCGCCTTCCGGACCCGCGCGCGCGACGCCTTCGCGACCTACCACGGGCCCTACGTGAACATCGACGTGCTCCTGACCTGGGGCGCGCGGCGCTTCGCGACCGTCCCCGTCCGCCAGGACCCGCGGCGCTCCGGCGCGTCGAACTACACCTTCGCCAAGCTCGTCCAGCACACGATGAACATGGTGACCGGCTTCTCGACGCTGCCGCTGCGGCTCGCGACGCTCACCGGGTTCGTGTTCACCTTCATGGGCTTCGTCCTCCTCGTCTGGGTCGTCGGCCGCTACCTGCTCGAGGGCGGATCGGTCCCGGGCTTCCCGTTCCTCGCGTCCGCGATCGCGATCTTCAGCGGCGCGCAGCTCTTCGCGCTCGGGATCATGGGCGAGTACCTCTCGCGGATGCACTACCGGCTGATGGACCGCCCGCCCTACGCGCTGGCGAGCGAGGCCACGCGCGATGACGACGACGCCTGAGCCGGGCGAGCGCCTCGCGTGGGACTCCGCGCACTTCGGCCTCGAGATCGGCCGGGTGGGGACCGACGCCCCGGACGAGGCCGCCACGTGGATGCGCGCCGAGGCGATCGACGTCGCGTACCGGCTGACGCCGATCACCCGCCTCGCCGAGGTCGACGGCTTCGTCCGAGCCGGCTTCCGCCTGGTCGACCTGCGCGTCGAGCTCGACCTCGCGCTCGGCGCGCGGCCGGTCCCCGACGTCGCGCCCGCGCCCGTCCGCGTCGGCACCCCCGCGGATCTCGACGCGCTCGGCCCGGTCGCGGCCGCGGCCTACGGCGACTCGCGCTTCTACCAGGACGGGCGCTTCGAGCCGGCGCGATGCGACGCGCTCTACCGCGTCTGGCTCGAGCGCTCGCTGACGGGTGAGCGCGCCGAGCGCGTGTTCGTCGCCGGCCCGCCCGGCGCCGCGGTCGGGTTCGTGACGTGCGCGCTCGACGCGGACGTGGGCTCGATCGGCCTGGTCGGCGTCGCCGCGGAGGCGCGCGGCCAGGGCCTCGCCGGCGCGATGCTGGCCGAGGCGCTCGGCTGGCTCGAGGAGCGCGGGGCGTCCAGGGTCCGCGTCGTGACCCAGGGCCGCAACGTCGCAGCGCAGCGCCTCTATCAGGCCTTCGCGTTCCGCACCCGCGAGCTACAGTGCTGGCTCCACGGCTGGCGCGACGAGCTGACATGAGCGACCACGACATCCCGTTCAACCGCGCGTTCATCACCGAGCTGGAGCTCACGCGGATCCGCGAGGCGGCCTACTCGGGGCGCATCTCCGGCGACGGCCCGTTCACGCGCCGCTGCCAGGATCTCTTGCGCGAGGCGCTCGGCGTGCCGGGCGTGCTGCTGACGACCTCGTGCACGCACGCGCTCGAGATGTGCGCGATGCTCCTGGACCTCGGGCCCGGCGACGAGGTGATCGTCCCGAGCTTCACCTTCGTCACCTCGGTGAGCGCCTTCGCCCTCCGCGGCGCGCGGCCCGTGTTCTGCGACATCCGCCCGGACACCCTCAACCTCGATCACGAGCAGGTCGAGGGCCTGATCACCGAGCGCACCAAGGCGGTCGTCGCGGTCCACTACGCGGGCGTCGGCTGTGAGCTCGACGCGCTGCGCGCGATCTGCGACGCCCGGGGGATCGCGCTGGTGGAGGACAACGCGCACGGGCTCTTCGGCCGCTACCGCGGCCAGTGGCTCGGCACCGTCGGGCGCTTCGGCACGCAGAGCTTCCACGAGACGAAGAACTTCACCTGCGGCGAGGGCGGCGCGCTCATCCTCAACCGCGCCGAGGACGTGCAGCGGGCCGAGATCCTCCGCGAGAAGGGGACCAACCGGGCGCGCTTCTTCCGCGGCGAGATCGACAAGTACACCTGGGTCGACCTCGGCTCGAGCTACGTGCCCTCGGACGTCCTCGCGGCGATGCTCCACGCGCAGCTCGAGCGGCGCGAGGAGATCCAGGCGAGCCGCGCGGCGGTCTGGCGGCGCTACGAGGCCGCGCTCGCCGACTGGGCCGAGGGGCTCGGCGCGCGCCTCCCGGTGGTGCCCGCGCACTGCGAGCAGGCGTTCCACATGTTCTACCTGCTCATGCCCTCGCCGGACGCGCGCGCCGCGTTCCTCGCGCACATGAAGGCGCGCGGCATCCTCGCGGTGTTCCACTACGTACCGCTCCACCTCAGCGAGCACGGCCAGCGGCTCGGGGGCGGCGACGCGTCGTGCCCGGTCACCGTCGACGTGAGCGAGCGCCTCGTCCGCCTCCCGTTCTTCGGCGGGATGAGCGACGCCGAGCAGGCCGCGGTGATCGAGGCCGCGCTCGCGTTCGGCGGCTGAGCGCCTCGGGCGCCGGCCACCGCCCGGGCTACCCGCTCAGCGGTCGAGCGTGGTCACTGGCACGACCCGTTGACGCACCGGTCCGTCGGAGCCGTGCACACGATCCCGCACCCGCCGCAGTTGGCGGGGTCGCGGCGCGTCTCCGTCTCGCAGCCCGTCATCGGGGTCGGGTCGCAGTCGGCGAACCACATGTCGCAGGTGTCGACCTCGCATGCGCCGGTCGCGCAGGTCGCGGTCGCGTTCGCGGCCGCGCAGGCCACGCCGCAGCCCCCGCAGTCGGTGAGGGTGTCGAGGCTCGCCTCGCAGCCGTCGCTCGGGTCGCCGTTGCAGTCGCCGAAGCCCGCGTCGCAGGCCACGAGCTCACAGCTCCCGGAGCCGCAGCTCGCGGTCGCGTTGGCGCGCGCGCACGGCGCCCCGCACGCGCCGCAGTGGGTCAGCGTGTCGAGGGTCTGCTCGCAGCCGGTCGCCGCGTCCGCGTCGCAGTCGCCGAGGCCCGCGTCGCAGCTCATGACCTGACAGGTCCCGGCGCCGCAGGTCGCGGTGCCGCCCGTGACCTCGCAAGGCTGGTTGCACCGGCCGCAGTCCGCGAGGGTGTTGAGCGCCCGCTCGCAGCCGTCGACGTCCATCTGGTTGCAGTCGTCGAAGCCGGGGTCGCAGGCGCCCATCACGCACTGCCCGCCGACGCAGCTCGCGCCCGCGTGGGCGAACTCGCATACCCGCCCGCACTGCCCGCAGCTGTTCGGGTTGGTCTGGAGCATGAAGCCCTCGTCGACGCGGCCGTCGCAGTCGTTGTCCGTCCCGTCGCACGTCTCGGGCGGGCAGAACCCCGCGTCGAACCGGGGCACGCCGCCGGTGTAGGTCGGCAGGCTGCTCGGGCTGACCTCGGCGCTCACGCAGACGCCGGCGGAGCAGGTCTGGCCGGCGCCGCAGACCGCGCCGACGCAGCCGCGCGAGAGGCCGAGCGTGAGGACGCGCGTCTCTCCCGGCAGGAACGACGTGCGCGCCACGCGCTCGACCACGTCCGTCCCGCGGAGCGAGCCGACCGCCCGCACGGTGAGCGGCCCGAGCTCGCCGCCCGTCTGAACGACGCCGACGGTGCGCGGCAGCGGGACCGCGCGCGAGCCGGAGAGGCTCCCCGACGCGGTCATCGTCTCGCTCCCCGTCACCTCGATGCGCACCGCGTCGAGCTCCGCCGGCACGTCCATGTCGCTCTGCACGACCACGAAGAGCTGCGTCGGCTCGTTGCACGCGAGCGCGAGGAGCGCGAGCCCGGCGATCGCGACCGCGCGGCTCACGGCATCACCATCAGGACGCCCGGGTCGAGGTTGCCCGTGATCGGCTGCGGGTCCGACTGCGCGGCCGACGCCGCGAAGCCGATGATCAGCCCGAGCACGATGGCGCCGCCGACACCGATCGCGGTCCAGAACCACCACTCGTCCGTGACGTCCCCGCCGCCCGCCCCGCCGTCCGCCGCGTCCTGGAGGCTCGCGTTGAGCTGCGTCTCCTCGTAGGTGCCGTTCGCGTCGAGCTCGATCTCCTCGCGCGCGCCCGCGCCGAGGTCGATGTCCTGGTGGTCGCGCACGTGCCGCCCCCAGCGCAGCTCGATCACGTGGGTCCCGGGCGAGACCTCGTACGGGCGCCCGACCTGGGCGAGCGAGATCTCCTCGCCGTCGACCGTGACGTGGGTGCCCGCCTCGTCGCCGCGGATGCGGATGACGAGGGTCGCGACGTCGCGGCGGAGCTGGGTCAGCAGCGCGCGGGCGCGCTCGTCGGTGGCGCCGTCGGTCTCGGGGTCCCGCACCACCCCAGCGAGGATCCGCGAGGCCTCGGGGGCGCCGCCCTCGGTGTGCGAGAGCGCGAGCGCCAGGTTGTAGCGGACCTGCGGCGTGTCGCGGACCTCGGCGACCGCGCGGAAGCGGGCGAGCGCCTCCTCCCACTGCTCCGCCTCGACGAGCTCGACGCCCTCGCGGAACTGCGCGCGCGCGCGGGTCAGCTCCTCCTCGGTCTGGGCGTGCGCGGCCGGGGCGACGAGGGCCACGGCCAGGAGAGTGAAGATCCCACGACAGGCTGGACTCACGCGCCCAGCGTACCAGAGACCCGGACCGGTCATCCCGCGCAGGCCGCGCC
>JAUHXR010000373.1 GCA_030426845.1 Polyangia bacterium | reverse complement strand
GGCCGTCTCGAGCCGCGCCCCGAGCTGGGCCGCGAGCCGCTCCCACTCCGGGCGGGTCTCCGCGATCGCGGTCGGCGGCGGGAGGTCGGTCCGGAGCGCCTCGAAGGTGCGCGCGAGCGCGACCGCCGCCTCGCACACCTGGCGCAGGCGCGCCTGCGTCTGCCCGTTGTCGCGCAGGTGGATCAGCAGCTCGGTGTCGTTCATCCGGCGCAGCGTCGCGCGCTCCAGGCGCGGGACCAGCGCGCGCAGGACCTCGGCGACCTGGCCCTCGTCGCGCGCGTGGACGTAGTGCGCGCGGTCCCAGCCCTCGACCCCGATCTGCGCGCCGCCGCCCAGCATCTGCTGGACCGCCGACGCGGGCGCGACCTCGAGCGCGAGGTGGAGCTCCGGGTAGCGCAGCGCGATCGCCAGGTGGATCCCGTCGCGGCCGAGATGATCACGGCGCACCACGAGCTCGGTCTCGCCGAACCGACCCACCAGCTGCCCGAGGTCGTGGGTCAGCCCGAGGGGGGCGCCGACCTCCGCCCACAGCCGACCGAGCCGGTCCGAGCCGATCTGCGGCGGCGCCACACGCGGCGGCGCGTCGCTCGGGGCGGGCGAGCGGGGGAGCACCGCGAAGGGGACGCGCAGGACGAGCGCCTGGCCCCAGCCCGCGCGCGCCCTGAGCTCGAAGCGCCAGTCGACTGTGACCAGCCGGCGCGGGGCGTACGGGAGGTCCGGCGGCGCCTGCTTGGGCAGCCGGAACGAGAACGGCGTCATGTCGCCCTCGGGCCCCGGCGGCAGGGTGAGCTGGTAGCGGATCGTCTCCCGGCTCGCGTGGAGCCCGCCCCCCGCGAGGTAGAGGTGCTCGGTCGCGACCAGCCCGACCTCCACCGCCTCGTAGCGCTGGGCCTCCGTGTTCGAGAGGGCAAACGCGCCTGTCACCACGTCGCCCGCGCGCGTCCAGTCGGTCGCGAGGCTCAGCTCGCCGTGCTTCTCGTCGCCGTGGGGGCCCCCAGGGTCGGAGCTGTAGACCCGCGGCTCACTCGCCGGGCTCTCGCGCGGGGGCGGCGCGACGTGGATCTCGAAGGCGGCCCGGCGGTCCGGCCACCACGGCACCGACGCGTGGACGCTGAGCTCGTAGACGATATGCGAGGTCTTGCCCCGGAAGCTCGGCGGGCAGTCGGGCGGGAGCGGCATCGTGACGCGCAGCGTGGTGCGCCCCTCGGGCAGCTCGGTGGCCTCGCTGAGGCGTGCGCCGAGCCGGCAGATCACGCGCCGCTGGCCGGACGCGGTGTTCCCGTTCGAGACCGCCCAGCGCTCGCGGCCGACCAGCAGGACGTCGACGTAGTCGACCTCCACCGCGCGCTCGCAGTCGAGGACGACCAGGGCCTCGAAGTGATCGCCGGGGATGATCTCGGCCGGTACCCGGACCTCCACCTTCGGCCGCGTCTTGAGGAGCCCCATCCGGCGCGAGGATACCAGCGCGCCCGCGTGACGGACCGCGCTGGGCATGTCACGCCCGGCCGATGCAGACGCTCGCGGGGCTCGACGCAACGGATCTCGGAACCACCGCCGCCGCGCGCCGCCGCGGGCTGATCGCGCTGAGCGACGAGGCGCTCGCGGAGCGGCTCGTGCCGATGGCCGAGGCCCTGCGCCGGGTCGACGCCGAGCGCCTCGCGGCCGACGCGTCGCTGCCGCTCGGCGAGGTGGTGGCGTCGCCGTTCGGGATGCGCGCGGTGGGGCTCGCGGTGGCGGAGGGCGCGACCACCCGACACCGCGAGCTGCGGGTCGCGCTGGTCGGCTCGCGCGACCCCGCCGTCGCGGACCCGGACCACGACGTCTGGGATCGCGGCGTGCTGCGGACGGGCAAGTACCAGGGCTTCCACGCGGAGAGCCCGTTCGCGATCTTCGATCCGTCGCACACCGCGAAGTGGGGCCCTCACGAGCTTACCCACCGCGCGGCGGGCTTCGCGTTCGCGCCGTCGATGAGCCGCTTCGAGCTCTACCTCGCGGCGCGCCTCAACGAGCTGGTGCCGGTCGCGCTCTGGTACGGGCCCGACCAGGTGATGCGGCTCGACGACGACGGCTTCGACCGCCGCGCCGCGGGCGAGCGCACGGAGGCCGAGCTGAGCCGCGCGCGGTTCTGGCGCGGTGAGGACCTCGGCGACCTCGCGCGGCGGACCGCGCGGTGGCTCCGCGAGGGCGCGCGCCACGTCGATCGCGAGCTGGCCGCGATCGACGAGGAGCGGGCCACCGGCCGGCGCGTCCCGGTCCGCCACGCGTACGAAGGCGCAACGACGATTGATGCCTCGAGCGACGCGACCGCCTACGTGGTCGGGCACGAGGATCGGCTCCGCGCGTCCGCGTCCGCGCTCGTCGAGGTGCCCGCGCGCTGGCGGGCCGACGCGATCGACGTCTACCGCGAGCGCGTCGAGGACCTCTTTGACCGCCTGCTCTTCGCGGAGGTGACGATCGACCCGGCGACGGTCGACGCGCGTCGCGCCGAGCGACGGGCCTGGGATCGGACGCTGCGCGACGCGCAGGCGGCGGCGACCGGGGAGCCGGGCGCGGAGCTCGACGGGAGCGTCGACGGCCGGGCGCTCGAGCAGCTCGCCCAGGGCCTCGCCGCCTCGGTCCCGGCGTCCTTCGGGGTCGACGAGGGCGCCCTGGTACCGTTCGCCCACTCGCCGTCGTTCTGGCGCCGCGCCCCGCTCGCCGCTCGGTGGGTCGCGCACCTCGAGGACGGCCCGCGCCGCGACCTCGCGCGCCTCGAGGCCGCGATCCTCGCGGTGGGTCGCGACGACGCGATCGAGCGCCTGTGCGAGCCGCTCGGCGAGGGCGGCCGGCTCGTGTGGAGCGACGCGGTGGAGCACCTCGCGCTCGCCCACGACGCGCTCGGTGCCCACGCCCACTTCGCGGAGACCGGCGAGCCGGTCCTCCCGTTCGAGGAGGCGCAGCACCTCCTGGTCGTCGGCTTCGACGACGGGGTCAGCGTCGTGCCCGTCACCCCGGAGCTCGCCGCGCTGGTCGGCCACGGCGACCGGGACGCCCTCGCCGCGGCCGTCGCCCCCGACCCGGCCGACGCGTGGATCGAGGAGCTCTGCCGCGCCGGCGTCCTCGGCTGGCGCCCGCGCTGAGGGGAGGCGTGTTGGCATGTTGGCCGGCATCTATTCTGCCGTACACGGTGTCCCTTGCGTCTCGCGCCGCGTGATACGGTGCCTGTATGCATCAAGACAAGTCTGCGTCCTTGGTGGCTTGCGCGTTCGCGCTCTGGCTCAGTGGGTGTTCGCTGATCGTGCCCGGCCCCGACGATTTCACCTACGGCTCCGGGGATGCGGGAGACGTGGAGGCAGGTCCGCGAGACGGAGGGCCGGTTGATGATGCGGGAGAGAGCGCGGATGGGGGGACTGACGCAGGGATCTCGCTTCCTTCGGATCTCGTCGTCACATCGCCTTGGAACGGATTCTCCACAGGGGTGGGCAGTGGATCGCGACGGCCGACGTTTCGCTGGGAAGCCGACCCGACGGCCTCACGGATCGAGCTCCAGCTGACTTCGTCATGTGAGGCCGCAACGCGTGGTACCTGCACCTTCGACGGCGCTCTAGAGTACTCCGGTTCGGAGTCATCCTTGACGCTCGAGGAGGACCTACCAGTCTCGACTCTCCCGCCGGTGGGGCGTCGCTACGTCTGGCGCGCGCGGGCGTGCAACCTGGCCGGATGCTCGGGATACTCCACCCCTCGCTATCTAGACGTCGGGCGAGATCCGGCGGATGTGGACGGGGACGGGGACGTGGACCTGATCGTCGGCGCGCCAATCGAAGCGATGGGCGGTGCGCAGACCGGCGCCGTGCATGAGTTCCGTTCCCCCGACTTCTCGATGGCCGCCCGGATCCACCGACCAGCCAGCGGGAGGACGTTCTACGGGAGTAGTCTTTCGTTCGCTGGCGACATCGACGGCGATGGATTCGGCGATCTGGTGGCGGGGAACCAGACTACTGCGGGCGAGACTCCTTACCTCCGAATCCTTCGCGGCCAGCCTGGTGGCCTGGAGCCCGGTCCGACGCTCGTGATACCCAGCGAGATCGTGTCGGAAGACGAGTTCGGGGTGCTCGGTGCGGGCGCAGATCTCGACGGTGACGGGTACTCCGACGTGGTCGTCGGTGCTCCGCGGCAGGACCGCGCCGGAGCGGTCGATTCTGGTCGGGTGTATGTGTTCTGGGGGGGAAGCTCCGGTCTGGGCGCGACCCCGACCATCCTCGATACTCCCAACCCGGCGACGCAAGGCACCTTCGGCTTTGCTCTTGCATCTCAGGGTGACGTTGACGGTGATGGGTTCGTCGACCTCCTTGCCTCGGCACCAGGCGAGGCAGGAGCGACGATGCCGAACAGCGGCCGCGTGTATCTGTTTCGTGGCACTTCCGATCGCGCTGAGCTCGCCGCCCGCTCACAGGTCATCGTCAGTGCCAACGCCCAAGCCGGCGGTAGCTTGGGGGTGAGGGTGTCTCTGAGAGGCGACTTCAACAGTGATGGGCTGGCTGACGCTGTCGTCTCGTCGATCGAGGACGTGGGCATCGCACTTCGCGCCGGCCGCGTCTACGTCCACTACGGGAGCCCTGACGGGCTCCGCTCCGCGGCCAGCGTCGTCATCAGCTCCCCATCCCCGACGGGAGTGCCTCTTGGACGCGCGGGGAGCTTTGGAACCTCGTTCGTCGTCGCGGATTTCACTGGCGACGGTCGATCCGACCTAGCGGTGGGAGCGGCCACCGATGGTACCGCGGGCATGGCGTACCTGTTTGCGAACTCCGCGACGGGTCTGACCTCAACACCGGTGGAGATCCCCTGTCCGGTCGCCGGCTTCACAGCCTACGGGTTCGCGATTCAGCGGGTTGCTGGCACCTCGGTCGACGGATCGACGGACATCGCGGTGGGCAGCCCGGGAATCGATTCGGTCTTCGTCTTCGATTCTACGGGAAGGTTGTCTTCGACGATCACGGGGCCGGCCGGTTCGTCCTTTGGAAACTTCCTCGCGGACGGCTAGCCTACGTTGGCGACGGTAGCGCGCGCGAGTCGAGGCGATCGGGTGGTGGATTCGGTTGTTGGATTGCCACGCGACGGCATGGCAAGAGCCGCCAGTCTCTTTCTCGCCACTCCCGACAGGTTTCCAGACACCGATCGCAATCCCGTGTCCGACGACGCGCGCCGCGTGGTTCGGTTCTGCCGCCGGCAAGGTAGAGCGTGGCTTGTCCCTCGAATCCGAGGATCGCCGTGGATGCTCCTGACGTAGACGCGGTGCAAGAGTTGCAGCCGAATGACATGCTCGCGAGCAGCATCAATGACCCTTTCGCCAGCTCCATGTTCGGGAGCTCTTCGCAACAGACTGACCTGATACAGTTGAGCGCCGCTCCCGATCACTCGGCGTCGATCGCCTCGGCGCCGACCACCACCCGCGAGACCGGCACGTAGTAGAGCCGCGCGTGGCTCAGCGCGCCGATCGCCGCCTGCGCTTCGGGGGTGACGTCGAAGGCCTCGCCGTCGATCAGGACCTGGTGGAGCGCGACGCCCCGGTAGCGGCGGGTGTTCGTCTCCACCGCGCCCTCGGCGACCGCGACCTGGGTGGCGCCGCGGCTCCGGCGGTGGACGACCCAGGTCCAGATCGCCCAGGCGATCGCCGCGGTCGGGAAGCCGCCCGCGATCGCGATCACCAGCCCGCCGCCGCCGCTCATCCGATCGAACGCGCCGCTGTCCCAGATGAACCAGAGGACGCCGTACATCACGATCGCGAAGAGCACCGCGAAGCCCGCCATGAAGGTGGCGTCGTCGCCGGTGGCCTTCGTCGCGCGCGCGGCCTGGGCGGGGCTCAGCTCGCCGCGGCGGTTGTGCGCGAGGTCGTCGTCGGTGAGCGCGAAGGCGGCGCGGAGGGCGTCGGTCATCGATGCCATGGTGGCGACTCTCGCGATCCGATCAAGCAGCTCGCGATCAGGCCTTGTTCGCGGGCGCCTGGCGGTCGCGGTCGAGCTCCTCGAGGTGCTGGGCCAGCTCGCGCTCCTCGGCCCCGGCGGCCGACTCGAGGACGACGCGGAGCTTGGGCGCGGCGGTGCGCTTGACCACTCGCGCGAGGCGGGCGCGCTCGTCGGGCGTGAGCGCCGGGCCGAGGGCGACGGTGGCGGCGGCGCGCTCGACCGGGTCGCCGGCCGCGTCCTCGACCACGCGCCAGAGGCGCTCGCGGGGGACGACCGCCTCGCGGTGGCCGACCCGCTCGCCCGCGCGGAGCCGGCGCACCCAGGCGCCGAAGCTCGCGTCCGGTGGGCGGCGCAGGGACTCCGGCATCACCGCGCCGCGCTCGTACGCCTGGCGCGCGTCCTCGATCCGGGTGGCGATCGCGTCCGCCCGCGCTTCGCCGCCCCAGCCGGGCGTGCCGATCGGGAGCTTCCAGATCTCGCCGGCCTCCAGGTGCACGACCACCACCGCGCGTTTGCCCCGTCCCATCCCCTCGATGGCGGAGTAGGCGCTCACGATCTCGGAGTAGGGGACGAACCGCTCGCGGCCGAGCCAGCGGGTGAGCACGCCGTCGCCGCCCACCTCGATCCGGGTGGGCGCGAAGACCAGCGCGAGCATGACCGCGATCCCGATCAACACGCCCAAGCCGCCCGCCGCGGGGTGGAGCGCACCCAGGACCCCGGACAAGACCATCGACCCGAGCAGCATGCCGAAGGTGGTCGCCACCGCGCGGACGGTGCTCGCCTGGGTCCGGCTCATGCCACGGTAGGTCGCGGTCGTCTGGGTCGCGTCGAGCTCGAGCGCACCGAGCAAGTCGCGCGCGTCCTCTTCGCTCCCCATCTCCAGCTCCACCTCGCGAAGCCGCTGGCAGCGAAGGGTCACCCCCCGCCCGTCGCGGTCGCCCCGCTGGATCTCGCTTCGCGGGATGCGCGCCTCATCTACCAGGCACGCGTCGGGCTCGACCCGCACCTCGACCGGTACCCGCCGCGCGAACGGTTTGCGCCGGCGCACGTAGCCGAGCGCGCCAAGCCCGATCACCGTCGCGTGAAAACAGAACACGGCCACGAACGGCTTGGTGATCGCCGCGGCCACGAGCAGCACCGGGATGAGCGCGAGCGGGATCGCCGCGAGGCCGGTCATCCACGGGTTGTGCCGCTTCTCGACCGCCTCGAACGCGGGCTCCCCCGGGGCCGACGGCTCGCTCACGGCGCCTCGAGCAGCGCCTCGAACGAGGTCGCGACGCGCAGCCGATCGCGCTGCGCTTTGCGCACGAAGCCCTGCTCCACGAAGTGATCGAGCGCGTGGAGGAGCGGGCCCCAGTAGCCGTCGACGTCCACCAGCCCGATCGGGTGATCGTGGATGCCGATCCACGCCCAGGTCATCGCCTCGAACAGCTCGTCGAGCGTGCCGAGCCCGCCCGGCAGCGCGACGAAGCGCTGGCTCAGGTGCGTCATCAGCGCCTTGCGCTCGTGCATCCCCTCGACGACGTGCAGCTCGGTGAGCCCGCGGTGGGCGATCTCGCGATCGGCGAGCGAGCGCGGCATCACCCCGATCACCTCGCCGCCCGCCTCGAGCGCCGCGTCGGCCACCGCGCCCATCGTGCCGATCGCCGCGCCGCCGTACACCAGCCCGAGCCCGCGCTCCGCGATCGCGCGCCCGGTCGCGCGCGCCGCCTCGACGTAGCGCGGCGAGGCCCCGTCGGAGGAGCCACAGAACACGCAGACCCGCCCGTGAACGCTCATCGCTGACCCTCCTGGTAGACCACGGTGTAGGGGCGCGCCTGGAGGATGACCACGTGGTGATCCGCCCCCGCCACGAGGAACTCCACCTCGGCCGCGATCTGACCGCCGACCGGGAGGTGCGTCTGCCGGCTGGTCCACAGCGGCACGAAGGTCTCGTGGATGTCTTGCAGGACCCGCGCGAGCGCGAGCAGCTCCGGCTCGTTCATCAGCGGCGTGCCGCCGTTGCGCGAGCTGCGCGACAGCAGCTCGGGCTCGAAGCCCATGTAGGTGTAGACGAGGTGCTGCTCGGGGATCTCCTCGCCCGCCGCGCCGGTGACCGTGCCGCCGAGCGCCTGGGCGTTGATGAAGAACCCGGGCCGGCCCTCGAAGAACGGGTTCGCGGTGAGCGCGACGCCGTTGGCGACCGCGCCGTCGACGAAGGGCTGCACGAGCACACCCATCGCGACCGCGTTGTGGTCGATGCGGTACCAGGCGCGCTCCTCGTACGCGCCCTGGAGCCACACGCTCGCCCACACCTGGCGCAGCGCGTCGGCGATCTCGCGATCGCTCGCGCGGCCGCCGATCACGATCGAGCGGTAGAGCCCCGCGCCGGTGAAGCCGGCGAGGTCCTCGGCGTTGGTGCTCGAGCGCAGGATCACGCGCGGGGTCCCGGGGAAGGCCCGGATCTGCGCCCGCACCGCCCGCAGCAGCGCCGGGTCGACGGGGGCGCGCTCGATCGCGGCGCGCAGCTCGGCCAAGCGCGCCTCGCGAACCCGCGCGTCGCGCTGGAACGCGCCGTC
>JAUHXR010000372.1 GCA_030426845.1 Polyangia bacterium | reverse complement strand
CCCAGAACGGGTGCGAGACCTTCGCGGGCGGCACCTTCACCCCTGGCGCCGTCTGCGGCTCGTGCGTCGCGAGCGACGAGGTCGGCGGCGCGATCGTGCCCGAGGAGCCGACGTGCCGCGATCCGCTCCCCGGCGAGCCTCCGGGCGCCGGGCCGGGCGGCCAGGTCTGTACCCTCCCGATCATCAGCGCCTCCACCGAGCCGGGGCGCGCCTTCGTCGACTACGCGGACTGCGCGGTGGTGCGGTCGCAGCGGCCCTACTACGCGATGCCCCCCGAGGTGACGACGAACCCGTCGGATCCGCGCCTCGCCGACGACGCCTACCTCGCCGAGCTCGCGTGGGTGCGCGAGCAGGCCGAGGCGAGCGCCTGCGCCTGCTGCCACACCGCGTCCGCCACTCCGTCCGGCCCCGCGGCCTGGGACACCGAGGCGGGCCCGCTCTGGATCGACTCGGTCTCCGACGCCGCGCTCGCGATGTTCGGCGGGCTCACCGACTCGGCCGCCTTCGGCTTCGTCGAGGACCCGGCCGACAACAACGGCTTCGACCGGTCGGTGACCGGCCTGCCGACGACCGACCGCCCGCGCCTCGAGGCGTTCGTGGTCGCCGAGCTCGCGCGCCGCGGCATCGAGGTCGAGGAGGCGCGCGCGCTGCCGCCGTTCGCGCCGTTCTTCCGCGACATCATCGACTTCCAGCCGGCGCGCTGCGAGGACGGTCAGGGCATCGACGCGGACGGCACGATCCGCTGGACGGGCGGCGGCGCGCGCTACGTCTCGATCCTCGAGGCGGACGCGCAGGCGCCGGGGGCCCCGCCCAACTTCGACCTGCCCGACGGCACGCTCTGGGCGATCCGGGTCGAGCCCGAGGCGCCCGCGATGAGCTGCGGGATGCGCTACGGCGAGGTCGGCGGCGGCGTGATCCAGCGGGTCCCCACGACCGGCGAGCCGCCCGCGCTCGAGTCGGGCCGCGACTACTTCCTCTACGTCCAGCGCGACATCGTGCAGCCGATCACCCGCTGCCTCTTCACCGCCCCGTGACGCGCGCGGCCCTCGCTGCGCTGGTCGCCGTGGTCGCCCTCGCGGGCTGCGACGACGCGGCGACGCCGGCGCGCCCGGTGGCGCTCCCCGACGCGGGCCCGGGCGTGTCGATGAGCTGCGCGGACGAGGCGGCGGTGGTCGCGCAGGTCCTGAGGCCGCGCTGCGCCGACGCGGACTGCCACGACGCGGACGAGCCCAAGGCCGAGCTCGACCTCGTGAGCCCCGGGGTGTCGGCCCGCGTGGTCGCGGCCCGCTCGATCCACGACGCCTGCCGGGACCGCGCGATCGTCGTCCCCGGGGTCCCGCAAGCGAGCTTCCTGTTCGACAAGGTCCTCGCGACGGAGGGCGAGTGCGGAGACCCGATGCCGCTCGACTCGTCGCTCACCCTCGACGAGCGCCGCTGCCTCGCCGAGTGGATCGGCGCGATGTAGCCCGTCGGCGCTGCGCTGCGCTGCCTGGCGTTGGCGGGCGCCGCGTGGGCTGATCGTTGCGGTCGCGAGGGCTGCGTCTCGGCGGCTCGGGCGGGCCGGGGCCCGCGTACGTGAACGGACACGCGTAGGTGCAGGTGCACGAGGACGTGCGCGAGGGCGAGGACGCGAGGACGTGCACGTGCACGAGGACGTGCACGAGGACGTGCACGAGGACGTGCACGAGGGCGAGGACGTGCACGAGCACGAGGGCGAGGACGAGCACGTGCACGAGGACGTGCACGAGGACGAGGACGTCGCCCGGCGTTCCCGGACTTTGTTCGGGCGCTTAGCCCCCGGCGCGGGTGAGGCCGTGGAGCTTGATGAGGTTGTAGACGTGGCTCCGCGCCACATCGAGCCGGCGCGCGGCCTCCGACACGTTCCAGTCGGTCTCGCGGAGCGCCGACTCGACGAGGCGCTTCTGGAACCGGCGCGTCGCCTCCTGGAGGGTCAAGGAGTCTTCCTCCTCGCTCGGCGGCGCCGCCGCGGCGAAGAGATCCGCCGCCTCGACCACCGGCGAGCCCCGGAGGTGCGCGTTCAGCACGCCCGACTCGATCTTGTTGGCCAGCTCCCGCACGTTGCCCGGCCACTCCGCGAGCGTGATCGCGCGCATCGCCCCGGCCGACAGCCGGCGGACGCTCAGGTTGTGTCGCTCCCCGGCGCTCCGCGCGAAGGCCTGGGCGAGCAGGGCGACGTCCTCGTCGCGCTCCTCGAGCGTCGGCACGCGCACCTCGAGGACGTTGAGCCGGTAGTAGAGGTCCTGGCGGAAGCGCTTCTCCTTCACCTCGTGCTTGAGGTCGAGGTTGGTCGCGGCGACTACCCGCACGTCGGCCTTGCGCTCCTCGGACGAGCCGAGCCGGAAGTAGGTGTGCGACTGGAGGAGCTGGAGCAGCTTGGCCTGCGAGCTGAGGCTCAGCTCGCCGATCTCGTCGAGGAACAGCGTCCCGCCCTCGGCCGCCTCGACCTTGCCGAGCACCCCGCCGCGCGGGACGGTCGAGTGCGCGCCCTCCTCGGCCCCGAAGAGCTCGTTCTCGAGCAGCGCGTCGGGGATCGCGGCGCAGTTCACCTCGATGAACGGCCCCGCCGCGCGCGGCCCCGAGGCGTGCATCGACTTGGCGAGGAGCGTCTTGCCGACCCCCGTCTCGCCGGTCAACAGGACGTGCACGTCGAGCGGCGCCGCGAGCCGCAGCCGCTCCACCACCTCGTGCATGATCGGGCTGCGGTACTTCACCGCCGCGAACGGCCCCGTCGCCGGCCCGCTCGGCTGGGCGCGCATCCGGGCGATCGCGCTCTCGAGGAACGGCGCGATCGCGCGGCCGAAGTAGCTCACGCGCCGCTGGTTCTCGTTGGCGAAGACCTGGAGCGAGTCGCGCCCGCCCTGGAGGTAGACGACCCCGATCGGGATCTCGCGGCCGATCGGCGCGCAGATGACCGCCTCGATCGAGTGCTGACGGACGCTGTCGCGCTCGCCCCACCGCGGGTCCTTGAGCGCCGAGGCGGTGAGGACCGTCTCGCCGGTCGCGATCGCCTCGGCGATGATCCCGCGCGAGATGGTGGCGCGGATCTCGCCCATCCGTGCCTCGTCCATCCCGCGGGCCGCGCTCCAGCCCTCGCCGGGCGCGTTCTCGTCCGCGATCTCGATGAAGCCCTCGCGCGCGCCGGTCAGATCGACGAGGAGCTGCAGCGCCTGCTCGAGGAGCGGGCCGGGCTCCTCGCACATCCCGAGGTCGAGGAGGCTGCGGTAGTAGCGCCCCTCGCGGTCCAGGGTGGCGTCGTCGTCCTCGGAGGCCGGCTGGCGGTGCACGGCGGCAGTGTACCCGGTCGAGGGGTGCCAACGCAGGTCGGAGCCCAGGGGCGGAGCGGCGGCCGTCATCGCGCTCAGGATGGCCGCGCCATCCGGGACCCAACATCGCCCTAACGAGTGAGCGAGCCCCGGTTTTCGGCTGGCTTTCCGGGCTCGCCTCGGCTAGCCACGCCCCATGGCCGCTCACGATGGAATCATGCCCTCCGTGCTCGAGACCGTGGGGCACACCCCGCTGATCGAGCTGTCCCGCATCGGCCGGGACCTGCCCTGCCGCCTCCTCGGCAAGCTCGAGTTCATGAACCCGGGCGGCTCGGTCAAGGACCGCATCGGCGTGCGCATGCTCCTCGAGGCGGAGAAGCGCGGCGACATCAAGCCGGGCGACACGCTCATCGAGCCGACCAGCGGCAACACCGGCATCGGCCTCGCGATGGCGGCCGCGGTCCGCGGCTACCGGATGATCATCACGATGCCGGAGAAGATGAGCCGCGAGAAGCAGGTGGTGCTCGAGGCGCTCGGCGCCGAGATCATCCGCACGCCCACCGAGGCGGCCTTCGACGCGCCGGAGAGCCACATCAGCGTCGCGCAGCGCCTGCGCGAGGTGCTCCCGAACGCGCACATCCTCGACCAGTACGGCAACGAGGACAACCCGCTCGCCCACGAGCTGACCACCGGCCAGGAGATCCTCGAGCAGACCGGCGGCAAGATCGACGCGTTCGTCGCGGGCGCGGGCACGGGCGGCACGATCACGGGTGTCGCGCGGGTGCTCAAGCGCGAGGTCCCGAGCTGCCAGATCATCGGCGTCGACCCCGACGGATCCATCCTCGCGGGCCCCGGCGAGATCAAGTCCTACAAGGTCGAGGGCATCGGCTACGACTTCATCCCCGATGTGCTCGACCGCGATCTGGTCGACCGCTGGATCAAGAGCAACGACAAGGACTCGTTCCGCGTCGCGCGCCAGCTCATCCGCCAGGAGGGCCTGCTCTGCGGCGGCTCGAGCGGCACCGCGGTCTGGGCCGCGCTCCAGGTCGCCAAGGACATGCCGAAGGGCAGCACGGTGGTGGTCCTGCTCCCGGACTCGGTCCGCAACTACATGACCAAGTTCGTCGACGACACCTGGATGCGCCAGAGCGGCTTCTTCGAGGAGCAGGCGGGGCTCGGGACGATCGGCGACATGATCCGCGCGCTGCCTCCCAAGGAGGTCATCACGATCGAGGACGACAAGTCGCTCGGCCACGCGGTGCGCGTGTTCAAGGCGCACGGCATCTCGCAGATGCCCTGCGTGACGGGCGGCCGCCTCAGCGGCATCGTGACCGAGTCGGACATGCTCCACTTCCTGGTGGACGGCCGCGACATCGAGACCCCGCTCGCCGAGGTGATGGTCCGCCGCGTGTCGACCCTCGGCCCGCACGACCCGGTCGAGCATCTCCCGCAGCTCTTCGAGCGCGGCGAGGTCGCGATCATCATCGACGAGGACCGCGCGGTGCAGGCGGTGCTCACGAAGATGGACTTCATCGAGTTCGTCTCGAAGGAGCGCAAGCTCGGCGAGACGCTCAAGCGCGGCTGAGCTCCGGCGCGACTCGCGGCGGCGCCTCTCACGGCGCCGTCGTCACGCGGTCGCGCGTCGCGTCGGTCGCGGGCAGCCCGCCGCGCGCGGCCCGCCTCGCGCAGCCCGCCTCGCGCAGCCCGCCTCGCGCAGCCCGCGGTGCGGCCTGAGCCGTCGCCTCAGGTACGGCGCAGGCGGTAGAGGTCCGACCACGCCGCGCAGCGAGCGGCGAGGGCGCGGATCTCCGCCGCGTGCTCGGGGTACGCGGCCGCGACGGGCTCGAGCTCGCCGGGCGCGAGCGGGTAGCGGTGGAGCGACGGGCGCTCCTCGGTGACCCGCCAGCCGAGGGACGCGAGCGCGTCGCGGACGACGTGGTGCTCGTAGTTCCAGGCCGGGTGATCGACCCAGAACAGATCCCCGCCCGGGCGCACGCAGGCGGCGGCGTAGGTGAGGAAGCCGAGGCCTCCGTCGAGGTCGCGGAACGGGTCGGTGACCGCCGCGTCGAAGCGGCGCCGGAGCGGCTCGGGCACCGACGAGCCGAGGACGTCAGCCAGGGTCGTCTCGACCCCGTGCGCGCCGAGCCACGCGAGGAGCCGCGGGTCGAGGTCGACCGCGTGGACGTCGGTCGCGCCGAGCGCGCGGAGCGCCACCGTGACTCCGTCGTCGTCGCCGATCGCGATCACGGCGGCGTCGGGTCCGGTCGCCTCGAGGATCGCGGCCGCGCGCCGCGCGCTCGAGGCCGCGTCGATGTGGAGCTGCCCGAGGGTGACGTCGCGGTCGGGGCGCTTGGCCTGTGCTTGCTCTACCGCGCGCGTCGCGACCGCAGGCGCCTCGGGTGGCGCCGCCTGCTCGGTGAGCGCGGCCATCGTGACCAGCCAGTGGAGCGCGACCTCGGGCGCCTCGGGATCCGCGCCGGGGCCGGGAGGGGAGATGCCGAGGGCGTCGAGGTCGAGGGGCACGAGGCAGACGGTAGCGCAGGGGTCGCGACTACTCCGGGCGGGGCTCGAAGCGGATCGCGCCGCCGGGGAGGAAGTAGAGGATGTCCATCACGCCGCCCGCGACGGTGGGGACGTGCCACGAGCCGGGCGGGTAGACCGTCCACCCGGGCGGGTTGCCGTCGAAGGTGGGCTGGCCGGAGACCGCGAAGCAGAGGTCGATCTCGCCGTTCGGGTGCGTGTGCCCGGGGCCGGGCTGGTCCATGTGGACGCAGTCGATGCTGTGCTCGTCGTCTGACGCCGCCTTGCGCACGCGGCCGAAGCGGATGCCCGCGTTCTCGCGCTCGGCGAGCCAGCCCGCGTCGACGCCCTCGCGGACGACCGCGGCGAGCGCGGTGAGCGTCTCGCCCCCCGGCGGCAGCCGTTCGTTGAGGGTCGCGACCGCGGCGGGGTCGGACGGGTCGACGTCGCGCAGCAGCGCGAGCACGGGCTCGAGCGCGCGGTCCAGGTCGTCACGGGTGCTCATCGCGCCCGAGCGTAGTTCGCGCGGCGCTCCGCCACCACGCGCGGCGGTGATTTCGACGCTCGGACGCCCCCGGTCCGCTCCGAGACGTGGCCCCGACCCCGCGACGCCACCGCTCGCCCCGGCCGAGCCCCAGAATCGACGCCGAAGCCCGCCGGTAGGTTTCCGCCGTCGATTCTGACTCTCGATCGAGAACGCCTGTCGACTGAGAGTCGAAATCGACTCTCAAACGCTATCGGTAGCGTTCGAGAGTCAAGAACGACTCTCGAAACCAACCCGCGAGCTCTTCTCGTCAGAATCGACAACCGCGCCGCGCCGCGGAGCGATACGAGCTCCCGCGTGGCCGGCAGGGCTCTACTCGAAGAGGAACCCGACCGAGATCCCGCCGAAGAGCGCCCAGCGCCGGCGCAGCAGGTCGGTCTCCGAGACGGGATCGATCAGGTCCGGCTCCGCGCCCGCGAGGTCGGCGCGGAGCCAGAGCGCGAGGTCGTCGCCCACGTAGATCGAGCCGCCGACGAAGCCGCCCGCGGCGTAGCCCGAGACGACCCGCTCCTCGTCGAAGCTCCCGAAGGTGAACGAGAAGAAGCGCCACTCCTGGAGGAAGAGGCAGGCCCGCGCGCCGATGTGGAGGGTGACCGGGCCGATCTCGGGGCCGGCGCTGATCTCGGCGCACGGCAGCAGCAGGCCCTGGAGCTCCACGCCGCCCGCGTCCTCCTGCGTCGGCACGGCGCCCTCGAGCGAGAGGGTCGCGCGGAAGACACGGCGGTAGCGGTAGCCGCCACGCACGCGCAGGAGCGGGCCGCCGCCGCCCGCGTGGGTGTGGTTCACGAAGCCGACGCCGCCGAGGTCCACGCCGAAGACCGCGCCGTGCTCCGCCACCACGTGCGGGGGCGTGGGCGTGGCCCTCCCGCGAGGGTCGCGGAAGAACGGGGGCTCGGCCGGCGGCGCCACGGCGGACGGGGCGTCGAGGTCGGCCGCGATCCGCGCGGTCGCCGGATCCACCGCCGCGGGCGTCTCTCGGGCCGGCGCGGCGTCGGGTTCGAGCGCCTCGTCGAGCAGGCTCGCCGCCACCACCGCGAGGGTCCGCGGGTCGGTCGCGTCGAGGCGCGGCGAACGAAGGGCGCGCTCGCTCCCGGCCGCGCGCAGATCGAGGCTCGCGCCGCCGTCGCCGTCCACCAGGCGGACCACGAAGTCCGCGCCGTCGGTCGACTCGACGATCTCGGCCGCGCGCGCCGCGAGCTCCACCGCGAGCGCCTCGCGAAAGGCGTCTTGCATCGGCGCAGGCGCGAGCACCGCGACGCGGGTGACGCCCTGCGCCTGCGTGAGCGGCGAGGAGGCGAGGAGCACGAGCGCGCAGACGACCGAGAGCATCCATCGCATCCAGCCGCCGCAGCCCCCTGCTCGGGATGAGGTGGCCGGCTGGGCTGCGGCCTCGACTGGATCGGCCAGAGGTGCGCTGGCGGAAGCCCGGGAGGAGAGGAGGGTGGGAGAAGCGTCTGCTGCGCGCGAGCGGGGAAGACCCGTTCGCGCCTCCGCGGCCGAGGTCATCCGAACGCCTCGTCGGTCATCGTGAGGTAGCTGTCCTCGGCCGACTCGCACCGCGCGGCGAGCGCCTCGACCCGCGTCAGCTCCGTCGCGGCCCAGTAGCGCGCGCCGCGCCGCAGGCCGTCGGCGAAGGCGTCTTCGCGCGCCTCCACCGCGGCCGCGAGCTTGGCGTGCATCCAGCCGACCACGAGGACGCTGAACAGCTCGAGGTAGTCCGCGCTGTGGCCGAGCATCCCCGCGAGGTCACCCGCGAGGCCGCGCTGCGCGAGGGTCATCGTGAGCGCCTCGGTCCGGGCGAGCGCGGCGCGGACCGCCGCCGCGATGTCCTCGGGCGCGCGCGCGAGGTCCGCCTCGATCTCGGCGTGGAGCGCCCGCAGGCCCGCGCCCTGGCCGGCGACCACGCGGCGGCCGAGCAGGTCGAGGCCCTGGATGCCCGTCGTGCCCTCGTGGATCGAGTTGAGCTTCTGATCGCGCAGCCACGCCTCCACCGGGTACTCGCTCGAGTAGCCGTAGCCGCCGTGGATCTGGAGCGCGAGCGCGTTGGATTCGTAGCCGTGCTCGGCCGGGAAGCTCTTCGCCACCGGAGTCAGCACGTCGAGCACCGCGGCGGCGCGCTGGCGCGTGTCCTCGTCCGGGTGGTGCGCCGCGAGGTCCGCGTAGCGCGCGGCCGCGA
>JAUHXR010000020.1 GCA_030426845.1 Polyangia bacterium | reverse complement strand
CGGTGATGTCGAGGTGGCCGATCGGCGCGAGGTCCTCGTTCCACACGAACTCGCGGCCGTTGTCCCAGAGGTAGTTGAACTCGCGCTGGTAGCGGAGGTTGAGCTCGGAGTTGCCGCGGAACACCAGGGTGTTCTCGTCGAAGCGGGTGGCCGCGCCGTTGGACCAGTTGCCGCTGCCCGTCACGAGGACGCCGGTCTCGGCGAGGGCGAGGTCGTCGCGCGGCCCGTTCAGGATCGCGAACTTGTGGTGCATGATCTTGTTCACGTACCGGACCTCAACGCCCATCTCCTCGAGGCGCGCGCTCTTGGAGCCCTCGGGGCTCGAGCGGTCCGCGTTGGCGCTCTCGAAGAGGAAGCGCACCCGGACGCCGCGGCGCACCGCGTCCTCGAGCGCGTCGCCGACGTTGGCGTCGGAGTAGCTGTACATCGCGATGTCGATCCTGCCGTTGTCCGGCACCTCGCGGATGAGCGCCTCGACGGTCGCGACGTGGCTCTGCTCGTAGGGCTGAGGCGACATGATCACCTCGGCCGAGGGGGCCGCCGGCGCGAGGCAGCGGTCCTGGACCATCTCGACGAGCTGGCGCATCGCCACCGGGCCGACCCAGCTCACCGCGTCGACCGCGGCGATGTCCGCGAAGCCGTCGTCGTCGGTGCCCCGCGCGCCGTCCGGCCCCGCGAATGCCTCGGCGAGGTTCTTCGACGCGCGGCGGTGCAGGCCGCTCTCGTAGAGCTCGGCCTCGCTCGGGCCGCCGTTGAGGTAGGCGACCACCGCGTCGAGCTCGCAGGGCGAGTAGTCCGAGCCGTCGGCCTTGCCGCCCGGGACGAGGCCCACGTCGTCGATGCCGTCGGGCGAGTCGACGGCGCAACCGGCCAGGGGGCTGGCGAGGCAGAGGAGGATCGCGAGGAGGCGGACGACGCGGGCGCTCATGGGCCGCCGTCAGAGCAAGGGTGGGGCCAAGCCGACCGCGACGCGGGATCGACGCCAGGCTGGCGCCTCGGCTGGCCGCTCGAGCTGGCGGCGGAGGGAGCCGCCGGCCAGTCGACTATCCGGCCGGGCTCGGGTTGGGGCTCGGGTTGGCGAGGCGAGGCCGCGGCGGCGGCGGGTCGGCGAAGAACGCCTCGAGCGCGTCGAAGTAGGCCTCGCGGTGCGTCAGCATGTGCTTGATGTGGCCGCTGTCGGTCCATCGCACCGAGCGGGTCGGGCGCTGCCCGAGGGTCGCGCGGAACGCCTCGACGTGGCGGGCGCGGACGAGGACGTCGGCGGTGGAGTAGAGGAACAGGAGCGGCCAGTCGCCGACCTCGCGCACGGTGCGGAGGCTGCGCTCGGCCGCGTCGCGGGCCTCTGGGCTCACGTGGTACCAGCCGCGCATGAACAGCTCGAGCGGCGGGGTGAGGAGCGGGTGGGTGACCTCGGGCGCGCGCCCGAGGGAGCGCAGCACCATCGGCATCATCGCCATCGCGGCCTTCTCCGCGTAGAAGCGCGGCCGCACCCGGGGCGGGAAGCCGGGGGCCGAGTCGAGCGCCACCGCGCGGATCCGGTCCCGCTCGTCGTCCCGCAGCCGCTCGAGCGCGGCCGCGTACATCCAGAAGCCGGCGTTGCTGAAGAGGTGGACGTAGATCGGCCCGTCGCCCGCCTCGCGGAGCGCCGACACCGCCGACTCGCCCTCGCGGGCCCAGCCGTCCGGCCGGCGCATCGCCTCGAACACCTGCGCCCGCGCGGTCACCGGGACCCCGCCGCGCTCCGTGTAGTAGCGCGCGAGGGGCCGGAGCTGGCGGGCGGTCGACCCCGCCCAGCCGAGGACGAGGACGCGCGCGCCGTCGAGGTGGATCACACCGCGCGCTCGATCCACTCGAGGACCTTCGCCTCGAGGTTCTGCCCGCTGATCCGCGAGGCCTGCTGGATCCCGGTCGGGCTCGTGACGTTCACCTCGGTGAGCCGGCCGCCGATCACGTCGAGGCCGACGAAGACGAGCCCGTCCGCCTTGAGCCGCGGGGCGAGCGCCTCGACGATCCGGCGGTCGTCCTCGCTCAGGTCCGCGCCCTCGACCCGGCCGCCGACGTGGATGTTGCTGCGCAGGTCGCCGCCCTGGGCGACCCGGTTGATCGAGCCGAGGTACTCGCCGTCGAGCAGCAGGATGCGCTTGTCGCCGTCCTTGATCGACGGGAGGAACTCCTGGGCCATCGCGAGGGTGGTGCCGCCGACGGTGGTCGTCTCGATGGTCGCGTTCAGGTTCGGGTCGCCCTCCTTCATCAGGAAGACCCCGTGGCCGCCCATCATCCCGAGCGGCTTGATCACGCCGCGCCCGCCGTGGCGCGCGACGAACGCCTTGATGCGCTCCTTGTCGCTGCTGATCAGCGTGGCCGGCATCAGCTCGGGAAAGTAGGTCGCGTAGATCTTCTCGTTGGCGTCGCGGAGCCCGCGCGGGTCGTTGATGAGCAGGGTGTCGCCGCGCGCGTGCTCGAGGACCTGGCAGGCCCAGAGGTACGGCACGTCGAACGGCGGGTCCTTGCGCATGAAGACGCAGTCCACGTCGGCCCGCAGATCGAGGTCGCGCGGCTCGCCGAGGGTGATCGGCTCGGCCGGGTCGCGCTGACAGGTCGCGGCGCGGGCGCGGGCCCCGACGTGGTCGCCGTCGACGAAGAGGTCGCGGAGCAGGCAGTGCTCGACCGCGTGCCCTCGGTTCTGGGCCTCGAGCATCAGGGCGAAGGAGGTGTCCTCGTCCACGAGGACGGTCGACACGGGGTCCATGACGAAGAGGATGCGCATCCCCGCCCATGTGGAGCAGCCGGCCGGACCGGGCAAGTCGCACCCGGGTCCGACGGCACAGTTTGGCCAAGCGCTCGAGCACGGCGTGCCGCTCGTTGGCGCTGGCACACCCTTCGCTCTGGTCCGTGGCATGACGATCCGACGCCCCTTCGACCGCCCCACCCCCGCCCGCGCCGAGCTCGACGCCTTGATCACTTCGACGCTCGGGTTCCGCCTCGGCCCGTACCTGCGCCGGCTCGCCCAGGCCTCCGTCGCGGCCGCCGTGGTCGCGGGCTGCAACACGTCGCACACCTCGGTGGACGCGGGCTCGATCCCCGACGCGGGCGAGATCGACGCGGCCGGCTTCGACGCGGGCCCGCCGCCGCCGCCGCCGCCCCCCGGGCTCTGCTCGACGGACGGTCGGTGGCAGGCCCTCGACGGCCTGACCCTGACCCGCGACCCGAGCTGGATCGGTCAGATCGAGAGCGTCCCCGGCGGGATCCCGCAGATCACTGTCGAGCGAGGCGAGCGCTGCGCCGACGCGACCGACACGCCCGCGTGTGTGGCCGCGATCACCGAGCTCGAGCAGACGACCTACCAACGCGCGCTCCTCACCCAGACCGGCGACGCGGTCGACGCGCTCGAGGAGGAGGCGGAGCTGCTCGGGCTCCTCGGCCCGATCGACACCGCCCACGAGGCGGCGCTCGTCGCGTGGCGGGCCGGCTACGACATCTGGTGCTCGGAGACCGACCCGACGAGCGTCACCCAGATCCCCGGGGGCTGGCGCGTCGTCGGCTACCGCCAGTCCGGCGGCTGCGGCACGCCGTGGGTGACCACCCGCCACACGGTGCGGGTCGAGTCGAGCGGCGCGGTCACCGAGGAGTCCTCCGAGGTCATCCGCGAGGAGGAGGACTTCGGCTGCGTGGGCCGCCGACCGGCTGGCCTGCGGGCCGACGCCCCGGGCCGCGCGAGCGACCCGGTCGGCGCGTTCTTCGCTCAGATCGCGGTCCTCGAGGCGAGCGCGGTGGACGCCTTCGACGTGATGATCGACGAGCTCACCGGCCTCGGCGCGCCGCCCGCGCTGATCGACGCGGCCCGGGCCGCGCGCGAGGACGAGGTCCGCCACACCGCGTCGATGGGGGCGATCGCGCGGCGCTACGGCGCGGAGCCGGGCACGAGCACCTTCGACCCGATCGAGGGCCGGAGCGCGCTCGACATCGCGCTCGAGAACGCGGTCGAGGGCTGCGTGCGCGAGACCTTCGGCGCCCTCCTCGGGGCCTACCAGGCCGACGCCGCGCGCGACCCGGAGATCCGAGCCGCGATGCGTGAGGTCGCCGACGACGAGCTGCGCCACGCCGAGCTGTCGTGGGCCCTCGCGGGCTGGCTCGAGCCGCGCCTGAGCGAGGCCGATCGCGCCCGCGTCGAGGAGGCCCGCCGCGAGGCGATCGTGGCGCTGCGCGACGAGGCGGCCCGGACCCACGACCCGGCCCTCGTCGAGGTCGCCGGGCTCCCCACGGCCGACGCCGCCGTCGCGATGGTCGACCGGCTCGCGCACGACCTCTGGAGCTGACCCGAGCGCTCGATCGCGAGCCGCCAAACGAAGGACTCCGGGGACCTCGATCGAGGCCCCCGGAGTCGTCTCGATCTCAGCGTCGAGAGGTCAGAGCCCGCAGGGGTCGACCCGGTTACGCACGCGCCAGTACGCGCCGCTCGGGCCCGCCGTGTCGAGGCCGACGAGGACCGCGTCGTAGTCCAGGTCGCCGTCGACCCGCCGCGCGGTGATGCCGCCCCCGCTGAGCCCGGCCGCGCCGCTCGAGGTGACCCGCGCCGCGGTAGGCGCGGGGCAGGTCTGCACGCCGACGTCGCAGTTCGACAGCAGCACGTGGCGATAGAAGTGATGGTCGTCGCCAGCGTCGATGCCGCTGATGAGGATCTCGTCCTCCGGACCGCCGCTCAGGTCGCCGACGTAGACGCCGCCGCCACGCATCGTGCCCGCCGCGTCGGAGAGGAGCTGACCACGCGAGGCCCCGCACATCATCGCCGGCCCGTTCTCCGCCGCGGAGACCGTGAACGGCGCCGACGGGGAGACGCAGCTGTTGGTGCTGCAGTCCCGGAGGATCGCCACCACCCAGTCGTCGGAGTCGAGCGGATCGGTCCGGATCCCCGCCAGCACCACCTCCTCGGTGCCGCTGGTGTCGAGCGAGCCGATGTCCACGCCGCCGCCGACGAGGTCATCGACCCCGGACGAGACGTTCTGCGGGAAGCCCGAGAAGACGCAGTCGTCAGCGCCGCACGCGATCCCGATCTCGTAGACCCACTGGTCCGGCGCGCCGGGGCGCCGCTCGATGGCCGCGATCACCACCTGCGGCCGCTCCGAGCCGTCGTCGACGACCCGACCGACGGCGACGCCGCCGCCGGTGAGCGGGTGCGACGCGCCCGTCAGCGGCCTGAAGTGCTCGTCACCCCACTCGCAGCCCGTGGACTTGCACTCCGTGCCGATCCGGTAGCGGACGCCCTGGGTTCCGTCCGCCTCGGTCGAGATCGCGGAGATGATGACGTCGTCGTCCGCGTCACCGTCGAAGCGGCCGACCGCGATGCTCGGGCTCGACAGCGCCTCCGCCTCCGACTGGATCCGCTGAGCGGGGGCCCAGCTGCACTCCCCGGTGACCGTGCTGCAGCCGCTCCCGACGCCGATGGCCCAGCGAGGGTTCGGCACGCCGCGCTCGACCGCGATGGTCATCACGCCGTGCGTGGATCCGCCGAGATCAACCGCCACCGCGTGTCCGCCCTCCGCGTCGGCCAGGCCGGTGCTCAGGGTCTGCACCTTGCCGAAGTTGGGGCAGACCGACGACGTCGAGTAGAGCTGCTGGAGCCCGTGCACGTCGTCGCAGGTGAGATCACGCCGCTGCATGCCCGTCCCGATGCTGCACGTCATGACCGCGGAGGGCACCGCGGCCGTGTGATTGAGACCGGCGGCGTGTCCGAACTCGTGCGCGGCGACGGACTGGATGTCCGTCGTGCCCGGGGCGCCGCTCGTCGAGAAGGCGCGCCCGATCGGACAGACCCCCCCGTCGCAGTCGCGGCCGAAGGCGACCCGCCAGTAGTCGAGCCCGTCCTCGTAGTTGTCGATGCCGCTCAGGACGAGCTCGGGGGTCCCCGAGGCGTCGAGATCGGCGAGCATCACCCCGCCGCCGCTCATCACCGAGCCGCCGCCGGGGACCTGGGTGATCTCCGTGCTGCAGCCGGGGGCGGTGTCGAAGCAGTCGTCGTCGAGCCGGGCCACGCGCCAGTAGTCCAGGCCCTCCCAGACGTCGATCGCGCCCAGCATCACCTCGTTGTCCGAGTCGCCGTCGACGTTGCCGATCGCGACGCCGCCCCCGGTGAGGGTCGTCCCGCCGGAGCCGACCTGGATGATGGTGGTGCCCGCGGTGCAGACCGCGCCATTCGTGCACTCGACCACGTTGGCACGCCAGTAGTCGTGGCCCTCGTCGAAGTTGTCGATTCCGGCGATGAGGATCTCCAGGCCCGGAGTGCCATCGAGCTCGCCGACGGCGATCCCGCCGCCCGTGACAACCGTCCCTTGCGTCGGAATGGTGTGGAAGTTCTGAGCCGCGCAGCTCAGCGACGCGTCGCAGTCGGTAAGGACCGCCAGGATCCAGTTGTCGAGCCCGCCGTCGACCTCCTCCACGCCGAGGAGGAAGATCTCTGGCTTGGAGTTGCCGAACACGTTGGCCACCGCAACGCCGCCGCCGGTCATCCGGTTCACCCCGGGCGGGTGCACCTGAAGGATCGGCGAGCGGACGCACGTCGACGGGTCGGTGCCGCAGGACCGGAGCGCGCGGACGCGCCAGTAGTCGGTCCCGCCGTCGAAGCGATCGATCGCGCTGAGCACGGTCTCCTGACCGAACGCCCCGGTGTCGAGCTCACCGAGCGCCACCGCGCTCGAGGCCAGGTGGGTGCCGCCCGCGGGGATGTTCGCCGGCGTCACGAACGAGCAGCCGTTCTGGCAGCTCGTACCGAAGGTGACCCGCCAGTAGTCGAGGCCAGGATGGACGTTGTCGAGCGCCGAGAGCACCACCTCGGAGCCCGAGCCCGTCATGTTGCCGAAGGCGATGCCGCCGCCGCTCATCACCGTCCCGTTGCCGGGCACGCCGACCACGAAGTGCTGGTTGAACTCCATGTCGAACTCGATGAGCCGCTCCGGGTCGTCGGAACGGAACCGCTGCGTCGTCTGCGCGAGCGCGTTGGCGGGCAGCGAGGAGATCTCGGGCACGAGGACGACGTTGCGACCGTCGTTGTCGATCCGGGTCGTCGTGGCGCCCAGCCGGTTGAACTGGAACGGCGAGCAGCCCTCGAACTGCCACTCGTCCGCGCCGCCCTCGATGGCCGCGCTCTGAACGGAGGTCGGGAGCGTGGAGCCGCGGAAGCCCTGGTTGTTGATGTGGTACTCGACCACGCCGGTGTGCCAGCGCCGGTCGAGGGTGAACGCGGACGCCCCGGCCAGCGGGAGCCCGACGAGCGCGGCGATCACGAGCGCCGCGATGCGCGTGGAGCGACTCATCACGCCCCCTCCCGCGCGTTGATGACCGCTTCCGCGAAGGTCGCGACCTCTTCACCGGTCGCCACGATCATGCCCTCGCGGACGAGGAGCGCGCCCTGCGCGCCGCCCAGCACGCGATCCTGGGTCGGGCCGCGCGTGACGAAGAGCAGTACGTCGTCCTCGATCGCCAGCTCGGCCGCGTGCGAGACGCTGGAGCGGACGCCGTCGACCTCGCCGCCCCGGACGGTGAGGATCAGCTCCTCCTCCGGCTCACCCGCGAACGCCTCCTCGGTGCGGATCGTGAACTGCGTCTCGACGCGCACGTCGCCCGTCGGGTAGACGACGCGCTGCGCGCGCGCCTCGGAGACGTGGCCGAGCAGGACGAAGTCGGCGCGCTGGGCGTACAGCTCGAGGTCGAACCCCTCGACGCGGCTGATGGCGAGCTCCGCCGGGGTCGTCGGAGTGATCGAGGTGCGCTCGATCGTCTCCGCCTCCTCCACCGCGCTCGTGGTGCTGCCCGCGGGCACGCCCCCCGCCGAGCAGCCGATCGACAGCATGACCGAGATCAGGGCCACCCATCGGCGCGGGTGACTCAGGGGCTTGTGACTCTTCATCTGCTCTCCTCCCGATGTCGCGCCCCGCAGCTGCGGTGCGCGGATCTGTCGCGGCGTGCTTCGCCGCCTCACGAGGGGAGGTACTCGAACGATGGGCCGCGACTTTTCACGAGCGCGCGCCAGGCCAACCGCGCGTTCCCGTCCGACTTTTTTTCGGGTTTGCGAAAAGGCGCCCCGAGCGGTTCGAGTAATAACTCGTACCGTGGCCGCTCCTCTCACCGCTGCGCGCACGCGCGCTGCCCGCGCTGTCTGTTGCCTGATCGTCGGCGTCGCGGGCTGCGATCGGCCGGCTGACCGTCGCGCCGCGCCCCCGATCGACGCCGAGCTGTTCGGCTACGAGCAGCGGGTCGTCGACGGCGGGGACGGCCTCGCGGTGGTGCTCGGCGCCGAGCTCGTCGTGCGCGTCCCGCGGTCGGCCGAGCCACTGTCCCTGCAGATCGCGCGGGGGGACGCCGGCCTCGACCTGACGGTCGCGCGTGAGGAGGAGCGAGGCCGCTACCGCCTGATGCGCGTGGAGCTCGAGTCTGCGCCGGCGGGCGATCGGCTCGAGGTCCGCGACGCCGAGGGGCGAGTCCGCGCGTCGTTCCGCCTGGCGGACCCGGCCCCCCTCCCCGAGGAGCTCCGCGCGCGCCTCGAGAGCGCGTCCGATGAGCGACGGCAGGCCCTCCTCGAGGGAGCGCTGGAGCGCCTCTCGCCGCGGGCGCGCGTCGCCGCGCGGGTCGAGCTGGCGCGCGTCGCGCAAAGCCAGGGGGACGTCAGCGCGGCGATCGCGGCGTGGGACCGCGTGGCCGAGGCCGCGACGAGCGCGGGTGTCCCGACCGAGGCGTCGAGGGGCCTCCGCGCCGCGGCGCACCAGGCCTTGTACGCCCGGCGCTTCGACGACGCGCTCCGTCGCCTCGATCGCGCCGAGGCGCTCGACCGCGAGACGAGGAACGCGCAGGGCATCGCGCGGGCGCTGCGGACCCGGGCCTACGTCCTGCTCGAGCGCGGGAGCCTCCGGCGCGCCGAGGCCGCGCTGGACGAGGCGGAGCAGATCGCCTGGGCTTCCGGCCTGGACGTCGAGGCCGCGCTGGCGACGCAGGCCCGCGCGCCCCTGCTCGCGCGCACCGGCCAGCACGCGGAGGCGGTGGAGGCGCTGGACCGCGTCGCGCCGCGGCTGGAGGGCACGCCGCTCTGGATGCACTTCGTCAACGATCGGGGCTGGGTGCTCCTGCAGGCCATGGAGGCGGGGGCCATCGAGGTCGATCGCGCGCGGCCGCGCGCGGCGTTCGAGGAGGCCCGCCGCCTCGCCCAGCAGCAGGGCTCGACGAGGCACGAGGCCAACCACGTCGCGAACCTCGTGTGGGTCGAGTACCTCGACGGCCGGCACGAGCGGGCCCTCACGCTGCTCCGCGAGCTGGAGCGCCTCGACCCGGCCCGCGAGTCGTTCGCCGGTCCGTTCACCGAGGTCGTCGCCGGCCAGATCGCGCTCGCGTCGGGGGCGCTCACCGCGGCTGAGATGCGGTTCGACTCGGCCCTGCGCCTCGCGGAGCAGGAGGGCGGCGGGGTGGGGTCCGAGTACGCGTGGCGGGCGCGCTTCGGCCGCGCCCAGGTGCGCGCGCAGCGCGGGCGCTTCGACCGGGCCACCGACGACGCGCTGGCCGCGATCGACGAGGTGGAGTCGCTGGCCACCCACGTCGACCTGGAGGGCTCGCGCGCCCTGTTCCGGCGGGACCGTCGCCGGCTCTACGAGTCCGCGGCCCGGTGGGCCCTGGAGGCCGGCCGCGAGGGGGACGCGTTCCTGGTCGTCCAGCGCCTCCACACGATGCCGCAGCGAGAGCTCGAGACGCGCCTCCGGCTCGAGGCGCTCCCGGCCTCGCGACGCGAGCGCCTCGACGCGCTGGTGAGCGACTACCTCGACGCGCGCGCGCGGTACGAGGTCTCACGGAGCGAGCGCGATCTCGTGCCTACCTCCGAGCTGCCGGCCTTCGACGCGCAGCGGGTCGTCGAGCGGCGAGCGCTCGCGAGCCGCTTCAACGACATCGAGGGCTACCTCGAGCGGGTCGCGCCGATCTCGATCGAGGTCGCGTCGCCGGACGCGGTCGCCGAGGCGCTCGAGCCGGACGAGGCGCTGCTCTCGCTGAGCCAGGTCGGCGATCGCGTGCTCGGCTTCGTGATCCGGCCCGAGACGCGGATCCATCGATGGCTCGCGCGCGCCGCGCTCGCGCCGTTCGCCGACGACCTGGCGGGGGTGACGTCGCTCTACGTCGTCGCGGCGGCCGAAGGGGCGCGGGCGCTGCATCGCGCGCAGGATCCGAGCGGCGCGCCGTGGCTGGAGCGGTTCGGGATCGCCTACCTGACGCACGCCGGCGTGCCGCGGCGCGCGCCCGCCCCGGGCCCGCGCGTGGTGGTCGCGGACCCCGACGGCGACCTCCCGCACGCCCGCGCCGAGGGAGCGCGCGTGGCCGAGCTCACCGAGGCGCGCGTGGTAGTCGGGGACGCGGCGACGCGGCGCGCGGTGCTGGACCTCGTCGACGGCTCGTCGCTCTTTCACTTCGCCGGTCATGGCCGACTGCGCGGCGAGGGCGCGTGGGACGCGCACCTCGACCTCACCGGCGGGCAGGTGCTCTCGCTCGAAGACCTGCTCGTGGCCGCCCCGCGCGTCGGCGTGGTGGTGCTCAGCGGCTGCCGGACCGCCGAGACCGCGACCGCGCCCATCAGCCTCGCCGAGGCCTTCGTGGCGCTCGGCGCCAGCGGCGTGCTCGCGACCGACGGCGACGTCGACGACGCCGCCGCGCAGCGCTTCATCGAGTCGTTCTACGCGCACGGCGGCGCGCGCGAGCCGGTGCGGGCCTACCGGGACGCGGCGCTGTCCGCGGAGGCCGCAGGGGCGAGCGGCTGGCGACGCTTCCGGGTGCTGGGCTGGCGTCGACCGGAGCCGGCGCGATGACGGACGACGAGCTCGACGCGCTGCTCCGCGCGATCCCCGACGACGAGCCGACCGCGGAGCCGATCGACGACGGCAAGCTGCTCGCGCTCGACGAGGCGACCGAGGCGATGCTTGCGCGAAACCGGGAGGCGCGCGACCTGCTCGCCGAGCTGCGACGGCCGGTGAGCGAAGCGACCCTGGCCCAGGGAGAGGCCGCGTTCCGAGGGAGCCGTCGGCGTCGCCAGCTCGCCCGCGTCACGATGGGCGCGGGGTCGCTCGCCGCCGCCGCCCTCCTCGCGGTGATGGTGTGGCCGGCGGGCGGAGCGCCCGCGCTCGATGGTCACTACACGCTGGAGGGGCCGACCGGCGGGGTGGCGACCGAGCGCGGCGAGGGCCCGGCCTCCGAGGTGTTCGTCCCCGACAGTCGCCTGCGGCTCGTCGCGCGACCCGATGGGCCCGCGGCGCCCAGCACGATCCGCGTGTTCGCCGCCCGAGGAGGGCGCCTCGTCGAGGCGACCTCCCCCGAGATCGTGAGCGGACCGCGCGGCGGCGCTCGGGTGGAGATCCGCGCCGGCGCGCTCTTCGACGAGCCCGGCGACTGGACGCTCCACGTGCTCGTGACGCCACCCGGCGAACGCTCCGCGGTCGGCTCGATCGACGAGCTCGAGGGCGTCGAAGCGCTCGCTCGGTTCGAGCGACGCGTCCGCTTCCAGAACCCCGACGACAACTGACAAAGGACCTGCACATGGATCGTTACATTGCTCTGCTGGCCGCCGCCTCGATGACGGGCTGCGTGGGCGCCGCCCCGGCGGCCGAGCTCGGCCGGACCGAAGCGGCGATCGGCAGCGCCGAGGTCATCGCGCGCCCGTGTCGGTCGGATGTCTTCTACGTCGACGTGCCGCTCGCGCGGAACGTGCCGTGGCGCGACCACCGCGTGGCCAGCGTGACGCAAGAGGCGATGACCGCGGCCGCGATGGCGAACCCCGGCTGGTTCTGCGACGCGGTCGGGCCGTGCCCCTACACCGAGGTGGAGGTCGACGCGGCCCCGCTGCTGCCGGAGCGCGAGTCCGCCGGGGTCCGGGAGGACGGCCACCTCCGCTTCTACCGGTACCGCTTCATCACCCCGGACGGCGGGGTGGTCCCGGTGCGTCCCGAGGCGCAATGCGACGTGGTCGCGACGCTGCGCACCGAGCTGCTGGACGCCGCCGCCGCGCTCGCCGTGCCCGTCTCGGCCGATGACATCTACGTCGGCCGCGAGTGCGACGCGACCGCGATGGGGGTCGAGGACGTCGCCACGCCCGACATGCTGAGCTGGCACCTCGACCGCGTCGGGCTCCCCGCGAGCCTGGCGACGTCGCCGCCGAGCGATCCGCGCGTGGACGTCGCGGTCCTCGACACCGGCGTCGACGGGGCCGTCGCGGCGCAGATCGGCGTGACGAGCAGCGCCGACTTCGCGGGCGGCGGCGCGCTGCACCCCCACGGGACCGGGATGGCGGTGCTCATCCGTCAGCTCGCGCCCGAGGCGGCGCTCCACTCGATCCGGGTGCTCGGCGAGGGCGGCGCGGGCCTGGGAGGCTCGGTGGCGCGGGGGCTCGACCACGCCCTCTTCGCCGACGCGGACAGCACGCGACCCCTCGTGGTGAACCTGAGCCTGGGCTGGCCCGCCGAGCTCGGGCGGCCCGCGGAGCTCGCGGGCGAGGCCTCGTGTCAGACGCACGAGGATCCGTTCGGCGAGCCCGTCCGCTACATGCTCTACGTCGCCGATCAGCTCGAGTCGCGCGAGGTCTTCGTCTCGTCCGCGGCCGGCAACCAGCCGCGGCCTCCGTCGCCCGGCCTGTTCCCTCCGTCCAGCGCCGTCTACCACGACTGCGGAGCCGACCCGTGGCCGGCCCAGCCGTGGTTCGCGCCGGCTTGGTACCAGCAGACGGACTCCTGCGCCGACGGGGTGCACTCGACCTTCCGCCTCGGCATCGGCGTCGGCGCGGTGGACGACCGGGACCGCCCGAGCGCCGTCTCGATCCCCGGCATGGAGCCGCCGCTCGTCGCGCCGGGGGAGCACGTCTACGCCGCCCACCCGTCCGTGACGTCGACCGCGAGCCCGCCCGCCTGCGGGCCCACCACGGCGCCGGCCACCGTCGAGCTGCCGCACGTGTTCACGGGCACGTCGGTGAGCGCCGCGCTCGTGAGCGGCGCGGCCGCGCGCGCGCAGTCGGCCCGCGAGGAGCCGTTCGCGGCCGACACGCTCGCCCGCGTCCTCTACCTCACGGGCGAGACCACCTGCGAGCGGATGAACCCGACCTCACCCCGCCACACGGCCGACGGAGCGGTGGTCCGCCGCCTCCACGTCGGGCGGCTCGACCAGGCGCTCTCCGAGTCGAGCTGCGGGTCGCTGCTCGACCGCGCGCAGGAGCCCAGCGACGTCGCGATCGGCCCGGACCTGCTCCGCTCGTTCGCGGGCGAGCTCGAAGCCTGCGGGCTCGAGATCGTGGACGACGAAGGCGCGCCGGTCCTGAGCTGCGCAGAGCACACCTCCGTCGCCTGGCCGGCCGCCTTCCCTGCGCCGAGCGACGCGTGCGGCCCCACCGTCGTGGTCGCGGGCGGCTTCGTCGACGCCACGTGCCCGCCCGCCGGGTGCGCCCCGGACCCCGCGCCCTTCCAGTCGCTCAACGGCGGGCTGGGTCCGCAGCCTCACGATCCCCCCTGCCCCGACTGCGGCCTCACGGTCTACGGCACCACGGGCGTGCTCTTCGTCGACCTGAAGCCGGACTACGAGCCGGGGACGAGCTTCTCCCAGCCCATTCTCGTCGTGGTCGGCCCGATGGAGCAGACCCTCGCCTTCAACCTGCAGGCGTACGAGCAGTACTTCTACCCCGGCTCCTCGCAGATCCTGCAGCTCTCGCTCCTCGACATCCCGGAGGGCTTCGACTGGTCGGAGGCGAAGGCCTCGCTCCTGGTGACGGTGGCCGACGGGAACAACATCCCCGAGACGACCGTGTCGGCGCTGCGGATCGAGTAGTCCCCCACTCCTCTCTCACACGCGGACTCTTCCCGTGGACCAGCTTCTCATCCGTCAGGCCCTCACGGGGGACGAGGCGGCGGTGCAGCGCCTCGTTCGCCGGCTCTCGCCGGTGCTCGAGGCGCGGGCCCGCGTCGCGCTCGCCCGCGGCGCCACGCGCGGGGTCGAGCTGAGCGATCTGGTGCAGGACGTCTGGTACGCGCTCTTGCGCGGCAACGGCCGGGCGCTGCGGGACTACGACCCCACCCGGGGCGCCTCGCTCGAGGGCTACGTCGGGATGATCGCGGCCCGGGAGATCGGAAATCGGCTGCGCCTCCGGGCGGCCCAGAAACGAGGAAGCATGGCCACACACGTCGACCTGGAGGCGGGCGCCGAGCCCCCCGAGTCGGGGCCCACCCCCGAGGCCGAGGTCGCCGCCTCGGAGCTGGCGCTCAAGCTGGGCCGCCACCTGATGGCGTCGCTCTCGCCCCGGGGGCAGCTCGTGTTCCGCTATGCGTTCACCGACGGCATGCCCCCGGCCCGCGTCGCCGAGATCCTGCAAGTCGACCTGCAGGTGATCTACAACTGGCAGCACAAGATCCGGCGCGTCGCGCGCGACTTCCTCGAGTCCCAGGACGCGTCGAAGCCCGCGTGAACGGACGGCGGCCTACGCGGGCCGGAAGCTCAGCGCGAGCGATCGATAGCGGAACGCGAGCGCGCCGTCCTCGGCGTGCGCGTCGAAGAGCTGGTCGAGGGCCGCGTCGAAGGCGGCGCGGTCCTCGATGACGTTGCGCACGTAGGAGCTCGACCAGACGCGGCCGTGGAAGCCGGCGCGGTCGAAGCGCTGGGCGTGGGGGAAGCTCGCCTCGCGCAGATCCTGGATGCGGGGATCGGCCGCGATCGCGCGCGCCCGCGGCTCGGCGCCCACGTCCTCGTACTCCGGCGACCAGGTCCGCAGGAGCGCGTCGTAGGCGGCCATCGCCGGGTCGGCGTCGTCGCGGAGGTTCCAGAACGCGATCACCCGGCCGGCGGGCGGGAGCAGCGCGGCGAAGCGCGGGAGCGCGCGGTCGAGGTCGAGCCAGTGGAACGCCTGCCCGCCCACGATCGCGTCGGCGCGGTCGATCCCCTCGAGGGTCTCGCCGTCGCCGCGGACGTAGCGGAGCCCCGGCGGCCCACCCTCGGCGCGCGCGGCCTCGAGCATGGCGTCGTTCGGGTCGACGCCGATCACGGTCAGCCCGCGCGCCGCGAGCTGGCGGGCGCTGATGCCGGTCCCGCAGCCGACGTCCACCACCGTCGCGCCCGGCTCGAGCGCGGCCTCCGCGATCACCCACGCGATCAGGGCGTCGGGGTAGTCCGGGCGGTAGCGGCGGTAATCCTCCACCGTCCGGCTGAAGCGCTCGCGCGGGTCCATCGCGCCAGCGAGTGTGGCATGGTCCGCCCATGCGTCGACGCTCCCGCCTCTTCGCCCTGCTCGCCTTCGCCTCGCTCGCGGCCTGCCTCCTCGGCCAGGCCGCGCCGCCGGAGAACGGCGAGCTCGCCTTCGCGCACTACGCGGTCGCGGCCGATCACCCGCTCGCCTCGCGGGCCGGCGCGGAGGTGCTCGCGGCCGGCGGCAACGCGGCCGACGCGGCCGCCGCCACCATGCTCGCCCTCGGCGTCGCCAGCCCGGCGTCGAGCGGCCTCGGCGGCGGCGGCTTCGCGCTCTACTACCGGGCCTCCGACCAGACGCTCCACTACTACGACTTCCGCGAGCAGGCGCCGGCGGCCGCGACGGACGAGATGTTCGAGCGGCGCGAGGGAGACGACGACGAGACCGCCGCCAACCGCTCGCGCGCGGGGGGCCTCGCTGTCGGGGTGCCGGGCGAGCCGGCGGGCGTCTTCAAGCTGATCGACGAGCTCGGCTCGGGCGACGTCAGCCGCGCGCAGATCGTCGCGCCCGCGCTCCGCTACGCCCGCGAAGGCTTCGAGACGTCGTCGACGATCGAGCGCTTCAGCCGCTGGCTCGCCGCGCCGCTCCGCGCCGACCCGGTGTTCGGCCGCTGGTTCCCCGCCGGCAGCGAGGTGATCCCGGCGGGCACGCGCGTGACCAACCCCGCCCACGCGCGCACGCTCCAGACCCTCGCGCGGCGGGGGGCCGACGGCTTCTACCGCGGCGCGATCGCCCGCGAGATCGTCCGACGCGTCCGCGAGCAGGGCGGCGTGATGACCCTCGAGGACCTCGCGGCCTACCGCGTCGCGGTGCGCGAGCCGCTGGTCGCCGAGCACTTCGGCTTCCGCTGGGCGATCGCCCCCCCGCCGAGCGCCGGCGGCGTCACGATGCACGCGTCGTTGTCGCTCCTCGAGCGCTGGCTGCCCCCGTCCTACCGGACCCAGGACAACCCGTACTTCCGCCACGCCCTCGCCGAGAGCTGGAAGGGCCCCTACCAGGACCGGCAGCTCTACCTCGGCGATCCGGACCACGTCGACGTGCCCACCGCGGCCCTGCTCACCGACGAGCGCGCGGCCGCGCGGGCGGCGGCGTTCCACCCGATGCTCGCCCGACCGGCCGAGCGCTACGAGCTGCCGCTGCCCGATCGCGAGGCGCGCCCGGCCACGCCCGGCGGCGACCACGGCACGTCGCACTTCTGCGTGGTCGACCAGGAGGGCAACGTCGCCTCGGTCACCACCACCGTCAACCTGCCGTTCGGAGCGCGGTTCAGCGCGGCGGGGATCGCGATGAACGACCAGATGGACGACTTCGCGCGCGAGGTCGGCGAGGCGAACGCGTTCGGTCTGGTGGGCGGCGCGCCGAACCTGCCGGGCCCGGGTCGACGTCCCGTCTCCAGCATGTCGCCGACGATCGTGTTCGAGGGGGGCCGCCCCATCCTCTGCGGCGGCGCGGCGGGCGGCAGCCGCATCATCACCGCGACGCAGCAGGTGTTGCTCTTCCAGCTCCTGTTCGGCGACAGCCCGGGCGAGGCGCTGGCGCGGCGACGTCTGCATCACCAGGGGATCCCCCGAACGCTGCGCTACGAGGAGGGGATGGACGAGGCGACCCTCGCGGCGCTTCGCGCGCGCGGCCACGAGCTCGAGGAGGTCGACCACAGCGCGGTCGTGCAGACGATCCGCCTCGTGTGGAACGAGGACGGCACCCTCGCGCGCGTCCTCGCGGGGAGCGATCCTCGCAAGGGCGGCGTGCCGGCGGGCGGCTGATCGCGGGGCTACTCCTCGCGGTCGATGCCGTGCTTCTTCATCAGCCGGTGCACGTAGCTCCGATCGAGCTGCATCGCCTCGGCCACCGCGCTCACGTTCCAGCGCTTGCGCGCCAGCCAGCCCTCGAGGTAGCTGCGCTCGAGGTGGGACAGGACGCGCTCGCGGGCGTCCTTGAACGGCTCGTCGAGATCGACCGATCCCGCCCGCCGCGAGGCCTGGGGACCCGGCATCGACGCGAGGGCCGCGGTCGGCCCGATCGCCTCGGCGCGCTCGACGAAGTTGCGCAGCTCGCGCGCGTTGCCGAGCCACGGGCGGGCCTCGATCGCCTCCATCACCGCCGCCTCGTAGGGCCCGCCCCCGCGGAAGTGCGCGAGCAGCGGCGCGAGGTCCTCCCGGCGCTCGCGGAGCGGCGGGATGGCGAGCGGCAGCACCGCGAGCCGGAAGTAGAGGTCCTCTCGAAACGCGCCCACCGACACCATCTGCGCGAGGTCACGGTGGGTCGCCGCGACCACGCGGACGTCGATCGGCCGGTGCTCCGCCTCGCCGACCCGCCGCACCGCGCGTGACTCGAGCGCGCGCAGCAGCTTCGGCTGGGCGGCGATGGGCAGCTCGCCGATCTCGTCGAGGAACAGCGTGCCCCCGTGGGCCGCGCCGAACGATCCGTCGTGGCGCTGGGTCGCGCCGCTGAACGCGCCCTTGGCGTGGCCGAACAGCTCGCTCTCGATCAGCGCCTCGGGCACCGCGCCGCAGTCGACGACCACGAACGGCCCGGACGCGCGCGGCGAGGCGGCGTGGAGCGCGCGGGCGACGACGTCCTTGCCGGTGCCGGTCTCGCCGGTGACGAGGACCGTCGCGGTCGACCGCGCGTACTGATCGAGGAGCGCGAAGATCTCGCGCATCGCGGGGCTCCGCCCGACGAGCGGCCCGTAGCTCTCGTGCGGCCAGATCGCGACGTCCTCCGGCGGCCGGCACCGGACTCGGATCGCGACGTCGCCGAGGGTGAGGATGACCCCGTCCTTGAGCCGCGCGCCGCTCACCGCGAGACCGTCGACGAGGGTCCCGTTCGTGCTGCCGAGGTCGATCACCCACGGCCCGTCCGGCCGGTGCTCGAGCCGCGCGTGGAGCCGCGACACGGTGGGGTGGGAGACGGAGACCTGCGCGTCGGGCGAGCTGCCGATCGTGACGTCCTCCGCCACCCGCCGCCGCTCCTCGCCCGCGGGCCCGACCCACGCGAGCTCGACCGGCGTGCGCTGGACCGGGCCGTGGGGGACGCGGGTGGTGGGCTCCTCGTTCTCGAAGGCTGCGCCGGGATCCACGGCTCGAAGATAGCACCGCGCCCGCGACCGAGAGCCTGCGCGTCGAACTTGGTGCGTCGAAGTTGGTAGGCTCGTCGTCGTCGAATGACAGGCACCGTCATCCGCTCCGAGGGCGCGCGCTACGAGCTCCTCCGCGAGCTCGCCTCGGGCGGGATGGCGACGGTGTTCCTCGCGCGGGTGACCGGCCCGGTCGAGCGGCGCGTCGCGCTGAAGCGGATCCACCCGCACCTCGCCAAGGACCAGAGCTTCCGCGCGATGTTCCTCGACGAGGCGCGGATCGTCGCGCGCATCGACCACCCGAACGTCTGCAAGGTCCTCGACTACGGCGAGAGCGAGGGCGAGGCGTTCATCGCGATGGAGCTGCTCTCGGGCGTGACGCTGCAGCGCATCCTGGTGCGGCTCGCGCGGCGCTCCCCGTCGGACCCGCAGTGGTTTCGCTTCGTGTGCACGGTGATCGCCGAGGCGGCCGAGGGCCTTCACGCGGCCCACGAGGCGCGCGGCGACGACGGCTCGGCGCTCGAGATCGTCCACCGCGACATCTCGCCCTCGAACCTCTTCCTCACCCACGACGGGCAGGTGAAGGTCCTCGACTTCGGGATCGCCAAGGCGCGCGACCGGCTCCATGTCTCGAGCACCGGGGAGGTCAAGGGGAAGTTCTCGTACATGCCTCCCGAGCAGCTCCACGGGCGCGCGGAGCGTCGCTCGGACGTGTGGTCGCTCGGGGTGGTGCTCTACGAGCTGCTCACGTTGCGGCCGCTCTTCCGCCGCGACACCCAGCCCGAGACGATCATCGCGGTCGAGCGCCTCCCGGTTCAGCGCGTCGACGCGGTGAGGCCCGAGCTCGCGGGCTACCCGACCGAGGCGGTGCTCGACGCTCTGCGGCGCGACGTGGACCAGCGGTTGCCCGACGCGAAGGCGCTCGCTGATCGACTGCAGCAGGCGCTGACTCCCTTCGGCGGGCTGATGTCGCGACGTGAGATCGTCGCCTACCTCGAGGAGACGCTCGGCGACCTCGCGCCCTCGCGCGTGTCGAGCCCTCCGCCGCCGACCACGCCGAGCTCGGCCACCCCGACGGAGGACCGCGCCGACGCGCCGCCCGAGGCCGCGGTGGCGACGCCGACGCTGCGGCCGCGCGGGGTCGGGCTGTGGATCGCCGCGGCCGTATCGGCGCTCGCCGGCGTCGGCGCGGTGCTCGGGGTCGCCTCGATGGCCGACGACGACGTCGAGACCCCCGTGGTCGCGCGCGCGGCGGACGCCGGTGACCTCGACGCGGGTGACCTCGACGCCGGTGACCTCGACGCCGGCGACCTCGACGCCGGCGACCTCGACGCCAGCGACCTCGATGGAGGAGTCGTCGAAGCGGGGCCGACCGACCCGAGCCTGCCGCGCGTCGACGCGGGGGCGCGCGACGCCCCGCGACCCCGTCCTGTCCCGCGGCGTGACGGGGGGAGGCCGACGCCAGCACCAGAGCCGCCGCAGCAGGGCCATGGTCATCTCTTCGTCCCGAGCGGGGTCGCGGTGTGCGTGGACCGTCGATGCGCGAGTCGGGCGGACGCCGTGTTCGGTCCGCGTCGCGTGCGCCTGCCCGCGGGCGCGCACCGCGTCTACTACGTGACGGCCGGCGAGCCGCTCGCGGGCCCCGCGGTGGTCCTGGGCGAGGCCGAGGTCACGGTGCCCGCGAACGGCCAGGCCAACGTGCCTCGCCGCTGAGCTCTACATCCCGCAGCAATCGAGGTTGACGTCGGTAGGGCGCCCCTGCGTGAACTCGTCGGTGAACGCGTAGGCCAGCCCGAACGCGACCGCACCCGCCACCAGGACCGCGCCGATCGTGACGAGCGCGACGTGGAGGAACGTGTCGTCGACCGGGAGCCCGGCGAGCGAGAGCCGCTCCGGCGCGCCGTCGTCCCCGCGGGTCGCGATCGAGGCCCCGCCGAGGCCGCGGCCCTCGAGGGCGTAGCGGACGACCACGTCGCGGTGCGGATCGCCGAGCGAGAGCGTCGCGCCTGGCTCGACGCTGGCGAGCGGTCCGTCACCCACCGCGAGGCGGACCTCGACGTCGCGCACCAGCCGCCCCGGGTCGTCCGCGACCGAGGTGACGACCCGAGCGCGGCGCTCGCCGTCCACCACCTCGCTCGCCAGCTCGAGCTCGAGCCGCACGGGGGACGACGCGGCGCGGACCTCGGCGAGGCGCGCGCGCACCGGCGGCGGGAAGCCGTCGAGCAGCCACCCCGGCGGGGTCAGCGTCGCGATCCCCGCGAGCGACTCCTCGAGGACCCCGAGCCGATCGTCGGCGTAGGCGAGGAGCGCCCGCAGCGCGATCAGCTCGGCGAGCTCGTCGCGGGTCATCGTCTCGGCCCGCATCGCGGCGTCGAGGAGCGTGTTGGCGGTCGTCAAGTCGCCTTGTTCAATCGCATGTCGGATGCGCGCCCGCGGCGGCGGCTCGCCACGGGGCTCGGCCGGAGCCTCGAGGGATCCGGCGTCCTCCTGCGCGCTCGCGACGCCGGTGGCGAGGCAGAGCGCGAGCGTGACACCCATGGCGATGGCGCGCGTCACGGGCACACCGGGCGGAAGGGATCGGTCGGCAGGTCTCGGGTGTTGCGCAGGCCGAGCAGGGTCGGGTCTTCGCCCACGCTCAGCCCCGGCGGGTACTGGCAGACGACCTGGTCGTCCTCCTGGCGCACGACGCAGCTGAGACCGTCAGGACCGGCCAAGATCTCTCGAACCGGTCGACTCTCCACGAGCTGCGGGTTCTCTAGACGGTAGCCGGCGCCTTCGCGGACGAGCGCGCCGCACTCGACCCGCTTCGAATCCGCGGAACGAAAGCAGAGGTGCGACTCCCCCACCGACACGTCGAGGGCGTTCAGCGGCCCGGGCCGATCCCAGGTAACCCGCGCGGGCTGCGCGGTGGGGTCGGTGAGATCCCAGCACGCGAGATCTCGGCTCCCGAGGACCACACAAGCGCGACCCCAGCCGGCGGCGAGACGGATCGCGACCTGGGGCACCGGATTCTGCTCGCGGGCTTCGGGTGGCTCGGGCAGCGTGAGCTGCCGCATCGGACAGAGTCTGGCCCGACCCATCGACGGCGAGTCGCAATCCGAGCCGCCGCACAGGACCTCGCCACCCACGATGGCGCAGACGCTCCCCTGCGAGCCGACGATCCGGGAGGTCCCGCGCGTCCGGAGCCCGATCTCGATCGGGGAGCCAGGCGCGAACGCGTTGACGCAGTACACCTGAGTCTCCCCGAAACACAACCTGTCACCGGTCACCGCGATGTGAGACGGCGTGCCGATGCCCGACACCCCGGTCGCCACCACCCCCTCGTCGACGCACTCCGGCCCGAGGTCACTGCCGAAGCAGAGGCGCTCGCCCTCGGCGTCGAGCTTGAGCAGGACCTCCGAGGTCAGCATCGAGCCGGCGGACAATGACTCGATCGGGACGTGGACCGCCGCGCCGCCGCTGCCCTCCAGCGCGGCCGCGATGGTGGGCGGTCCGCCGCGCCCCCAGCACCAGATCCCGCGACCGTCGAGCGCCGCTCCGCAGACGAACGTGTCGGTAGCGACCAGACTTCGAACGCGGACGGGTGGCTGACAGGCGGCCGCGCAGTGGTCGGCGCGGAGGTCGGACTCTTCGGTCGGGGGATCGGCGGGCGCCATGAAATCGCATCCGCCCGAGCACACGCATCGAGCAACGTCGCACTCGGGGCAGCAGCCCACGACGTTGCGAAGGAGCGCGTCATGGAGGGGCGGGCCGGCCCCCTGGCCGGGAGGCTCGGTCGCGCACTCGAGCGCGGACTGGTGCTGTCCCCGGTCATCCGGCAGGAGCAGCGTGCGGATGTCGGCGGCCGCCACCCTGCACTGGTGGCCGTTCAGGTCGTCGCGCCGTCCCATGTGGTAGGCGAACGTCTCGAAGCACTGACGCCCCGTGTCCTGTTCACCGAAGCTCGCCATCGCCCGCGCCATGGGGTCCTGCACATCGGTGAACGCGACGCCGGGCACGCCCGACGCGCTGCCGCAGTCCCCGCTCTCGATCGCCACCGCGACCGACGCCCCCTCGCAGGTCGAGTCGACCGACCAGTCCAGCGAGGGAGCGCAGCCGAGCAGCACGACGCCCACCCAACAGCTCGCGAGCCTCATGCGGGTCATTCTACACCCGCCTCAGGTCCCGAACCTCAGACCGAGCGCGGCGAGGGCGTCGCAGCGGGCCACGTCGGTCGAGGGGTCGTCGGAGGAGACCGGCGCGTCGAGGACGAGGCGACGCGGCGCGCCGGGGTTGAACGCCGGCACGGTCGCGTCGATGTCCGCGGTCTGCGCGAAGTCGACCCAGATGGACTGCATGTCCGCGCTGAGCGCGTTGTCGTCCATGTCCGGGCGGTAGAGCCCGGGGAAGTGGTTGAACACGTAGAACAGCTCGTAGCCGTGGGCCGCCAGCGGCGGCGTGCCCGGGAAGAGCGCGAGCTGGCGCCGGAACTCGAAGAGGTAGGTCCGCGGGCCGAGGGTGGTGTGGGTCTGGGCGAGGTTGATCGCCGCGCACCGAAAGCCCATGTCCGTCCACAGCGATCCGAGCACCGCCTGCACCTCCGCGGTCGACGAGCGCGACGACAGCGGCGGGTAGAGCGCGGCGACCGCCGAGGCCTGCGCGCCGTACTGGTCGGCCAGGTAGGCCTGGAAGTCCGCCGCGGTCTGGATGTCGCCGCCGCTGCGCGACACGAACCCGTCGCCCTCGTTGAGGTTGGTTCCCACGAGGAGAGGAACATGAACGCCGGCCGGCGACGCGACGCTGCGTGAGCGCAGGAACGTTCCGTCCGCGAACGGCCGCATGCGCGGGTGGTCCATGAGGCCTCCGGTGTAGGCCTCCGCCGCGTCGAGCAGCGCCGTGGGAGCCAGCCCTCGCATGCACGCGATCGGCGAGGGGGCGCCCGCGCACCCGGCGGCGGCGACGATCGCGGACCCGGTGGTGAGCGACTCCGCCCGCTCGGGCGGCTGGCAGCCGGCCGCGCTCTCCATGATCGCCCGGTGGTAGAGGCCATCGGAGCTCGGGGTCGCGAGGAGACCGCAGATCACCATCGCGCCGGCCGACTCTCCGAAGACCGTGACGTTGCCGGGGTTCCCCCCGAAGGCGGCGATGTTCTCCTGGACCCAGCGGAGCGCGAGCATCACGTCGCGCAGGCCGTAGTTGCCCGCGAGCCCTTCGGGGTCCTCGGCGAAGAGCTCGTCGGCGACGAGCCAGCCGAGCGCGCCGATCCGGTACTCGATCGTGACCACGACCACGCCCTCGCGCGCGAGATCCTCGGCCTGGTAGATCGGGTCGTTGGCCGTCCCGGTGATGAACGCGCCACCGTGGATGAACACCATCACGTCGCGCGGCGCGCTGAGCGCGTCGACCGGCCGCCACACGTTGAGCTCGAGGCAGTCCTCGACGCCCGTGATCGCCCCGCGTCGGTCGCGACGCGGGCAGCCCGGTCCCTGCTCGGTCGCGTCGAGGAACGGGATCGGCGCGCGCGCGACCGGCCGGGTGAAGCGGCGCGCGCCCGCCGTCGACTCCGCGTAGGGGATGCCGAGGAACACGTCGACGTCGACGTCGCGCCGGCCGCGGAAGGTGCCCGCCGCCGCCGAGACCTCGGGGTCTCCGGTGAGCACGCCCGCGTCCACCCGGGGCCCCGCGTCGCTCCCGGGCGGGGGGCCCGCGTCGTCGCCCACGGCGGGCTCGCCGGCGTCGCCAGAGGGAGCTCCCGCGTCCACCCCCAGCGCGGGCGGGCCGGCGTCGTCGGACGACGCGGTCCCGTCGCAGCCGAAGCAGAGGAGGACCAGGATCGAGCAGCGCAGAGTCGTGTGGTGCATGAGCGGTCCCATGCTCAAGAAGCGATCCAGCCCGCGTGGACCGGCCCGAGGTCAGGTCGCGGACGGCGCCCCGAAGACGGCTCGCGGCACTGTGTGGATCGTCGTCCACACCGCCTGACGACCGCTCGCCACCGGCCCGCCGACCGTCGCCCTGGCGAGGTGATTGCAGTGAGGGGAGCCCATGCGCCGACGACTCCCGGGCCCCTCCCTCCTGCTCGCGTTCTCCACCCTCGCCGCCGCCTGCGGCTCCCCTCCGGCGAGCGACGCCGGTTCGCGCGACGCCGGGGCGCCGGGCTCCGACGCGGGCCTCGACACCGACGCGGGATCCGTGGACGCCGGCCCGCCGGAGGCGGACGCCGGCCCTGGCCCGCTCGACAACTTTCGTCTCGTCGGGATGACCGAGCCGAGCTGCACCCTGCGACCGTCACGCTGTGCCGCCCTCTGGCCGGCGGGGCGGGTGCTGCGCTTCGAGTCCGAGGAGACCTTCGAGGGCGCCACGCACCCGCGCACCTTCTACGCGGTCATCCCGCCCGACCTCACCGGACCGGCCCCGGTCTGGATCCAGCTCCACGGCGGCTACGGCAGCTTCGAGCGCCAGCTGACGCTCCACGAGACCGCGCGCCTCGCGGCCGGCTCCCCGCTGGATTGGACCCGCAACGCGGGAGACTGCCAGCTCGACCCGTTCGCCGACCCGGCCGGCTTCGTCGACGCGAGCGGGGAGCCCTGCGACCCCGAGGCGGTGAGCGCGCGGTCCGCCGAGCGGGCCATCGTGGTCTACCCCGAGGGCGTCGACCAGGACGGTCAGCGGCACTGGGAGGACGGGAGGATCCCGTCCCCGGGGTTCGGCACGACCGCACAGAACCGGGACGACCTGGGCTTCCTCGACCACGTGCTGCGCACCCTCCTCGACACCCCGGAGGTGCCGCTGGACGCGGAGCGCGTGTACCTCAGCGGGGTCAGCAACGGCGGCAACATGACGCTGCGGGTGATCTGCTCGGTCGGCGATCCGCGCTACCCGACGCTGGAGCGGATCGCGGCCTTCTCGGTCGTCGTCTCGGCGATGGCCGAGGGCTCCGCGCGCGGGCTCGAGGGGCGAACGGCGTGCCGGGCGTCGGCGCCGCGACCGCTACCGGTCCACTACATCGTCGGCCGCGGGTTCCCCACCCCGACGCCCGACGTGGACGGCGATGGGTACGTCCCCTGGGGCGTGCCCGGGGAGGTGCGCCGCAACAACAGCCCGAGCGGCGGGTGGCTGCTCGCGGTCGACGACACCCTCGACCTCCTACGCGCGCACCTGGAGGCGTCGAGCGGGGCGCCCTCGACGGAGCGCCTCGAGCCGCTCGGGGCGTTCGCCACCCGGCGGCAGATCGAAGTCGGCGGGACGGTGGCGCAGCTCGTCCAGATCACCACCGAGGGCGGCCACCACACCGCGCTCGGCGCGCGGGCGGACTTCCACCCGACCGGACGGGAGTGGGACTTCCTCTCGCGCTACCGCCTGCGCGACGGCCAGCTCTCACGGAGCGAGACGTCGCCGATGAGCGGAACGTGGTGATCGCGCGCTGAGATCAGCGGCGCCCGGATCAGCGGCACCGCCCGGATCAGCGGCACCGGACCAGCGGCACCAGACCAGCGGCGCCGGACCAGCGGCACCGCCCGGATCAGCGGCGCGCACGGATCAGTGGAGCGCGGGGGTCAGCCAGAACGCGATCGCGAAGACGAGGGCCAGCAGCAGGACCGGCATGAACACGACCGGCGCGAAGCTGGCCATGTCCTCATCGCGCTTGTTGTCGACCAGGGCGCGGGGCGCCGCCTTCGCGACGCGCGCAGGGGCGGCGGGACGGGCCGCGGACTTGGGCATGACGGCAGTGGCCACTACAGAACCTCCTCGCTCCGCCACAGGAGCAAGGTGCAGGCCACCGCCGGCTGCTACGCCGCCGCGCGAGCGCGTGAGAGCCGCCGCGCAAATCTGTCGCCGACCCTCGGGGCCGGACGCAGGTGGTGCGAGGGAGGCGCCGCTCAGGCGCCGTGCGCGAGCGCGGTCGTCATCTCGGCGAGGTACCAGATGGCGCCGCCGAGGAGGAAGAAGACCCCGGCCATGCCGAAGAGCATGATCATGTCGACGGTGCTGGTGCCTTCGTTGCGGGGATCGACCTTCATGTGCTGCGCCTCACGGGTGGGTTGAGTCTGAGAAACGGCCGGGCGGGACCGGCCTGAACCGCTGTCTTGGTTCGCCCGCGGCGGGGCCGCAAGCGCACGCGGCCGGTCGCGACGATCACTCGGTGATGCGGAGGAGAACCACCGTGATGTTGTCCTCGCCGCCGTTGTCGTTGGCGCGCGTGATGAGCGCCTTGGCCGCGTCGTCGAGGGCGTCGTTGTCGACGATCAGCTCGCGGATCGTCGCGTCGTCCATCATCCCGCTGAGCCCGTCCGAGCAGAGACAGTAGACGTCCCCGGGGGCCGGCTGCTCCGGCACGAGGTCGACGACGACCGAGTCCTGCATGCCCAGCGCGCGCGTGATGACGTTCTTGGGCAGCTCGTCGCGCTGCTCCTGGGTCATGTCGGGCATGACGAGCAGGTAGTCGTTGAGCAGCGAGTGGTCGCGGGTGAGCTGGGTGATCTCACCGTCGCGCACCCGGTAGGCGCGGCTGTCGCCCACGTGGGCCACGTACATCCGCTTGCGCTCCCGGCTGAACAGCGCGCCCACCACCGTGGTGCCCATCCCGTGGACCTCGCGGTAGCGCGTGGACGCCTCGAAGATGCGCTTGTTGGCGACCTTGATGCCCGTGATGAGGCGGTTCTCCTCCACCGACAGGTGCGGGTCGAAGTGGAAGGGCCAGGTGGCGTCCTCCTTGGAGGTCGCCTGGAAGAAGCTGGCGATGGTGTGGGTGGCCATCTTGCTGGCGACGTCGCCCGCGCGATGACCGCCCATGCCGTCCGCCACGATGAACAGGTCGTACTCCGGCAGAATGCAGAAGCTGTCCTCGTTGTGCTCCCGCTGCTGACCGACGTCCGACAGACCCGCCGCGACAATGTTCATGGCCGGCAGGCTCCACTCATGGCCGGCGGACTCCGGTGCGCATCGGCTCGAAGCTCTCGTGCCGCGACGGCAGTGTCAAGGACGCTTTTGCGCGCCGCGTTCGGTGCGACGCCCATCACCGGTTGCGGCGCCGCTCGTTGACGCGCCGGGCGAGCGTCGAGAGGCGCTGACCACGCAGCCCCGTCTTGAGGAGGACGTCGCGGATATGCGAGCGCACGGTGTGCACGGTGATGCCGAGCTCGCGCGCGATGTCGGAGCGGCTGTAGCCGAGCACGCCCAGCTCGGCGACGTCCATCTGGGTCTGCGTCAGCTCTCCGTCCGAGAGGTCGAACAGCGTCGCGCGCGGACCGAGCGTCTCGCGCTCGTAGCCGAGCGCGTCGTCGACGAAGGCCTCGAGCCCCTCGAGGAAGCCCGCCGGGTCGAGGTCGAGGCCCGGCTTGGGCAGGAGGCGGCCGAGGGCGCCCGCGCGCGCCGCGATGTCGCGGTCGATCTCGCCGGCGGTGATGATCACCGCGGGGGCGGTGATGCGGGCGCGCTCGCGGAGCTGCGAGAGCAGCTCGACCCCGTCGCCGTCGGGCAGGTTCACGTCGAACACGTAGCCGATGTAGGGGACCCCGGAGGCCACGCGGACGCGCGCCTCGGAGATCGACGGCGCGAGATCGACCGGCCGGCGCTCCTCCAGTCGACGCCGCAAGGCGCGTTGCTGGTGCGGGTTGTCCTCCAAGAGGAGGAAGCGCCCGACGTACCGATCGGCCGTGCGGGGAAAGCGGCGCGCGCCATCGCCGCGCGCATGTAGGGCGGGGTCCGCCACGGACCACATTGTGACGGTTCGCGGCCCGAAGGGCCATCGCTTCGCGTCAGCGCCCCCGCCCGCTCAGCCAGAGCGCGAGCCCGAGGAGGCACACCGCGCCGCCCGACCCGGCCGCCCAGGCGAGCGAAGCGCGGATCCCCTCGGCCAGCAGCGCCTCACGCTCGGCCGCCGGCGCGAGGGCGGTGACCCGCAGATCGATGAGCACCAGCGCGAAGGCCACCGTCACCGCGAGCACGACCCCGCCCGCCATCACCAGCTTGCCGGCCAGCCGGCGCGTCCCCGGGCCCGATCCGGCCGAGCCGCGCCTCACGGGCTGAGCCCGACGCGCCGACGCGCCTCGAAGCAGTTCGCGCCGCCCCGGGTGAACTCGCGGCAGCTCCGCGGCCGCGTCGTGTAGTGCCGGCAGCGGTAGTCGCGCCCGTCGCCGCCCTCGAGCGCGGGGCAGCGCCCGTCGACCCGGCGCAGCGAGCGCCGGCCATCCTCGAGGGTGACGAGCGTGGGGTGCGCCTTCACGAAGGGATCGCGCGCCGAGAGCTCCACCGCGCCGTAGGCCTCGCGGCAGCAGGCTCCGCAGTCCTCGCAAGCCACCCGCGCGGCGAAGCGCTCGCAGCCGGGCCAGGCCCGCTCCACCCGCACGCGGCTCCGCGCCGCGCAGCGCAGCCGCGGCCGACCGGACCCGCCCTCGAACGCCCACGCGCAGGCGCCGCACCCGCCGACCTCGGCGGGGTGGACCCAGCCCCCCGCGGGGTGCGGACGGCGGGCCGGCTCGAGGAGCGCGAACAGCGAGGCGGGCGGGGCGAACGGCGCGGCGGCCTCGACGATCGCCCGGGTGGCCTCGAGACCGGCCTCGAGGTGGGGGTGCCAGGGATCGCGCTCCGCCCGCGTCACCGCGAGGCGCGCGAGGGTCACGTCGGCCGCGTCGCCTCGCAGGGGGTCGGGCCCGAGGGCGTCGTAGAACGCGCGGTGGTCGGTCGTGGGCGCGAGGCAGCGCCGCAGGCCGTAGCGCGACCCGAGGTAGGCCTGGGCGCGCAGGCACGCGCGCTCGCGGGGCAGGTCGCGGTCGGTCTCGTTGTCGAGGCCCCAGTCCTCGCGCTCGAACGACTCGGGCCCCTCGACCAGGGAGTGGCAGAGCTCGTGGAAGATCATCTGCGCGAGGCAGTCGTCGGCGTCGAGGGTCGAGGGCTCGCCGATCGCCAGCTCGCCCGCCCCGTCGGTCGCCGCGAACGCGTGCGGGGTGCGCCGGACGCGCAGACCGACCCGTCGGGCGACCTCGACCCAGACGCGGTCGAGCGGGTCCTCGTAGCGGTGGGTCACCTCGCGCACGAGGTCGGCTTAACGCGGCGCCACCTCGACCGGCAAGGTGACGGGCCAGCCGCCGTCCGGATCGGAGAGGTATCGATAGTGAGCGAGATGGGTGGTCACCCGGCGGATGTAGTTGCGCGTCTGCTCGAAGGGGATGCGCTCGACGAACAGGTCGAGGGGCGCCTCGCCACGCTGGGTGAGCCACTCGTCGACCCGGTGCCCCCCCGCGTTGAAGGCCGCGAAGGCCAGCGGGACCCCGAAGCGCGCCACGAGCCCGCCGACGTAGGCCGCGCCCAGCCGGAGGTTCATCGCCGGGTCGAACAGCATCTCTCGTGACACTTCCCAGCCGTGCTGGGAGGCGACCCGGGCCGCGGTGCTGGGAAGGAGCTGCATCAGCCCGACCGCGTCCGCGTAGCTCACCGCGTCCGGGTCGAAGCCGCTCTCCTGGCGCATGACCGCGTAGAGGTGCGCGGGGGTCAGGTCGGCCGCGCGCGCGGCGGCCGCGGCCTCGTCGGGCCAGGGTCTCGGGTAGGCCGCGTCCCAGCGCCAGCGGTCGGCCGGCCCGGGCGTTCTGGTCCGCCGGGTGGTCGCGGCGCCTCCGAGCAGCCGGAGCGGCCGGCTCGGATCGCCGAGCGAGGCGTAGGCCTCTGCGACCGCGCGGGCGCCTCCTTCGCGCCGCAGCGCGCGCTCGTGGCGGCGCAGGGCGTCCCGCGCGTCCCCCCGGAGCCCGAGCGACGCGTAGACACGGACCTCGTCGGGCAGCGTCGCGGCCGGCGGCGGGGCGGCGTCGGTCTCCGGGGGCTCCGGGTAGGGCGGCGGCGAGTCTTCGCCGAGCTCCTCGAGGCGCTGGCGCGACAGGAGCGCGTACCAGTGGAGCGGCTCGACGTAGAGCGCCTCGCGGTAGGCTTCGATCGCGCCGGCCCGGCGCCCCCGCGCGGCCCGCGCCCGGCCGAGCCAGTAGAGCCCGCGCGCCCGCACCAGCGTGTCTCGATCGAGCGCGGCGTAGGCCTGAAACTGCCGCTCGGCGTCGGCGTAGCGCTCGGCCTCGAAGGACCGCAGGCCAAGCTGCCACGTGGCGTCGCGCGCCAGCGCCGGGGCGCGGCGGGCGAGGCGGCTCGCGAGGAAGCGACGCATCGCCCGCTCGCCGCCACGCTGCCCGTGACGCAGCTCGAGCCAGGCCGCGAGGTAGGTGGCCTCGGGGGCGCGGGCGTGGTCGGGGTGGGCGCGGGCGAAGGCGCGGTAGGCGCGGACCGCCTCGTCGTCGCGGTCGGCGCGCGAGAGGGCGCGCGCGGCGTGGAACGCGTCCTCGAGGGCGTAGGCGCCGCCCGCCTCGGCGCTCTCGGCGAGGACCTCGGCCGCCTCGGCGTAGTGGTGGCGCTCGCGGTAGAGCGCGACGCCGCGCACGTGGAGGTAGTGACGGCGCGCGGCGCGCTCGCGCGGCGGCTCGATCGTCTCGAGGGCCTCGAGCGCCTCCGCGAAATGGCGCACCTCGACCAGCCGCTCCACCCGGCGCAGGCGCTGATCGAAGCTGAGGGCGGGCGGCTGTCCGGTGATCTCCTCCAGCCGCCGCCACGCGAGCGACGCCTCCGGGTGCTCGGGTCGCTCGACCACCAGGGCGGTCAGCACGGTCGCCGCCTCGTCCGCCCGATCGGTCGCCGCGAGGGCGTCGGCGAGCTCGAGACGCGCCGCGAACAGGTCGACGGGCCCGGCCCGGCGCCGCGAGACCGCCGCGAGCAGCTCGGCCGCGCGGGCGTGGTCGCCGCGCGCGAGGGCACACTCCGCGATCCGCGCCGCCACGAGGGGATCGTCCGCGTCCGACGCGAGCATCGGCTCCGCCTCGGCGCAGCGTCCCCCGCGCGCGAGCGCCACCGCGGCCCGACGGCGAGCGTCCTCACGGATCGGCCCAGGCAGCCCGTCGGCCACGTCGCCGGTCGGGTAGGCACGGGCCGCCTCGAGGTAGCGCCCGAGACGATCGAGGAGCCGGCCCTCGAGGTAGCGCAGATCGGCCGCGCCGCGCTCCGGGTGGGCGCGGAGGCGCCTCAGCGCGATCTCGTCGTCGTGCGCCTGCGCCCGCTCGGCGATCGCCTGGCGGGCCGCGTCCTGGGCGCGCGCCAGCCCCGGCCCGACGGCCAGGGCGAGCACGAGCATCGCCGAGCCGACCCGCATCCCCATCCGCGTGCGCATCCGCATCCGCATCCGCATGGCCCCCAACCGCCGCCGCTCCGCGCGCGATTCCATCGCCCCGCGACGCTCGCACGCCACGGGGGGTCGAGGCGAACAACCGGAACGCGATGGCGCGGGCTCTCGGTTTGGCTATGCTCCGGCGCCCATGCGGCCCGCCACCCTCGCCTCGATCCTCGTCGCCGCCCTCGTCGCGGTGGCCTCGGGGTGCGCGCCGGCCATCGGGGACTCGTGCACGAGCGCCCTCGACTGCTCGATCAACGGCGACCGCCAGTGCGACTCGACCCGCCCCGGCGGGGCCTGCACGGTGTTCGGCTGCGAGGCCGACACCTGCCCGGACGACGCGGTCTGCGTCCGCTTCCGGCCCGACCCGTCGCGACTGACCTTCACCGCGTGCATGCGGCGCTGCGAGGGCGACGGCAACTGCCGGGTCGACGACGGCTTCGCGTGCTTCGCGGCCGAGGATCTCACCGATCCCCAGCTCGGCACGCTCGCCGAGGTGATCGACGAGGAGCGCGGCCAGCGCCGCTTCTGCGTGGCCACCCGCGCCCCGGTCCCGCCCAACACCGACGCGGGCCTCTAGGACGCTGCGACGCGCTAACCGATCGAAATCACAGCGCGCCGCAGTGTCCTAGTCACCCGGAACAGCAGCTCAGGCGATCGGGTCGTCGCAGACGTCGCGCCGCCCGCAGCCCGCGCACTCGCCGCCCGCCCAGAGGTGGTCGAAGAGCGCCTGGACACGGTCGAGCAGCGCCTCGTCGTCGGTCCAGAGGCCCAGCTCGAAGTTGCGCCGCGCGCCGCTCTTGGCGCCGAGGCCCGCCCCGGTCCAGTTGGCCGAGCCGAGGTAGAGGTGGCGGCCGTCGACGATCACCGCCTTGAGGTGCACCCGCGGGCACTGCCGGAGCGCGAGCCCGCCCGCCACCAGCGCGGGGTGCGCGTCGAAGGACTCGCGGAACGCACGCGACGGAAAGCCCGCGTGGAGCAAGCGCAGCTCGACCCCGCGCTCGACCATCCGGGCGAGCGCGTCGAGGACGCTCTCGTAGCGGGCGCGGCGCCCGACCCGACCGGCCTCGACGAAGAGGTCCTTGAGGTTCGCGGTCGCGATCCAGACGCTCACCTTCGCCTCGAGCGCGGCCCGGATCACCGCCTCGTAGTGCCCCCGGCCGCCGACGAGCGACAGGCGGACCGCGCGCGGGTCGTCGACGAAGTCGATCACGAGAGGACCGAGGCCTCGCGGAGCTCGGGGATCGGGTGGGCCGGCGTCTCGCCGCGGAGAACGCGCACCGCGTCGTCGAGCGCCGTCTCGGCCATGCGCGCCCGGGCCGCCTCGGTCGCGCTGCCGAGGTGGGGGAGGAGCACGACGTCGTCGCGGCCGAGCAGGCTCGGGTGCACCCGCGGCTCCTCGGCGTAGACGTCGAGGCCGACCCCGAACAGCGGGCCGTCGTCGAGCGCGCCGGCGATCGCGCCCTCGTCCAGGAGCGGGCCGCGCGCGGTGTTGACGAGGATCGCGCCCGGCTTCATCCGCCCGAGCGCCGCGGCGTCGAAGCGCCCGCGGGTGTGCTCGTCGAGCGGGGCGTGGAGGCTGATGACGTCGCTGTCGCGGAGCAGCGCGTCGAAGCTCACGCGCCGCGCCGGGCCCTCGACCTCCGAGCGCGAGCAGTAGATCACGCGCATGCCGAAGCCCGCGGCGCGCGCGGCGACCGCCTGGCCGATGCGGCCGAAGCCGAAGATCCCGAGCGTCCGCCCGCGCAGCTCCATCCCGAGGAGCATCGTGGGCGACCAGCCGTCGAAGCGGCCCTCGCGCACCATCGCCTCGCCCTCGCGGACCCGCCGAGCCACCGCGAGGATCAGCGTCCAGGCGAGGTCCGCCGTCGCGTCGGTGAGCACGTCCGGGGTGTGGGTCACGAGGACCCCGCGCTCTCGGCACGCCTCGACGTCGACGTTGTCGTAGCCGACCGCCACCTGGGCCACGTGCCGCACGTGGGGGAGGCGGTCGAGCAAGGCCCCATCGACCGGGTCGCTCACCAGCGTCAGGAGCGTGTGGCAGCCCCGCGCGCCCTCGACGATCTCGTCGGCCCGCGGGACCCGGTCGGCCCCGAACACCCGCACCTCGACGTCGCTCGGCACGCGGGCCGCCGGGTCGATCGAGAGCCGTCTTGTCACGAAGAAGCTCACTCGCGCTCCCACTTCGCGCGCTGCTTCTTCCACTCATCGACGAACTCCCAGTCCGCGACGAGGCCCTTGCGGAGGAGGATCGACAGCAGCGACGCGAAGAGCGGCTCCCACGCGCCCTGGGGCAGGATGTCGTCGACGTCCTCGCCGGCCGCGCGGGCGTTCAGCGCGCCGATGAGGTCGCGGGTGGTGAGGCCTCGCTCCGCCGGCTCGTCGGGGGCCGCCGCGCCGCTCGGAGACGGAAGCCGGACGGTCGTCCCGTCGAGGAGCGTGAGGGTGAGGAACGAGGCCGGGGGTCGGGTCGGCGGGATCGACGGCTCGACCGGCGGGCGCGACTCGCGGTCGGCCGGCGCCGGCTCGGACGGCGGGAGGCTCTCGAGGTCCGACGCGTCGAGCCCAGGCGTATCGACATCGACAGGGTCGGCCGGCCCAGAGGTGGGCGCGGGCGCGACCTGGGGCGGCAGGCCGAGGTAGTAGACCCGGATGGCGTTCCGAATGTCGCTCGGGTTGGCCACCATGGGCTTGACCGGCAGGCCCGACTCGTCGGCCACGAGCTGGAGCGAGTCGAGGCTGAGCGGGTCGGTCATCGCCACGTACAGCGTATCGCCCTGGCGACGGACCGAGCGAACGTAGACCGGGATCAGCTCGTAGTGCTCGGCCAGGTCGGCCGGGATCAGGTCGAGGAGCTCACGAGAGAAGTCGACGTGATACAGGTTGACCCACGGGATCGAGAGCTGGTTCGACAGCATCTGGGTCATCTGGGCCTCGGCCACGTACCCGAGCGCGACCAGCGTCTCGCCGAAGCGCTGGCCGGTCTTCTTCTGGATCTCGAGCGCCTCCTGCACCTGGGCGCGGCTCACCAGCCCGGCCGCGATGAGCATGTCGCCCAGACGCACGCGATCCGTCATCGCGGGCGATTCTGCCGCGCCCGCGCCTCCGGCGGCAAACTCGTGGCGGATCCCGCCGGGGCGGAGTAAGCCAGCCCTTCATGGGCGAGCAGGCGCAGGACTTCGCGGTGACCGGGGTGACCCACGACGGGGCGTTCCGCGTCATCGTCCTGCGCTCGACCCAGACGACGCGTCGCTCGATCGAGACCCAGTCCGCCGAGGGCCAGAACGCGCGACACCTCGCCGACGTGGTGACGGGGACGATCCTCGTACGGCTGACGATGGCCCCGACCTACCGGGTCCAGGGCATCGTCCGCGGCGCCGGCGGCAAGGGCACCCTCGTGGGCGACAGCCACCCGGACGGCGGGGCCCGCTCGCTCCTGCAGCGCGGCAAGGGGGTGACCGAGGTCTCGCTCGGCCAGGGCGCGATCATGCAGATGATGCGCACGCTGCCGACCGGCGCGGTGCACCAGGGTGTCATCGAGGTCCCCGACGGCTCGGTGAGCGCGGCCCTGATGACCTACTTCCAGGCCTCGGAGCAGATCACCTCGATGGTCCGGGTGGGCTCGCGCTTCTCGGCCGATGGCGAGCTCGAGGTCGCGGGCGGCTACCTGGTGCAGCTCCTCCCGGAGGTGAGCCGCGCGCCCCTCGCGGTGATGACCGAGCGCCTCGACCTCGACTTCTCCGACCTCGACCAGGTGCTCGAGGTGGTGCAGCGGGACCCGGCCGAGCTGCTCGCCGAGATCCTCTACGGCATGCGCTTCGCCGAGACCCAGCGCTCGGAGCTCCGCTTCTCGTGCCACTGCAGCCAGGTGCGGGTGCTCGCGAGCCTCGCGTCGCTCCCGCGCTCGGACATCGAGGAGCTCATGGCCGACGGGACGCCGATCCACATGACGTGCGACTACTGCGGCTCGGAGTACGAGCTGCCGACCTCCGCGCTCGCCGGGCTGCTCTCCAAGAGCTGAGCCGGCGCCCCAGGGCGAACAGCGCGCCGAGGCCAAAGAGCGGCGCGAGGAGCGAGGCGGCGGGGACGAGCCACTCGCGGACGCGGCCGATGCGGATCGGCGCGGCCGGGCCGAAGGTCGCGAGGCGCGGCGCGGGCGGCAGGCCGTCGAGGAGGATGTCGCCCGAGCGCACCGCGACGCGGCTCTCGGGCGGGTCGGCGATCACCGCGAGCTGGTTCATCACCTCGCGCTCGACCCCGCGCACGTAGACCTCGCGCTCACCGCCCCGGCGGCGCACCCGCTCGCGCTCCGACGGGTCGCCGATCCCGAGCCGGCGCGTCCAGCGACCGCGCGCCGGCGAGCTCACGAGGCCGCCCGCCTCGCGGACGTACATCGCGCTCGAGCCGCCGCCGTCCAGGTTGATCGCGCGCCACGCGCCGAGCTCCTCGAGGGTGCGGGCGAGCTGGTAGAGCGTGAACCCGACGCTGTGGCCCTGGCGACCGTCGACCACCACCAGGTAGGCGGTGCGGCCGTCGCGGCTGACCCCGACCGCGGTGCGCGGCTGGCGGAGGTTGGAGGTCTCGAACGCGTCCAGGGTCTCGGTGTCGAGCTCCCCGCGGCGGAGCAGGATCGGGCGGCCGCTCACCGCCTCGCCGAGCCGCGCGAGCGCGGAGGCGTCCTCGCCCTCGCCCGGCCCGTTCACCACCGCGCGCCCGTCGCGACGCACCCCGAAGTGGCCGAACTCCGGGTCCGGCTCCCCCGACTCCCAGCGCTCGCCGCCGCCCGCGGTGATCCCGCAGGGGCGCTGCCACAGCCCCCAGAACCCGCCGTTGATCGCGGCCGCCGCCTCGTTCGCGTCGGCGAAGCTGGAGACGGAGCTCCAGCGGTCGCGCTCGGGGGTGGCGACGATGCGGGCGCGGGAGAGGTCCACCACCAGCGCGTGCACCGCGACCGGGGGCGCGTCGTAGGTGCGGTGCAGGTAGCGGACGCCCGGGTTGGGCTCGGACCAGGAGTCGACCGGCTCGCCGAGGCGGCGCGTGATCTCCTGGGCGAACGCGGGCCGGGGGGCGAGGACGGCGAGGACGGCGATGAGGAGCGGGAGGAGGCGGTGCACGGAGAGGAGCCAAGCAACCTCCGATCCGTGGCCCGCGCCGTGCACCTAGGCCGCGTATGACGCGAGATCGACGAGCGGGACGGGAGGATGCGCGGCAAGCGAGGCACGCCGACGCGGCTGGCGGGACACGGCGCGTCGTCGAGCGGCTCGCCGATCTGCTGCTCGGCGCGCTGCTCCTGACCGGGGCGCTCGGCCTCGTCGCCGGCGCCGCGATGGGCTGCGAGGCCCGCCCGCCGCTCACGTCGGGCGCGCCCCTGCTCAAGACGAGCGCGCCGGCCGCCCCCGAGCCGCCCCCCGCGCCGCCGCCGCCGCCGCTCGACGCGGGCTTCGACGCGGGACCGGACGCGGGCCACGACGCCGGCCCGCCGTACCGGCTTGGCCGCACGGGGCGCTTCTTCGGGCACCGCGACCGCCCGATCCGCAACGCGCTCGCCAACGCGCCGGTCGCCGAGGTGACCCGCGGCCACGGCGGCCGCAGCCTCTCGTTCCGGATCACCCTGGAGGACGGCACCGAGGGCTACTTCAAGCCGGAGCAGGCGTTCAACGGGATGCGCTGGAGCTCCGAGATCGCCGCGTTCCACCTCGACCGCGAGCTCGGCCTCGGGCGGGTCGCTCCCTGCGTCGCGCGGCGGGTGGCGTGGGCCGACCTCGAGGCCGCGGCCGGCGGCGACGCGCGCGAGGACGAGCTCGCGGTCGGCGAGGACGGAACCCTCCGCGGGGCGTTCGTGTGGTGGGTCCCCGAGCGCCTGCGGCCCCTGCCCCTTCCCGACGGCTGGGAGGCGTGGCTGCGGATCGACGCGACGCGCCCCGCGGTGTCGCCCTTCCAGCGACCGGGCGCGTACCGGACCGCCCTCGCGGCCGCGACCGAGGGCGCGCGCCAGCCGATCGAGGACCCGCCGACCCCGGACCGTCCTGAGCGGCCGGCCGAGCTGTCCGACGTGATCGTGTTCGACTACCTCACGCAGAACACCGACCGCTGGGGCGGCAACAACACCAACCTCCGCACGGTCGGCGAGGGCGGCGAGCTGATGTTCCTCGACAACGCGGCGGGCTTCGTCCTCGGCCGGCGCGTCCCGATCATGGACCAGCGCCTCGCCGAGGTGCAGCGCTTCCGCCGGCGCACCGTCGCCGCGGTCCGCGCGCTCGACGTCGACCGACTGCAGTCGCGGCTCGAGGACGACCCGCTCGCGCCCGCGCTCGACCCGCGCCAGCTCGCACACCTCGAGGCGCGCCGCGACTTCCTCGTCGCCTACGTCGACGGCCTCGTCGAGCGGTACGGCGAGGACGAGGTGCTCGCCTACTGAGCGCCTCTCACTCGCCTTAAATCCGCGCGGTTTGCGAAAACGCACTCGAAACGACCGCCCGCTCTCTCTAGCGTGGCGGCTCGATGCGCCGAAACACCCTCCTCCGCGCGGGGGCCGCACTGGCCCTCCTCCTCGCTGGCTGCACGACCGGCTCCGACTCCGACGCCGGCCCGCTCGGCGACGGCGAGGTCCCCGAAGACTGCGTCGAAGGTGAGATGTACTGCGGCCCGCTCGAGACCGTGCAGATCTGCCAGGGCGGCGTCCGGCAGGACGTCTCGATGTGCCCCGAGGGCACCGTCTGCGGCGAGGGGGTCGGCTGCGTGGCCTGCCGCCCGGGCTTCTACCAGTGCCAGGGCTCGGACCTCTACGTCTGCAACGCCGCGGGCAGCGGCTACGACCTCGAGATGACCTGCACCGCCGACGAGGTCTGCTCGGCCACCGGGGCGCTCGGCCAGTGCCTCAACGCCTGCGCCGACGCGCTCGCCAACCGCTCGAACATCGGGTGCGAGTACTGGGCCGTGGACCTCGACAACGAGTCGACCAGCATCGGAGGCGGCACCGACCCCTACAGCGAGCAATTCGCGATCGCGATCGCGAACCCGTCCGACGTCACCGCGACGGTGCGGGTCTTCGTCGACGACGCACCCGCGGGGGCGGTCCCGGTCGAGCGCCAGCTCCTGCAGATGAACGTGCCGCCGAACACCACCCTCGAGATCCCGCTCCCCTCGCGCGAGGTCGACGGCCCGATGGGCGAGATGGTGCGCGACAACCGCGGCAGCTACCTGAGCCCCAACGCCTTCCGCATCCGGAGCAACTTCCCCATCGTCGCCTACCAGTTCAACCCGATCATCCAGTCGTTCTCGAACGACGCCTCGCTCCTGCTGCCGCAGTCGGGGCTCGACACCGAGTACCGGATCCTCGGCTACCCGACCTCCAAGCCGATCGACCCCCTCGGCGTCGACGGGGTGCCCGACCACTCGTACGTGACGATCATCGGCACCGCGGAGCGCACCACCGTGCGGGTGACCCCGAGCCACAACCTCCTGGCCGACAACTACGGTCTCGGAATCGAGGCGACCCCGGCGGGCCAGACGGTCGAGTACACGCTCGGGCCCTACGACGTCCTGAACCTCGAGACGGACGGCGCGCCCGGCGACCTCACCGGGACGGTGGTGCAGTCGAGCGCGCCGGTCGCGGTCTTCAGCGGCGGCGAGGCCGCGATCGCCCCGGTCGGCAACGACGCGCCCCCGCCCCCCGGCGGCATCCCGGACAGCCGCTGCTGCACCGAGCACCTCGAGGAGCAGGTCTACCCGACCACCGCGTGGGGCCGCGACTTCGTCCTCACCCACAGCCCGGTCCGCGGCGCGAGCTGGGTCGAGCCGGACATCTACCGGATCATCGCCGACCGCGCGGCCGCCAACGTGACCACCAACCTCCCCGGCGCCGACGCGAGCTTCACCCTCCAGCCCGGCGAGTGGCGCGAGTTCTACGCGCAGCAGAGCTTCGTCCTGCGCTCCGACGCGCCGGTGAGCATCGAGCAGATCCTGGTGAGCCAGGGCTGGGTCGACGACTGGCGCGCGGGCAACGGCGGCGACCCGTCGATGATCCTCTTCCCGCCGTTCGAGCAGTACCGCGAGCGGTACACGTTCCTGACGCCGACCACGTTCAGCGCCGACTACGTGGTCATCAGCATGCCCGTCGGGACCAACGTGCTCCTCGACGGGATGGACATCGAGGGCGACGAGTTCATGCGCCTCTGCACCTACGAGATGGCGGGCGAGATCGACGGCACGACCTACCAGGCGGTCACCTGCCCGGTGGAGGACGGCTCGCACAGCGTGCAGGCCGATCTTCCGGTCGGGATCAGCGTCTACGGCTACTACAGCGTGGGCAGCTACGGCTACGCCGGCGGCAGCGACCTCGAGCGGATCAACCCGCTGATCTGACGCGGCGCGTCCGGTCGGGGCGAGCTATGCTCCGCCCCGCTCATGTCCACCCGCACCCCTCGTTCCGAGGGCTACCGCCAACCCGCCGAGTGGGAGCCCCACGAGGGCGTCTGGGTCGCCTGGCCGAGCCACGACGAGCTCTGGGCCGAGCACCTCGGCGGCGCCCAGCGCGAGATGATCGGCCTCTGCGAGGCGATCGCCGACCTCGACGAGGACGGCCGCCCGCGCGGCGAGACCCTCCACGTGCTCGTGCCCGACGGGGTGCGGCACCTCGAGGCGAGCGAGGCCCTCGGCCACCTCGGCGCGCGCTTCCACCGCATCCCCTTCGGCGACATCTGGCTGCGCGACATCGCCCCGATCTTCCTGCGTGACCCGGACGGGGAGGTCGCGGCCGCGTCCTTCGCGTTCAACGGCTGGGGCGGCAAGTACATCCTCGACGGCGACGACCTCGTGGCCAGCCGCATCGCCGAGCAGGCGGGCTGCGAGCTGTTCGCGTTCGGGCTCGTCCTCGAGGGCGGCGCGGTCGAGGCGGACGGGCGCGGCACGGTGCTCACGACCCGGAGCTGCCTCCTGAACCCGAACCGCAACCCGGGGGTCACCCAGGCGACCCTCGAGCGGCAGCTCCGCGAGGCGCTCGACGCGCGGACCATCCTGTGGCTCGACGACGGCCTGCTGAACGACCACACGGACGGCCACATCGACACCCTCGTCCGCTTCATCGAGCCGGGCCGGGTGGTGTGCATGGAGCCGCGCGGCGACGACGACCCGAACCGCGAGGTGCTCCAGGAGATCGCGCGCGCGCTCCCCAAGATGCGTGACGTCGAGGGCCGCCGGCTGCAGGTCGAGCGAATCCCGAGCCCTGGGCTGGTGCACGACCACGAGGGCCTCGTGATGCCCGCGAGCTACGCGAACTTCTACATCTCGAACACGACCGTGGTGGTGCCGACCTACGGCGGGCCGCACGACGACGAGGCGGTCGAGGCGCTCGCCGCGCTGTTCGAGGGGCGGCGCGTGGTAGGCCGTCCGTCCAAGACGATCCTCACCGGCGGCGGCGCGTTCCACTGCGTCACCCAGCCCCAACCCCTCGCCGAGCTGCAGTGACGATGAGCGACCCGACCTCGAGCCCCTCCTCCACCCTCGCCGTCGCGGTCGTGCAGTGTCCGCTCGGCGGCTCCCGCGACGAGAACGTCGAGCGCGTGTGCGGCCACATCCGCGAGGCGGCCGCCCAGGGCGCCCGGATCATCATCACCCCCGAGCTCTTCGAGGGGCCGTACTTTCCGCGGGTCCAGGACGAGGCGCTCTTCGCGGAGGCGCGCCCCCTCGAGGGCAACCCGACCCTGGCGCGGTTCGTCGCCCTCGCCGAGGAGCTCGACGTGGTGCTGCCCTACTCGTGGTTCGAGCGGGCCGGGCAGTCCTACTTCAACACGGTCGCGGTGGTCGACGCGGGAGGCGAGGTGCTCGGCACCTACCGCAAGGCGCACATCCCGGACGGCCCGGGCTACCAGGAGAAGTACTACTTCCGCCCCGGCCTCGGCGGCTTCCGCGTCTGGTCGACCCGCCACGGCCGGCTCGGCGTGGGCATCTGCTGGGACCAGTGGTTCCCCGAGTGCGCCCGCGCGATGGCGCTCAAGGGCGCCGAGGTGCTCGCCTACCCGACGGCGATCGGCTCGGAGCCGAAGAGCGGCGAGGACACGCGCGAGCCCTGGCAGCGCGCGATGATCGGCCACGCCGTGTGCAACTCGATCCCGGTGGCGGCGAGCAACCGCATCGGGGACGAGGGCGCGATCGTCTTCTACGGCGGCTCGTTCATCGCCGACCCGCGCGGTGACAAGCTCGTCGAGCTCGCCCCGGGCGAAGAAGGCGTCGTGACGGCGCGCTTCGACCGGCGCGCCCTCGCGACCCGGCGCGCCTCGTGGGGCTTCTTCCGCGACCGCCGCCCGGACCTCTACGACGACCTCCTCGCGCCCTGACGCGCGCGGCTCAGTCCTGGAGGGACACGGCCACCGAGGTCGGGTCGGCGTGCTCGGGCCGCGCGCCGCTCTGCCGGATCAGCCCGACCCGCAGCCCCCGCGCCGCGATCGCCGCGCGCTCCTCGCCCGACAGGCGGTGCGCGCTGACGAGGCGATCGCCGCGCGCGAGGTGGACCGGGCTGAGCCACCCGCCGAACAGCAGATCCACCCGGCGAGGGCGCGGCTCGACGCCGATCCGGATCGCGAGGTCGCTCGGGCAGGGCCCTCGCGCGACGAGATCGAGCCTCAACACGTCTTGCTCGATGGAGGCACCGAGGACCGCGAGGCACGCGCTCAGCGCGACGCCCTGCGCGGGGTCGGCGCGGCCCACGATCGCGCGGGCCCCGAGCCCCTGCCGTGGATGCTGCCCGCGCGCGAGCAGGAGGTAGTCGCCGGCCGCGAGCACCAGCGCGTGGTCGTCGCGCGCGAGCCAGTCCCTCACCGGCGGCTCCTCCACCGTGCGGATGAGGTCCTCGTCGCCGGCGAAGCGTCGGCGGTGCGCGATCGGGAGCACGTAGAAGTCGTCGCCCGCCTCCTCGGTGCTCGTGCGGTGCAGCGTCCGCCGCTCCGCGAGGTGCGGCAGCAGCGCGTAGGGCGCCTGGACCGAGGCGGTCGGGCCGACCCGCGCGACGACCGCGTAGGCCGCGCCCGTGTCGTGGTCCGGCGCGTGGGCGTCGGGCTCGAAGCCCGCCCCGAGCGGACCGCCACCCGCGAGCGCGTAGCCGCCCGCGGCCCCGGCGATCAGGCCCCACGGGGCGAGCCGCCGCGCGGCCGCGGGGAGGCGCGCCGCGCCGTCGAGCGCGCCCGCCAGCAAGAAGGGGAGAGCCGGCGTCAGGTACTGGACGTCGAGGTCGGTGGTGGTCGGCCACTCGCTCACGAGGTTGATCGCGAGGAGCGGCAGCGCCGGGATGAGCCACCGCGGCCGGAGCAGCGGCAGGAGGAGCAGCGGCCCCAGGATCTTGGGCAGGTAGGCGAGGCGGCGCGGCGCGGCGAGGTGCGCGGCCAGCTCGCCCGGGTGGGTCAGCAGGTGGATCGCGACCTCGGGCAGGCTGCTCCCGAAGCGGCCGAAGTGGAGCTGGAGCGAGCCGGCGGGCGGCGCGTAGCGGGGGTGCAGGTAGAGGAAGAAGAACGCGGCGTAGAGCGCGGCCGCCGCGCCGACCCCGAGCGCGACCCGGGCGTGCGCGCGGTGCCAGGCCGCGAACAGCCCCGAGGCGAGCAGGATCGTCAACGCGAGATCCTCGCGACAGAGCAGCACCCCGAGCGCGGAGAGCGCGAACGCGCGCGGCCGCCCGCCGTCGATCGCGTAGGCCATCCACGCGAGGGGCAGCGCGGCCATCGCGCCCGGGTGGACCTCGTAGCCCGCGACGTGGGTGAGGTTCGGGTAGAGGAGCCACGCCACCGCCGCCGCGACCGCGCCGGCCGGTCCCCAGCGCGCGCGGCCGAGCCGCGCGAGCGGGAAGGCGGCGAGCGCGAGCGCCACCGCCTGGGCGCCGATCAGGACCGACGCCGTGTCGGTCAGCCAGCCGAGGAGCCCGAGCGGGATGAGCACCGGCGACAGGTGCAGCCCGTACATGTGGGCGTTGACCATCGGCTCCCAGTAGTCGACGTGGACGAGCCCCCACGCGAGCCGGGTGTAGAAGGCGAGGTCGAAGGTCTCGTTGTGGACCGTGCCGAAGCGGCTCCAGCCGAGGAGCGCGTAGAGGGCGCACGCGCTCGCGACCAGCGCGACCACCAGCCGCCGAGAGGACTGCTCCGTCACCGCGGCGGGAGCCTACCTCCCGCTCGGCGTCAGGCCACCATGCGGAGGGCCTCGACCAGCGTGCCGTAGCCCTCGCGGTAGCGGGCGAGGTCGGCGGGCGGGCAGGCGGCCTCGTCGATGCGCACGCCGAAGCCGGGCGGCGAGGTCCCGCCCGGGCCGCGGCCCATCGGCTTGACCCACATCACCTCGCCGCGGAGGTGCACCGCCTCGCGGGTGTGCGGCGGCCGCAGCTCGAACCACAGGTCGGTCCCGCGCGCGGGCGGGTCGAGGGTGCGGACGTAGAGGCCCTGAGCGGAGAGGTTGTAGGTGAGCCCGAGCACCGGGTGCAGCTGCCCGGCCGGCCGGAACGCGCACATCGCGTCCCACAGCACGCGGCGCGAGGCGCGCAGGTTGCGCACGCCGGGGCGCATGAGCTCGTTGGTCACGAACAGGAGGTGATCGGGCGCGGCGTGCTCGCCGAGCGTCGCGGTGCGCTTGAACGCGTCGGCGCCGCCGAGCTCGCGGAGCTCCTTGTCGGTGCCCACGATGACGCTCGGCACCGCCTCGCCGCCGAGCTCCTGCCGGACGTCGATCACGGCGCGGAGCGCGCCGGAGGGCGGCAGCGACTCGGCGACCACCACGAGCTCGGGGGCCGGTCCCTGACAGAGCCGCGGCACCTCGTCGCCGTGGGCGGCGAAGCGGACCTCGAAGCCCGCGAGGCGGAGGGTGCGGCCGATCCGCCGACGGTCGTCGTCGTTGGGATGCCCGACGATCGCGACGCCCTGGTCGGCGGCAGGGCGCGCGAGGGGGTCGTAGCGCTCGAGGAGCGCCGCCCGGCGCGTGATCCCGCCGAGGTCGCCGAGGACCAGGGCGTCGTCGCAGCCGGCCGCCACCGCCTCGCGGAACGCGCCGTCGCTCGCCGCCGGGACGACCGCGACCGCGAGGACTCCGAAGAGCGACGCCTGCGCGCGGATCCAGCCGACGAGCGGATCGAGCTCGATCATGGCGGCGTCGATGAAGACGAGCGCCGGGATGTGCCGGGTGAGCTCGCGCTGGGCCGAGGCGAGGTCGACCGCGACCCTCCGCTCCAGACCCGCTCGCGAGAGCGCCATCCGGATCGCTTCGGCCTGCTCGGAGGTGAACCGGCCGACCACCAGGGCCTTGGACTGTGACACGCTGCTCTCCGACGCTGCGGTCGGGGGCCGCGCGCCCCGACTCACCACACGTGAACGGCCGATCGCCCGCCGTAGTTGAGGCCCCGCCCCGGATCCGCGTGACCTCGCGGCGGAATCGGGCTAACCCGCCCCTCCGATGGGGGGTGGGCTGTACGCGATCGTCGACCCGCGCGCGCTCGGGGATCGGGACCCGGAGCGCTTCGCGGTCGCCGTGCTCGAGGGCGGCTGCGCCCGGCTGCAGCTCCGCGCCAAGGCGGGGAGCGACCGGGCGCTGCTCGCGCTCGCGCGGCGGCTCGGCGAGCGCTGCCGGTCGGCCGGCGTGCCCTTCGTGGTCAACGACCGGCCAGACCTCGCGCGCCTCGCCGCGGCCGAGGGTCTCCACCTCGGCCAGGACGACGTGAGCCCGACCGACGCGCGCCAGGTGGTCGGCGACGCGGTGGAGATCGGCCTGTCCACGCACTCCCTCGAGCAGGCCCGCGCGGCCGAGGGCTGTGACCTGCTCGCGTTCGGGCCGGTCTTCGCGACCTCGAGCAAGGCCGACCCGGACCCCGTGGTCGGCCTCGACGCGCTGGCCACGGTCTGCCGCGAGAGCGCCCGCCCCGTGATCGCGATCGGCGGCCTCGACCTCGCTCGCGCCCGCGCGGTTCGCGACGCCGGCGCGGCCTACGGCGCGGTGATCGGCGCCCTCGCCGCCGCAGACGACCCGCGCGCCGCGGCGGCCGCCCTCCACGCTGCGCTCGGGGGCGCCGCGTGATCCTCGAGCTGCTGGTCGGCACGGGGCTGGTCCTCGCCGGGGCCGCGGCCGCGCGCGTGGTGCTGCGGCGTCGAAGCCAGGACCCGGACGCGCCGCCCGCGCCCGCCGACGGCGGCAAGCCCGAAGGCAAGCGGCCCAAGCGGCGCAAGCGTTCCCCCGCGCCGGCGGGTCCGCGCGGCCTTCGGGTCGGCGACGTGATCCTCTACGCGGACACCGAGCTGTGGCTCGCGGGGATGGTCGACCTCGACGAGGAGGGCTTCGCGATGCGCCTGTTCCCGAGCCCCGGCTCGACCCGCGCGGAGTGGGTAGCCCAGCTCGACGAGGCGGGCTCGGACCTCGCCACCCTCAGCCCGACCGAGGAGGTCCCGGGTGGCCCGGTGCCCGAGGCCCTGCCGATCGGCGGCCGCCGCCTCACCCTCGAGCGGCGCGGCAACGCCACCGTCCGCACCGCGGGCGAGCACCTGCCGCGCACCAGCCCCCGCGCCCGCTACGCGATGCTCAGCGACGCGGGCGGCCGGGTGCTCCTGGTGGTCGACTTCGACAAGGCCCCGCGCCTCGCCCTCGTCGGCGACCGCGTGGGCAAGCACATGATCGACCTGCTCCCCGGCGGCGACGTCGAGGAGAGCTGAGGCGGCTCGCGGGCGGGACTCAGGCCGAGCGGGCGCGGCGGCCGGAGCGCGCGGTCTCTTCTTGCTCGAAGAACCGGATCGCGCTGTCCATGCTCGAGACGAGCGCCTCGGTGACCATCTTCGCGGTCGCGTTGTCGCTCGTCTTGAGCGCCTCGTAGTACCGCTGCCGCTCGGTGGCGTGGATGATCGCCGGCGGGTAGCCGCCCCGGAGCAGGATCAGGTTCATCAGCAGCCGCGCGACCTTCCCGCTCTGCTTGGGGAACGGGTAGATGTGCAGGAGCTGGTAGTGCGCCTTGGCCGCGAGCCGCAGCGTGTGGGTCGCGCGCTTGGTCTCCGCGCTGTTCATCCACTGCACGAGCTGGCGCATCTTGTAGGAGATCTTCTCCGGCGGCGCGATGTCGTGGAAGTACATGCGGTGCAGCGGCATGTCCTTGCGGTACTTGGGCGGGCTCTTGCCCTCGATCTCCTCCGGAGCGAGGATCGAGTAGAGCTTCTTGATGAGCTCGAGCGAGAGGTTGAGCCGCTTCTTGTCCGCGAGCTCCCGGATCTGCGCGATCGCGGTGCGGTTCTGGCGGATCTCGTCGAAGACCGGGATCAGCGAGCTGTCGGGGGGGGTATCGCTCTGGATAGCCATCCGGAGCTCGTCCATGTTGTAGACGACACCCTCGAGCGCGCTGTCGTGGTAGATCCACGACAGATCCAGCATCGCGTGATAGCCCCGGACGGCCTCCTCGTCGGCCTCCTCGAGCTTGGCGTGGAGAATGTGTAGCCTCTGATCCAGCCTCTGCGCCTGCACGCGACCTCCCACGGCACCCCGGCCTGGCGGCGGGGTCGCGAACAGTACCGAGCGTTGACCGCGAAATCAACACCTGCGGCGGATTGACGCACAGCGTCAACAGACGGTCAACGGACGGTCAACGCCGCGTCAGCGCGGTTCGGCGAGCAGCTCGTCGAGGACCTCGGCGATCTCGTCTTCGTCTGGGACACCGGTCGAGAGGTGCCGGATCGTCCCGCGTCGATCGATCAGCACGAGGGTCGGGATCGACTGGACGTTGTAGGCGCCCTGCGCGCGGAGGCCCTCGTCGAGGAGGCTCGGGAACCCGGCCCCGAACGAGCGGTGCGCGGCCTGGATGCGCGCCGCGCTCAGGTGCGCCTCGATGCTCACCCCGTAGAGGTGGATGCGGGAGCCATATCGTTCGTGAAGCCGGTTGAGCACCGGGATGCTGCGCCGACACGGCCCGCACCAGCTCGCCCAGAAGTCGAGCGCCACGACCTCACCGCGCAGCGCCGTCAGATCCACCCGCTCCCCCGCGCCCTCGCCCGCCACCACGGGCATCACGAACGACGGCGCCTCGATGCCCTCGAGCGGGCTCGGCGGCCGGCTCGAGCCCCCTCCGTAGATCGCGAGGCCCACCGCCCCGGCGATCAGCAGGGCGACCCCGAGCGCGATCCAGACCGAGCGCGCGCTCATGACGCGTCCCCGAGAGGCAGCCGGATCCGGAACGCGGCGCCACCCTCCGGCGCGGCCCCGCAGTCGATGGAGCCGCCGTGCTCGAGCACGACCTTCTTCACGATCGCGAGGCCCAGCCCCGTCCCGTCGGCCTTCGTGGTGAAGTACGGGTCGAACACCCGCGCGCGCTCCTCCGGCGCGATCCCCGGGCCATCGTCGCGCACCTCGAGGAGCGCGGTGCCGCCATCCTCGCGGGCCGCCACCACCACGCGACCGCCTCCCTCGGGGCCGCTGAGGGCGACCGCCTGCACGGCGTTGCGGACCAGGTTGTCGAGCGCGCGGCGGAGCATCTGCGCGTCGATCTTGACCGGCATCGGCCGTTCGTCCACCTCGAGCCTCAGCTCGGGGGGCGCGACGTCGGCCGCCTCGGCCGGGAGGAGGGCCGCCGGGTCGAGCCCGCGCAGCGCGCCGCGGACCACCTCGCCGAGCTCCGCCTCCTCGAGCGCAGCCACCGGGAGGCGCGCGAACTCCGAGAACTCACCCACCAGCCGGCGCAGGGTCGTGATCTCCTCCTCCACGATCGCGGCCGCGTCGTCGACCGTCCGCCGGTAGCGCGGGTCGTCGCCGTCGTAGGTCCGGTGCACCTGCTGGACGGCGAGCTGTATCGGGGTGAGCGGGTTCTTGATCTCGTGGGCGAGGCGCCGGGCGAACTCCTGCCACGCGCCGATCCGCTGCAGGTACTCGATCCGGTCGCGGCTGTCCCGGATGTCCCGGACCATCGCGTTGAAGGCTCGCGTGAGCTCGGCGATCTCGTCCTTGCCGTCCGAGGGCACCTCGACGCTCAGGTCGCCGCGGCCGACCCGCTCCGTCGCGTCGGCGAGCACGGTGACCCGGCGCGTGACCCGCCGCGAGACGATGATGCCGACCGCGAGCGCGACCACGATCACGCTCAGCAGGAACGCGATGTAGACGCCCAGGTAGAAGCTCGAGACGTAGGTCGCGCCGTCGACGAGCCGCGCGTAGACCTCCACCAGCTCGCCCGCGCGCTGAAAGTCGCGGAAGGTCTCCGCGTCCGCCGCGACCGTGACCTCGAAGTGCCCGCGCTCCGCGTCCCGCTCGAGCCGGAGCAGCCGGCGCGTCTCCTCGTCCAGCCGCGCTGACCGCTCGACCCGCGCGAGCTCGCGGCCGTCGCCGCCGACCACCACCACCCGGGCGAGGCTCGGGTACCGGTCGAGCATCGCGCCGAGCCGCGCCTCGAGCGCCGCCGGGTCGGCCCGGTCCAGCGCCTGGTTCGCGCGGTGGTCGTTGGCCACCAGGTCCGCCGTCCGCTCCGCGTCGTCGCGCAGGGCCACGAGGTGCCGGCGGTAGATCCCGAGCGAGTCCCGGAGCTGCCCGAGCACCTGGGCGTTGACCCCGACGCGGTAGGCCTCGCTCACCGCGCCCTGCCCGAACCACAGGGCGCCGCCGAGGGTCACCGCGGCCACCGCGACGATCGCGGTGACGATGCGGACCTCGAAGCGGCTGATCCTCACCGCCGCACCCGAACGAGCTGCGAGCGGAAGCGCAGCGAGCGCTCGGCCGAGCCGATCTGCCGGTTCACGAACAGGCTGACGAAGGAGCCGAAGAACGCCTCGCCGCCGATCCGGCCGCCGCCCGCCGGCCGCGAGAGCCAGCGCCTCAGGCGACGCACCGTGTCGGGCGAGAGCGGGTTGAGCTCGATCAGGACGGCGAAGTAGACGTTCTCCGACGCGAGGCCGGCGTAGTCGCGCGGGCTCCCCACCGCGCTGCGCTCCGACACGAGACAACGCTGCAAGACCTGTTGCACGTCGTCGTAGGACTCGTCGACGTCCGCGTCGGCGTCCCGGTACTCGACGCGGTAGACCTCCTCCCAGAGGTCGAAGGTCACCCGACACTGCCGCGCGGTGACCGCGACCGGCGCGCCGCTCGTGCGGTAGGCGAAGACGCGCATCACCAGGCTCTGGGGCAGACCGCTCGCGAGCTTGCGGCGGACCGACGCGTCCACCAGGTCGACGGCCGAAAAGTGCACCCGCGGCGCGCCGCCGCGCCAGTCGACCCCCACGCGGCGCTCCGGCACGTCCTGCGCCGCCGCCACCGCGCTCCCCGCGAGCGCGAGCGCGAGCGCGAGCGCCACCGATCGCGCGGCGCTCATAGCGAGATGAACCCCAGGAGCGTGGAGAAGCCGAAGCCGAAGACCCCCACCACCGTGTCGAGCCGCAGGCCGACGTCGAAGGTCAGGTCGACGGGGAGGGCGGCGAACCCCGAGTAGCCGGGGATCGCGATCTGGAGGTCCTGGCGGTCGAAGAGCGTGTAGAGGCCGACGTTGCCGTAGAGCACCAGGCCGCGGACGTCGTCGCGGCTCTCGAACAGCCAGAGCGAGTACTCGACGTCGACCCGGCCCGCGAGCTCCTGCGCGCGCATCTCGGCGATCGCGGTGCCGAGGAGGTTCGGGGGCCCGCGGCGGTCGAGGTTGAGCTGGAGCACCCGCGACGGGATGAGGTCGCTCAGGTCGCCGAGGTAGAAGCGGTAGAAGAACGGGGTGTCGCCGACCGCCGCCCCGACGTAGAGGCCGAGCCGCAGGCTGTGGCGCGCCTCCGGCAAGCGGAACCACTCGCGCCACCCGGCCTGGACGCGCACGAAGTCGTAGCTCGAGCCGAAGAGCTGGGCGCTCAGATCGGCGTCGATGAACACCACGCGGCCCTCGGTCGCGAGGCCCGGGTTGTCGCGCTCGTCGAGCACGAGGCCGAGCTGGACCGCGCTGACGTAGCTCCAGCCGTCGAGCACGTGGAAGTCGATCGGGCGCACCTCGGTGCCCCGCGCGCGGCTCGCCGCGATCGGCCGGTCGACCACCTGCACCGCCTCGAAGTGGTAGTCGAGGGTGAAACGCCAGCTCGCGCCGAGGTCGGTCCCCGTGCCGAGCGAGCCGCCGAAGCGGCGGTAGACGACGACCGCGTTGCGCGACTCCTCGCACCGCATGTCGGGCGGATCCCGCATCGGGCAGTCGTCGAGCGCGAGCAGCACGTCGTCGTCGCCGAAGAACTCGCGGCCGTTGTTGAAGAAGGCCTCACCGGTGAGCCCCCAGTCGCTGCCGAGCACGCTCGCCTGGCCGGCGCGCAGGCGCACGCCCTGCTGAGGGATGGAGAGCAGCCCGGTCGCCTGGAGGCTCACCCCGGTGCCGAAGAGGTTCTGCTCGGCGACGCTGATCCCGAAGTAGGGCTCGAGCTGGGTGTCCGGGTCGTCGCTGTTGAACAGGCCCTCGGAGAAGCCGAGGGCGATGCTCTCCACCACGAAGGTGTTCCGCTCGCTCACCGCCACCACGAGCACCACGTGGCCGCGCTCCGAGCCGCGCTCGAGGGAGAGGCGCACCTCGTCGAACCACCCGGTGCTCAGCAGCCGCCAGCGGATCGCCTCGACCCGCGGGTCGTCTACGTCGAGCGTGGCCCCCGCGCGCAGCGGGACGTAGGCGAGGATGACTCCGTCGTCGGTGCGGTCGTTGCCGCGCACCTCGACGCGCTCCAGCGCATACTGGATCCGTCGAGGCGCCCGACGCGCGGCGTCTGAGCCCTCGTCCGAGTCTTCGCCGGTCTCGTCCTGGCCGGCATGATCCCGGCCAACATCGTCCTGGCCGACATCGTCCTGGCCGGCATCGTCCTGGCCGGCATCGTCCTGGCCGACATCGTCTCGACCCATGGAGCCAACGCCCGCGTCGTCTTCGCCGGTCTCGGCTCCACTCGCGTCGCCGTCGCCCGCGGTCGAATCGGTCGCGGCGCCCGCCGACGCGTCGGCCATGTCTGGGCCTCCGTCGGGCGGGTGGCTCGCGTCGGGCGGCCCTCCGTCGCGGGCGGTCCCCGCGTCGGGCGACGGGGCGACCCCGCCGTCGAGGTCCTGCCCGTGGGCCGCCGGGGCGACGAGGAGCGAGGCGAGGGCGAGCGACCTCGCCAGGGTGAGCACCCGGGCCACGCAGCCGAACGTACTCAAGCTTGGCGCCCGGGGCGAGCGCACGCGGTCGGAGCACCGTGCGGTCTGGAGAGGCGAGAAGGTCGGAGCGCCGCGGCCGCGTCTAGAGCGCCAATCGGTTTGGAGAGTCGAGAAAGCTCGGAGCGCGACGGCCGTTCGGCGTGGTCAGACGTGACGAGGCGATGCTCAGGCATCGTCGAGGAGCGGCTGGCCGCGCCGGACGGCTGTCC
>JAUHXR010000019.1 GCA_030426845.1 Polyangia bacterium | reverse complement strand
TCGGAAGCGAGCGGACTCTACCATTGTCGAGTACCTTGCGCGCGTGGGCGTCGCCTTCGAGAAGTACGAGGGCCTCGGCAACGACTTCGTCGTGATCGAGGCCGGCGCGCTCGAGGCGGCCTCGATCGCGCTCACCCCGGCCTGGGTCGCCGCGGTCTGCGACCGTCACCGCGGGGTGGGGGCCGACGGAGTGCTCGTGGTGGGCGAGGACGCGGCGGGCCGCCCGTCGATGAAGGTCCACAACGCCGACGGCAGCGTCCCGGAGATGTGCGGCAACGGCGTGCGCTGCGTGGGCCTCTACCTGCGCGCGGCCGGCCGGGTCTCGGACGCGCCCTTCGAGCTCGCGACCGACGCCGGTCCCCACCGCGTCCACGCCCAGGGCGCGGAGGTCGAGGTGTGGATGCGCCCCGCGAGCCTCGCGCCGTCCGAGGTCCCCATCCTCTCGGACCGGCCGTGGGTCGACGAGCCGCTCGAGGTCGACGGTCGCGTGGTTCGCGTCACCGCCGTCTCGATGGGCAACCCCCACGCCGTCACCTTCGACGACCTGGGCGACGCGCGGGCGGCGCTCGGCCCGCGCCTCGAGCGCGACCCTCGCTTCCCCGCGCGGGTCAACGTGGGCTTCGCGTCCCGCACCGACGCCGGGCTCGAGCTCGCGGTGTGGGAGCGCGGCGTCGGCTGGACCCAGGCCTGCGGCACCGGCGCCTGCGCGGCCGCCTACGCCGCGGTGCAGACCGGGCGGGCGTCGCGCGGTGAGGACCTCGAGGTCCACCTGCCCGGCGGCCGGCTGGTGATCCGCGTAGACGGCGACGCCGAGCCGATCCGCATGCGCGGCCCGGCTCGCCACGTCTTCCGCGGGACGCTGTGATCGCGTCGAACGCTGCGCCTCGTCCAACAGCCCGTTGAACAACCTCCCCGCGCGCCTCACGGCCGGGAGCCCGCGCCTGCACGGCGCATCGCTCCTCGAGAATCCTCCGGGATTCCCTTGTCCCCCTGCGCCACGCAGGCGCGCCCTCGCAACCGCGATCCATCACGGTCGGTTCTTCAACGGGCTGCTAAGCCTCAGCGCCGAGAAGTCAGCCCGGGACGCCCAGGGGGCCGACGCTCTCGAGGTAGTCGGCGAGGTGCGGGACGATGTCCATCCGGGCCACCTGGGCGGGCGGCACGAAGCCGGCCCACCACACCTCGCGCTGGTCGACCTCGATGCGGGGCGGCGCCTCGAGCGCGCACTCGTAGATGTCGAGCGTGTCCTCGCGGAACTCGAAGCGCTTGGTCCCGTGGTAGGCGAGCTCGAGGTCCTCGGGCGCGATGTGGACGTTGAGCTCCTCGCGGACCTCCCGGGACGCGGCGCGCCGCGGGTCCTCGCCCGGCCGGACGTAGCCGCCAGGGAGCGAGTACTGGCGGCGGTAGGTGCTCTTGATCAGCAGGACCCCGCCCTGGTGCCAGATCGCGGCGAGCGCCCCGCTCGTGCGCGGGCGGCGCACGAACCAGTAGCTCCGAAGGAGCGCGTGCGCGACGCGGTAGCCAGCGCGGATGGCGGGGTCGACGTCCACCGTCCGGTCAGGCTCGCACGATCGCGTCGGCCTTGACCACCACCTCGCCGCGGGCGTACCTCGCGGTCATGCGCGCGCTGCTCGCCGACAAGCTCGCCCCCCTCGTCGCGGGGCGCCTCCAGGACCTGGGCCTCGAGGTCCACGTCGAGCCGGATCTGTCCGGCCCCGCGCTCGCGGCCCGGCTCGCCGAGCTCGACCCCGCGGTGCTCGTCGTCCGCAGCACCAAGGTCGACGCCGCCTGCTTCGAGGCGGGCCGCGGGCTCTCGCTCGTCATCCGGGCCGGGGCCGGCGTCAACACCATCGACATGCGCGAGGCGAGCCGGCGCGGCGTCTACGTCGCCAACTGCCCCGGCAAGAACGCGTGCGCGGTCGCGGAGCTGACGATCGGGCACCTCGTGAACCTCGACCGTCGCATCGCCGACAACGTGGCCGCCCTCCGCGAGGGCCGCTGGGACAAGAAGGGCTTCGGGGTCGCGCCGGGCCTCAACGGGCGGACGCTCGCGCTGCTCGGGTTCGGCCAGATCGGCAAGGAGGTCGCCCACCGCGCCCGCGCGCTCGGCATGAAGGTCCGCGCCTGGTCGCGGAGCCTCGACCCGGAGAAGGCGCGCCTCGCGCTCGTCGAGCACGCCGCGACCCCGGAGGCCGCGGTCGAGGGCGCCGACGCGGTGAGCGTCCACCTCGCGCTCACCCCCGAGACCCGCGGCCGCATCGGCAAGAGCGTGTTCGTCGCGATGAAGCCGGGCGCCTACTTCATCAACACCTCGCGCGGCGAGGTGGTCGACGAGCCGGAGCTGCTGCGCGCGCTCGACGAGAAGGGGCTGCGCGCGGGCCTCGACGTGTTCGCCGAGGAGCCGAGCGCGGGGCAGGGCGCGTTCGAGGGCCCGGTCGCCGCGCACCCGAGCGTCTACGGCACCCACCACATCGGCGCGAGCACCACCGAGGCGTCGGAGGCGGTCGGCGAGGAGGTCGTGCGCATCGTGGCCGCGTTCCTCGCGAGCGACGTCATCCCGAACTGCGTCAACCTCGCGCGCCGTACGCTCGCGACCCACCGCCTCGTCGTCCGCCACGAGGATCGGGTGGGCGTCCTCGCGACGGTGCTCGACGTGCTCCGCCGCGGCGAGCTCAACGTGCAGGAGATGCAGAACACCCTGTTCGGCGGCGGCGGCGCGGCGATCGCCCGCATCGCGGTGGTCGGGGAGCCGAGCGAGGCGACGCTCGAGGAGATCCGCGGACACGCCCAGATCTTCGACGCCGCCGTCGGCCCGATCTGACGCCGCGTCGAGCCCGGGCCCGGCTCGATCTCAGCCGTCGCGCCCGGCCCGGCGCGCCGCGGCCCGTCGCTCGGCGAGGACCGCGACGAGCACCGCCCGGGTGCCGCGCGCGTCGAGCCCCTGGAGGAAGTCGACGCGGTCGATCAGGTAGCTCAGGCCCGCGCGAAACAGGGTGCGCTGATCGACCGGGCACTCGAGGGTGCCGTCGTGGACGCGCCGGAGGAGGTGCTCGAGGTCGCGCTCGCCGAGCCCGGTGAGGGCCTTGCCCATGGATGCCATCGCGCGCGAGCTATAGCAGGTGCCCCGGGCGAGCGCGGCCGTAGCCCTCGCGGGCTCACGTCAGCAGCCAGCTGTCGCCCAGCTCGTGCCCCAGGAAGCCCTCCGCCCGGGAGCGCGCCACCGCGGCCTCGAGGAGCGCGGGCGCGGCGAAGGCGCCCAGCAGCGCGTAGTGGGAGCTCGCCGGGTCGTGGGCGCCGGTGAGCAGCGCGTCCACCACCTGCAGCGGCGTGCCCGGCCCGAGCACGAGGCCCGTCTCGCGCTCGCCCGCGACCACCGCCCCCGCGTCCCGCGCCACGCCCTCGAGCGCGCGGGTCGTGGAGGTGCCCACCGCCACCACCCGACGGCCCTCGTCGAGCGCGCGCTGCACCGCCCGCGCGGTCGCCTCCGGGATGTCGAGGCGCTCGGGCAGCGGCAGGGCCGCGTCGAGCGCGGGGTCCCCCGTCGCGCTGATCGACGCGGCGTGGGTCAGGCTCACGATCGTCGCCCCGGCGGCCCGCATCCGCGCGAGGAGCCGGTGCGAGAGCGGCCGCCCCGCGGACGGGAGCTCCGCCGACCAGGGTCGGGCCGCGTAGGCCGTCTGGACCTCGTCGAGCCGCAGCTCGCGGCGGAGGTAGCTGTACTGGATCGGCCGCCCGAGCCGGTAGAGCGCTCGCCAGAAGCCGTCGCCGCCGGGGGTGAACTCCACCTCGAGGAGGCGGGCGCTGCGCGGGTCCACCGCGGTCACGCGGGCCGCGAGCCCCTGGCCGAGCGCGATCGTCGCGCCGACCTCGAGCCGCGGCGGGGGAGGCCGGCGGTTGGTGTCGTCGCGCCAGCTCCCCTCGCCCATCAGGACCGCGCGCCACCGCCCGCCCGGCTTCTCGCCGACCAGGCGGATCTCCACCTCGCGGGCCCGCGCGCGGCCCGCGAGCGAGGCCGGCAGGGTCGCCGCGTCGTTGAGCACCCAGACGTCGCCCCGGCGCACGAGGCCGGGGAGGCCCTCGACGCGGAGGCTCGCGAGCGCGCCCGACTCGGTGTCGATGTGCAGCAGGCGCTGCGCCTCGACGTCGAGTCGCGGCTCCGCGGCCGCGATCACGCCGACGCCTCCTGCGAGGGCTCGCCCTCCGCCGTCTCGCGCGTCGCCTCCCGCAGGGCGCTCGCGCTGAGCCGCGGCTCGCTCGGCGCGCCGCGCGCGAGCAGCGCCACGATCCGCTCGGCCACCACCTCGGGCGCCGTCAGCTCCGCCCGATCCACGTCCGGCATCGCGTCGGCGTGCATCCGCGTGTTCATCTCGCCCGGATCGATCGCCAGGGCGCGCACGCCCGTGTCCTCGAGCTCCGCGGCCCAGAGCCGCGCGAGGTGGTCGAGCCCCGCCTTGCTCACCGAGTAGGCGCCCCAGGTCGGGTAGGCCTCGACCGAGGCGTCCGAGCTGATGTGCACGAGCAGCCCCCGCCCCCGCTGCACCATCGCGCCGACCAGCGCCCGCGTGAGGTTGAACGGCGCCACCAGGTTGACCTCGATCGCCCGCGCGAAGTCCGCCGCGCTCGTGTCCGAGAGCGGCCGGAGCGGCACCGGGCCGAGCGTGCTCGCGTTGTGGATCACCACGTCGATCGGCCCGACCATCGCGGCGGCCGCGCCCGCGAGGCGGGCGGGATCGTCCGTCACGTCCGCGACGAGCGCGTGCGCGTCGCCTCCTGCCGTCCGGATCGCGGCCACCGCCTCCAGCAGCTCCGGCTCGCCCCGCGCCATCATCACCACCGAGGCGCCCCGCGCCGCCAGCCGCTCGCCGAGCGCCCGCCCGAGCCCCCGGCTCGCCCCGGTCACCAGCACCTTCGTGTCGTCCAGAGACATCGTCCACCTGCCCTTCGTCATGGAGACAGCGTGGATCGCTCGATCCATCGACGTGGCGTTCGTGCCAATCTGTTGGCAGGGCTCTGCTCCGCGGGATCTCTGTTCCGCGAGATCGGCAGCGAGGGAGGCGTGAGATGAGCGATGAGCTGAGCGGCCGGCTGGCCGACAACGTGCGGCAGCTCCGGTCGGCGCGGGGCAAGACGCAGCAGCAGATGGCGAAGCTCGCCGGCCTGCCGCGCGCGACCTGGGCCAACCTGGAGTCGGGCGGCGCCAACCCGACCCTCTCGGTGCTCCACGCGGCCGCGGCCGCGCTCGCGGTCTCGCTCGAGGAGCTGCTCGCCCCGCCGCGGGCCACCGGGCGGCACTACCCTCGGGCGGACCTCGTCGAGAAGGTCCGCGGCCAGGTGCGCATCCGCAAGCTCCTGCCCGACCCCGTCCCCGGCATGGAGATGGAGCGCCTGGAGCTGCCGCCCGGCGCGCGGATGACCGGCGTCCCCCACACCCCGGGGACGCGCGAGTACCTCACGTGCGAGCGGGGCCAGATCGAGCTGACCGCGAGCGGCGAGCCCTTCGTCCTCAAGCCCGGCGACGTCGTCGCGTTCCGCGGCGATCAGCGGCACGGCTACGCGAACCGAGGGGCCAAGGCGGCGGTGGGCTACTCGGTGGTGGTGCTTGTCTCCCCGCACGCGGTGGCTTGAGCCCCGCACCGTCCCGTACCATGGTGTCCGCCTTCGAGAGGATGGACGCATGAGAAAGATCCGCTTTGCCTTGACTGCGCTGCTGGCCCTCGGGCTGCTCGCGTCATGCGCCGACGACGAGCCCTTCGACCCGACGGATCCGCGGCTGGACAACGCCGTGCTGCGCATCGTCGGCGACGCCACGCTGAACCTCCGCTACAACGAGGCCGCCGATCTCGTCGTGCGCTACGAGGACGAGGCGGGGGAGCCGATCGCGGGCGCCCCGATCGCCTTCGAGATCATCACCGACGGGATCGCGTCCCGGCTCGCCGCGCTGCGGGCGGACACCGACGCGAACGGCGAGGCCTCGATGACCCTCACCGCGGGCGCCGAGGACGAGGGCTTCGTCGTCGACGTCGTGCCCCCGGTCGGCGACAGCGTGCAGTTCGTCGTCTCGGTCCAGGACAGCGAGGCGGGCAGCATCGTGGTGGGCATGTCCTACACGGGCACGCGGATGTTCACGCGCTACGACGCGCTGATCTTCGACGTCGCGAGCTGCGCCGAGCTCAACCCGAACCGCCTCCCGACCGCGGTCCGCACCTCGGCCTCGGTGGGCAGCATCACCGACCGCCCGGCGTTCGCCGGGGTGGCCCCTGGCGCCAACTACGTGGTCGGCGTGACCGCGCGGAGCGAGGGCGGCGTGACGGGCTTCGGCTGCGCGGACGGCGTCGTCGTCCGTGCGCGCGAGGAGACCGAGGTCGACATCACGATCGAGGACCTCCTCGTCGGCCCGGACTTCACCGGGGTCTGGGACCTCGACAACCGCTTCGACTTCGCCGAGGGCCTGCCGCCCACCGTGCGCAACGCGATCGACATCCTGGACGAGCTCACCGACGACCAGGCCCCCGAGACCGACTTCTGCTTCCGGCCGCTCGACGGCACCGACCCCCACTGGGGCCGCGACCCGGGCGCGTTCTTCGTGGACGTCGTCGCCGGCCAGACCTGCCGCTGGGAGTGCATGGCGAGCGAGATGTTCGGCGACTGCAGTGAGCTCAACCACCGGACCGGCGACCTCGAGCACCTCTGCCAGGTGGGGCTCTCGGCCTCGACGGTGACCCGCTCCCGCTTCACTGGCGGCTGCCTCGCGTGGGACACCGCGGCCGAGCCGGCGGCGGACTTCATCAACGATCAGCTCGCCCGCTTCCTCCCCGACTGGGTGTTCGACTGGGCGACCTTCGCGGGTGACCTGGCGCGCGCGATCAACAACGCGCGCATCGCGTCGGTCCTCGAGATCAACCAGCCGATGGCGGGCAGCGAGTTCGACCTGCCGATGCGCCACCAGCTCACCGCGATGACCGTGCTCATCCACAACCCGCGCATGGGCGGGATGGAGCAGACCTTCACGTTCAACCTGCGCGACGCGGGGATCACCTCGGCCGAGGTCAGCAGCTCCGTCACCGTCGACGGCAACACGCTGATGATCCCCGAGCACCAGTTCACGATCAGCTTCGGGCGGCTCGTCCAGTACATCTACCTGGAGATCTTCCTCCGGCAGATCCTCGGGTACATGAGCAGCGCCGAGATGCTGATGGACAACGTCGACTGCGCGATGATCGGTCAGAACCTCGCGATGTCGGTCGGCATCCTCTCCGCGATGCAGTACGAGAACGCGTGCGACGCTGGCCTCCAGGCGGTCGGGCGCACCCTCGACACGCAGATCGCGGGGCTGATCGACGGCGACGCGACCTTCACGATCTCGGGGACGGCCACCGCGGCCGACATCGACCCGGAGACGATGCGGGTCGACGCGCTCGAGGACGGTGCCTGGACCGGCTTCTGGGGCGAGCGCGACATGACGATGATGATGATGATGACCGAGAACCTGACGGGGACGTTCACCGGCGCGCGGCGTACGCCGATGCCCTGAGCGACCGTGTCCGTCCCGGACGACTGTGTCCTGGACGACTGTGTCCTGGGCGACTGTGTCCCGGACGACTGTGTCCCGGACGACTGTGTCTGGACCACGTGAGAGGCCGCGGCGCGAATGCCCGCGGCCTCTCGTGTTTGTCGTCCCGTGCGATCGATCACCGGGCCCCGGCTTGGCGCGGGCGAGACGTTTCACTAGGCTCAACCCGGACGCGGAGAGGATGGCGGCATGAAGCACACGGCAGCTCTCGGAGCCCTCGCGCTCGCCCTCGGGTGGCTCGTCACGAGCGGCGCATCGGCCCAGCAGGACACGAGCCACGACGCGCGCGGCGTGCTGCGCGCGGGCAAGCTCTACTCCTTCGGTGGCGGCACCGACCTGCAGCACGGGTTCGGCCTGGACCTCCGCTACGAGCTCCACCCGGACGGCGCGGAGGACGGCTACCTCGGCCTCTTCTCGCAGGGGCAGTACGAGCTCGGCGACGCCTGGCGCTTCGCGGGCGGGGTGGCGGCCGGCTGGGGCGTGTTCGGCCTCGAGGCTGGCGTCTCGCACCGGACGGCGACCGACGGCTTCGCGGGGAGCACCGGGCTCCACGTCGCGCAGTCGTTCACCTTCGGCCCGCTCTCGGTGGGTGCCCGGCTCACGATCCCGCTCGTCGACCACGTACCGCAGAACATCGTCGCGCCGATGGCGGTCCAGGGGGTCGAGGGCGCGCTGGTCGTGCGGCTCGGCTGGGGGTTCACGCTCCACGGCCCGCGGCCGGAGCACCGGGGCTGCCACGCCCACGGGGGCGAGCGCCGCGACCCGCACGGTCATCACGGTCACCACGGCCGCTGAGCCCGAGCCCGCGGAGAATCCAGCGCCGGGCGGGGCCGTCGGACGGCTGGTATGCTCAGTCGACCGATGCGCCGCCTCCCCGCCACCCTGGCCGTCCTCGCCGCCCTCGGCCTCGGGCTGACGGTCGCACGCGCGCAGCCGGAGGGGCCTCCGCACCCCGAAACGGGCTACCGGCTCGTCGCCAACGTCTACACGCGCAACAGCGAAGGCCGGGTGTTCTGCGCGATCTGGCGCGGCCGCGACGGCTACCCGACGCGGCGCGCGCAGTCCGCGGGCGAGGCGCTCGACCGCACGATCGAGAACCGCACCGCGCAGTGCGTGTTCGACGGGGTGACCCCGGGGCCCTACGCGCTGGCTGCGTTCCACGACGAGAACGGGAACAACGACCTCGACCGCAACCTCCTTGGGATCCCGAGTGAGGGGACCGGCGCCTCCAACGGCGCCTTCAACATGTTCGGTCCGCCGAGCTACGACGACGCGATGTTCCGGATGCCGGACGCGCCGCTGCACCAGATCACGGTGCACATCCGCTACTGATCTCGGGCTCGGAGGGGGGCGATGGGGACTCTGCGCGCGTTCGTGGCCGGGGCCACCGGGCTGACCGGCAAGGCGGTCGTGCGCCACCTCCTCGCCCGCGACGTCGACGCGGTGGCCCACGTGCGGCCGGACTCCAGCCGCTTCGAGGCGCACGCCAAGGCGTTTCGCGACCTCGGCGCGCGGGTCGACGCGACCCCGTGGTCGGAGGCCGCGATGACCGAGTCGCTGAGCGACCACGGGCCCGCGGTGGTGTTCGCGCTGCTCGGCACCACGCGCAAGCGCGCGCGCGAGGTCGCGGCCTCGGGAGGTGACCCGGACGGCGAGAGCTACGAGGCGGTCGATTACGGCCTCACCGCGCTCCTTCGCCGCGCCGCCGAGGCCTGCGGGGCGGGCCCTCGCTTCGTGTACCTCAGCTCGATGGGCGTGACCGAGGGGACGTCGAACCGCTACCTCGCGGCGCGCGCCCGGATCGAGCGCGAGCTCCGCGAGGGCTCGCTCCCCTACGTCATCGCGCGTCCCTCCTTCATCACCGGCGACCGCGAGGAGCGCCGCCCCGGCGAGGCGTTCGGGGCCGCGGTGGCCAACGCCGCGCTGTCGGTCGTCGGCGCGCTCGGGGGCGCGGACACCCGCGACCGCTACCGGTCGATCACCGGCGACGCCCTCGGGCGCGCGCTGGTGGACCTCGCCCTCGACCCGGACGCGGCCGGACGCGTGTTCAGCGGCGAGGACCTCTACCGCCGCGGCAACCCCTGACGTCGCCGGTCCGCCTTCGCCGCGACTACGGGACGTGCATACGCACGCCGCAGTCCGCGCAGTCGGTGCCGAACGCGCACGCCGAGGTGACCGCGCCTTCGGCCCCGTCGTCGCACTCGCCGTCGACCGCGAAGTCGCAGGTGTTGGTGCAGACGCTGACCGGGAGCGGACCGGGAAGGCAGCAGCGCACCTGGCTCGGACCAGGGCACAGGCCGGACTCCACCGTCCCCGGGCACGACGTCACGCCGGTGTCGATGCAGGTGCCGTCGACCCCGCAGGCCTCGCCCACGCCGGGGGCGGGGGCGGGGGGCTCGGCCGGCGGGGGCGGTTGTCACGATCCCAGAGGTTTGGCCCAGAACGATCCCAGAGGTTTGGCCCACCGGGGGCCGGGACGAGCCGGGACTCGTCGGGACGCCGCGGGACGGAAAGGCCCGGGATCGTAGGTGAAGCCCACCTGGGCGCCATCGCCGACGCGGGCCGAGCGGGCCGACTCGAAGTGGATCGTTGAGGTCTCTCGTGCCAAGGGCCTGATCGTGGGCTTTCAGGGGGCGACGATCCAGTTAACGATCCACTTCGGCGATCCAGTCAGAACGGATCGGCTCGGTGGGCCGGAAGGGGCCTGAGGAGCATCGCATCGACCACCTCTGGACGCGCCGCGAGGTCCCCCGCGGGCAGCCACCACGCCTCACCCATTCCCCTCGGCGTCGAGGCCCTGTGAGAGAGGATCTGGGCGGGTGTGCGCCAGCTGTCGTCGTCGCCCGCGTCGAGCTCGTGCGCCCCTCGGCCGAGGATCTGCTCACGCGACCCGGCGGCCCTGTACTCGGCGAGGACCGAGGCCACGTACTCCGGCCCAGCCCGCCCGTGGACCTCGTACGGCTGGGGGATGTCGACGTGGGTGAGATGCACCAGCTCCCTCAGCGGGAACGATCGCGGCGGATCGGCCCACGAGGAGCTCCAGAGCTCGAGGCCCCGGGCGTCGCAGAGCTCGCGCGCCGAGCCCGCGTACGCCGCGAGCTCGGCGCCCTTCCCACGCCAGTCCCGACCGGTGTGGCGCTCGGCCTTGTTCGCGGGCTCGACGTTGAGGAGGAAGGCTGCCGCGTCCACGCTGGCCGCGAAGTCGACGGCCTCCTCGAGCCCGGGGCGCCAGAGGCCGGGCGCGATCATCCAGTCGAAGATCGCGATCGCGGTCCCCATCCCACGCACCGCCGCGTACCAGCTCTCGTCCCGGTTCGTCTTGGCGATGCGGCCGCGCCGCCACGAGCTCTCGATGCGTCCCCCGACGATCACCACGTCGAACCGCGCCGCAACCTCCGGCGGGACCCACCGCGTCTGACGAACGAAGAGCGCAGAGCCGGGCCGCGGGGGCGTGTTGAGGCCGAGCCCGTCGGCGATCGCGGTCATTGCGGCGAGCGGATCGATGGCGACCTTGCTGCCGAGCTCGCTGAGCTGGCGCGTCCCGACGCGGATGAGGTCCTCTCGAGTGATCATGCGGTCTCTCCGGTCGGGGTGGGCGCGGGCTCGCTCGGCGTGGTGGCAGGTGTTGCGGCCGCGTCGACGAAGCCGTCGCCGTAGGTCTCCGCGACGTACTCGGGTGTGGGCCGGTAGCCCCAGCTCGCGATGATGCTGTCGCGCTCCGCGCGGAGCTTGAGGTCCTCGGACTCCTCGCTGTCCCGGTAGACGATCGGCGTCTTCGCTCCGGGCCAGTTCCACTCGGTGAGCCACCGTGCGGGGCCTGAGTTGAAGGACTCGCAGACGAGCTCGGCGTCCGAGCGAACGACCGCGCGCTGCACGTCCAGGTGGACCTTTGCTTGGCCAAGCGAACTCCCGTCGTCCGTGGTCATCGTCTGCGAGACGACGATCTTGGCGATCGCGGCGTCCATCTTGTCGACGAAGAGATTGAAGTCGCCGCCGGCCTGGCGAGCCGCTTCCAGGAGCTCGATCTCGACGCCCTTGGGAATCACGATCCGGCCGCCCGTGGTGACCGCCTTGAGGAGGTCGAGGAGTTTCTGTTCCTCGGAGTCGGTCATGCCCGCCGGCCCGCGCGCGGTCGGCGTCGGGCTCGCGAACTTCTCGAGCCAGAGGGCCCAGAAGCGATCCGCGTTGCGCTTGAACCAGACCGGCCAGTAGAGCCAGTGGCCGAGGCCTTGGCCGTGCAGGTTGTCGTCGTCGTCCGCGCCGCACGTGAAGACCCAGAACTTGTTCGGCGGCATCGTCCGCTGCTCGGGCGACACCATGATCAGGTTGCCGTTGATCGCGAAGCGGAAGCGCCGCGCCTGCCGAACGCGGATGTTCGCGAGGCGGATGTGGAGCCCCTCGGGCTCGAACATGCACTCGCCGACCGCGTAGCCGTACATCAGCCCGGCGAGCATCCGGTACGTGATGCGATCGAAGCTGAGCGCCTGGAGCTGCTCGCGCAGGTCGTCGGCCGCGAGCTCGTCGATCGGTGAGTCGCCGCCCGCGTCTACCCGAAGCGGGTTCGCGATGACGGCCGTACGCCGCTGCTGAAAGGTCGTGTGGACCTGGTCGTCGCGCAGTAGCCGCTCGTAGAGGCGCAGGTCGCCGGAGCCGTGGAGGCGCAGCACCTCGTCTCGGTGCGGCGCCACCTCCTCGGCGTACCGCGCCAGCTCGGCCCGCGTGTGCTCCGAGCCAAGCTCGCCGAGGAGCGGTCCGACGCCGGAGCGTGCCGGCGCGCGGACCTCCTCGTCGCTCCAGGTGCCGCGAGGCGCGACGTCTGTGCCCGTGTCGTGGGGCATCGGTTACTCCGGCGGCGATCTCGTGGGGTCGGGCCCGAACTCCTCGCGGAGCTCTCTCTCGAGGAGGAGCTCTTGCCGCTGTGCCTCGATGTCCGCTCGGCGGTCCGCCGGCAGGATGTCGATGACGCGGCGCACCTCGAGGGAGTCGTCGCCATGGATGAAGGCGTCGATGGTCTCGGTGAGCCAGGGGAGCAGCTGCGAGCCGATCTCGAGGCTCTTCATGATGGTCGCTCCAGTGCTCACGTGAGCCCCCCCTCGAGCTCGGGACGCATGCCGGGCGGCCGTGGGCACACGCCGAGCGCGAGGCTCCCGAGGATGTCGACCGCGGCCGCGACGTGACGCGGGATCTCCACGTCCTGTCGCTCGAGAAGTCGGATGACCTGCGCGAGCCCCGCGACGATGCACGCGCCCTTCTCGAAGAAGCTCGCGGCGGTGTCGGCCCCGGCGGTCCATGCGTCGAGGGCGAGCTCTGCGGCCTCGAGCGCGTCGCCGATCCCGCGATTGATGTCGCGCACCGTCGCCGTCCAGTGCTCACTGAGCAGCTCGCGCAGGCGCGCGATGCCCGCGGTCACGAGGCACTCGAGCTGCGCGCCTTCGCTGAGCGGGCCGAGGCAGTCACGGCCGGCAAGCTCGCCGAACCGCTCTGCGAGTCGGCCGTCGCGTGCCTCGAGCGCCACTTCCGCCCGAAACTCGCCCCCGGCCGACGCCACTTCCCTCGCGACCAGCACGTCCAGCTCGTCGGAGCCCAGGGCGCCGCGCTCGAGGCCGATGCGCGCGGCGCGCGGGGGGCCCGCGCACGCGGTCGAGGTGAGCGTGACGCTCGCGCCGATCGCGAGCAGCGCGAGCAGCGTCGGGCCCAGCGGCGGCTTCGGACCAGAGTCCTTGCGACTCGGCGGGATCGGCGGCTCGTTCAGGCGCGGCAGCGTCGTCACGCCGACGCCCGCGATCATGAGGCCGAGGCCGGCCGCGATCAGCGTCTCGGACTGCGCGCCGCCGTTGCCGGTTAGAACGAGCACGAGGCCGGTCACGATCAGGGAGAGGCCGAAGCCTCCGGAGATGAGCTTGAGGATGGTCTGTTGGGTCATGTCGTCTTCTCAGGTTGGGGTTCGGAACAGGTCCGGGTCGTCGGCGTACGCCGCCGTCGACACGCGTCGGCCGGCGACCGCGAACCGCACGGGCCCGGTGTCGTCGTCTCGGGACTTGGCGAGCGCGAGCGCGGCCGCGATCGCGGAGTCGCCGTGGCGCTGCCCCTTCTCGTCCTTGGTTCGCTTCGCGGGGCGCGGGACGCCGCGGATCATCTCGATGGTGCGGAAGTCGTCGATGACGTCCGCGTCGGCGATGAGCTCGATCGTGCCATCCTCGATCGCCGCCTTGAGGATGGGCATGTTCGCGCGGTACCAGGGCTCGCCGATCTGGACCTCGGCGATCATGTCGGAGCCCCAGCGCTGCCGCGCGACCTCCGCGAGGTACGCACCGTTGACGCCCTTGTCGAACGCGGCCCCGCTGAAGCGCGGGAGGTGCTCGAGGAGCCAGCGGACGATCTGCCACTGGCTCGTGAAGGGCACGTTGCGCAGCTCGACGAGGAACGGCGTGAGGCGCGTGAGATCGCGGTCGAGGAGAAGCGGCCACAGCGTGGTGAGGTCGCCGGAGCGCCCGAAGTCTTCGCCGAGGAACGAGCGCAGGTTCTGAGGCAGCTCCTCGACCACGGGCGCGAGGTGCTCTGCGATCCACTCGTCGATCTCACGGACCCGCGTGTCCTCCGGTGCGTCCACGAACTCGCTCGGCAGCGCGAGGCGCAGGACCGGCCGCGGCACCGCGCGAGCCTCGAGCAGCGCGCGCGGGAGGTACTTGCCGCCGCCGTCGCGCGGGATGCAGTCGAGCTCCTCGCCCGCGTCCTCGCCGTAGAAGTCGCGGATCTCCTGGACCCATGCGACCTCCCCCTCGGCGCTCCACGCGATCCCGCGCGCGAGGCAGATGCGTCGGTAGAGGCCGTCGCGCACCGCGTCCTCGAACGGGATGCGCAGGAGCTCGAACGGTCGCTTGCCCGCGCGGATGTCCTCGCAGAGCTCGGCGAAGGGGTTCTCGGTCCCGTCGTGCGTTGAGATCACGAGGACGCGCCCACCCCAGATCAGGAGCGCGAGCGCGGCCTTGAGCACCTCCGCGAGGTCGTCGTGGAACGCTGCCTCGTCGATCACGACGTAGCCCTGGTGGCCGCGGAGCGATCGCGGCCTCGAGCTGAGTGCGACGATCTTGAAGCCGGATGCGAAGCGGATCCGGAACGCCTGAATGTCGCGGTCGGGGCCGTCGGAGAACAGGAACTCCTGCGACTCCTCGGCCGCGAGGTGGAACGCGCGGCCCCACATCGCCGCCGTGTCCACGAACTCCCGCGCGAGGTCGACCTTGTAGCCGATGTAGAGGACGTCGGACCCGCCAGCCGAGCGCTCCGCGCCCGCGCTGAGGACCGCGTCGGCCGCGATCGCCCACGTCGCGCCGATGCGTCGGCTCTTCTCGCAGACGACCACCTGGTGCTCGCGCGTCGCCTCGAGAAGGCGCTGCTGGTAGGGCAGCAGCGTCTCCGGGAGTGCCTCGGCCGCGCTCACTCGCCCTCCTCCGACCACGCGGCCATCGGCGCGCGAAGGCGGGTGCCGAGGTTGTCGACCACCTGCCGGATGCGCTCGCGGCTGAGGTTCATGAGTTCGCCGACCTCTTCGAGCGTGGTGCCTCCGCGGTCCGCCACGTCGAGCGCGCAGGTCTGCGCCATCTCATCGATCGGGGTGTCGGGGAAGTTGAGCTTGATCGAGCCGCGCTCGGGGTCGACGTCGAGCGCGAGGTGGTAGCGGCAGCTCACCCAAGGGCACGGCCGCGGGCCGTTCGCGCACTCGCCGCGTGCCGCCGGCCGTTCGCGCACCTCGTGGTAGAGCGCGGCCGTCGCCTCGAGCTCGGCGCGCGGGAGCCGGCTGACGTTGATCGTCCTGGCCCGCGGGATCCCGAGCAGGCGCCGTCGTCGGTTACCGTGCCTCATGCGCCCTCGGGGGAGCTGCGCCCGGGCAGGTGGCGGTCGACCCAGTCCTGGAACGCACGCTCAGCCGCCGTGCGAACGAGGCGCGCGCGCGCCGCGCTCGCGACTGGGCTCTTGGGTCGAGCGGTGTGGTCCGCGAGCGGCCGGATCGTCGTGCGGTTCTCTGTCGCGCCTGCCTCGACGACCTCGAGGAAGGCCTGCGGCGTACCGTCGACGACGTAGCGCGCGAGGGCGATCGAGAAGTGGCCGTAGGTCGCGCGCTGGATGACGTCGCCGCGCACGCCCCTGAAGCCGTTGGATCGAAGGCTGGCGAGCTCCGCCCGAACACGTCGATCGTGGAAGCGGTGCACGGTCTGGGCTTCGCGCACCCCGCCGACGCAACCCTTGCCGATCTCGCGGTAGACGATCGGGTGACCGAGGCCCTCCGCGTGGCGGATGCCGGCGAGCATGCCCGGGGTGATCCCAAAGTCGGTGTAGACGGCGGTGTGGTGCGCGAGCGACCGCCACACGAACCCCGCCTGAATCCCGTGCTCGCGCTCGGCAGGTACGTCGTCACGGAGCACGCCTGGCTGGGTGTAGAGGAGGTGCGACGCGTAGGGCGCCTCGCCCTTCGTGAGGCAGTCGCGCATGCACGCCCGCGCGTAGGCCTCGTGGACCGTGACGTTGCCCGCGTAGGGGCTCTCGACGATCACGGGGATCACGGCGAGCCCCGCTGCGCGATGCCGAGGATCTGCGACTTGATGACGTCGATGGTGGCCGCGGTCAGGCCCGCCGCCTTGCCGGCCTCCTCGGCCGCGTCGGCCGCCTCCTCGGCCGTCTGCTTGCGGATCCGGATCTCCACGTCGACGTTCGTCTTGAGGGCGGCGGAGAGGTCCTTGGCGGCCCGTGCGAGCTCGGCGACCTCGCGCACCTTCAGCTTCTCGCCGTCCGCGATCTCCATGCGTGCGCGGAGCAACAGCGCTTGGAGGCTCTCGATCGCCAGACGGCCCGCGTCGCCGCTGGGAACGGCCTCGAGCTCGCGCCCGATCGCGACGGCCATCTCGCGCGCGAGGCGGATGTCCTTGGCCATGCGCTCGAAGTCCTGGCTGTAGCGGTGTACGGCGGACTTGCTCACGTCCGCGCCGAGCGTTTGCAGGTGCGCGGTGAGCTCGCGGATGGTCATCTGGCCGTCCGACAGGAGCCGATCGAGTTCCGCGCGCAGCTCGCGCGGCAACCGGCGGATGGAAGACCGCGCCATCGCTCAGCCCCGCGGCTTCGGTCGCTTGACGCCCTCGACGCGCGAGCGACCGGCGGCGACGTCGCCGCCGCGCTCGGTGAGCGTCGCGACGAGGACGCGCCCGGAGATCAGCTCGGTCGTCACGAGCTGCCGCTCCTCGAGCCAGCCCACGTCGTCGCGCACGATCGAGCGGGCGACCTGGTGCCCCATTGCCTCGAGCGCGCTGTGCAGCACGCTGTCGTTGAGGGCGTAGCCGCCTTGCTCGTGCAGCAGGCGCAAGATGACGAGTCTGCGGTCCTCGGCGAGGAACGTGGGGAAGCTGCTCACGTGCTGGCCCTCCGGGTGGACAGGAAGTCCTCCATTCGCCCCGTGCGGGCGTCGATGGACTCGACCTTGGCGTTGATGGCCGCAAGAGAAGCCGAGAGCCGCGAGAAGTCGTCGCTGGTCGGTAGGTGCTGGAGGCTCGCCTGGAGACTCGTGATCCCCTGCTCGACGTTGCGGAGGCGCTGGTCGTGCTCGGTCTTCAGTAGCTCGAGCTCCGAGGCCCGCGCCTGGCTCTTGTTCGCATTCCACGCGTAGAGCCAGACCGCGAGGGTCGCGAGGGACTGGACGATGCTCCATCCGAGGAGAGCTACACCCAGCACAACTTGCATCGTCGGCGCATCGACCACCGGGGCAGGTTGATTGGCTCGGATCGCTCGGGATGGCCGGAAGTGTTCCGGAGTCGGCGCTGGCCTAGCCTTCGAACGGGAACGTGGTCTGACGCGGGTCGACGGGTGAGCTCGTGTTGCCGAGGATCCCGCGGACGTACCGCTCGGTGGTGCCAACGCGCCGCGCGATCTGACGGTTCGACAGACCCTCCTCCGAGAGCTCGAGGATCTCCACTTTCTTGAGCCGAATGAAGGTCCCGCGCGGGAGGCTAATGCGCAGGCCGCCCCAGCTCTCGGCCACTCGCGCCCACGCGGCCGCGCTCAACGTGCGAGCCCACGGGTGATCGGGGGTCGGTGTCTCCGGGATGTAGAGATCGTCGATCCCACCCTCGGCCTGCGCGAGCGCCCGCGCCTCGTCCTCGCCGATCAGCTCGGCGAGATCGGCTAGCACCCCGGGCCACGTCTCGCGACTCATGAGCTCGGGTCCGCGCCGCGTCGACGCCACGACTTGATCGCCTCGATGACGACGTTGGCCTGCTCCGGCGAGAGCCACTCCGGATCCTCGACCCCGGTCATGCGCTTCACGAACGCGCGCAGGCTCGCGCCGCCGGTCTTGCGGAGGAGGCCGTCGTCGCCGAGCTGGCCCCAGAGCGCCCAGACCTTTCGGACGTGGGCTTTCTTGCTCCGAGGTGCCGTCCGCTTCGGCGTGAATCCGCGCTCCTTGAGCGCATCGACCACTTGGCCGAGCTGCGCCGCGGTGAGCTCGCGCGCAGACCGCTTGCCGGTCACCCGCTCGAGGATCGCGCGGTAGGTGTCCTCGTCGAGCGCGAGCTCCTTGCGCGCGACGTGGAGCATGGCGATCAGGCGGCGCCTCACCCCGGCACCTCGTGGAGCTCGATCGGGATGGCGACGCCGAGGCTCTTGCACAAGCGGACGAGCAGGCGGGCCCGCGCAATCCAGGCGGTGGTCGAGGCTTCGATGCCGTCGTCGAAGATGGCCTCTTCGAGGTCCTCAGGAGTCACCCCAAGATCGGCCACCATCGCTCGCAGCATCAGGGTCGTCTCCGCCGAGCGCTCGATCAGGACGTCGGCGTCCCCGGTGTGCGCGGCCTCGAGTAGCTCGGCCGCGGTGCGCTGGACGTGGATCGCGAGCCCGAGTGTGCTCGTGTAGTCGCGCCAGTTGGTCGGACGCCCGTTCATGCGACCTCCGACGCGAGCGCGCTCGCGAGCTCGTTCGCGGTCACGTCGCCCCTTCCCGCCTCGTCGCCGCTGACTGCGACGGAGGCAAGGTCGAGCGAGATCGGTCGGTAGCGGCCCGACTCGTCGCGCTCGTAGAAGCGCACGTAGGAGGTGGTGGACGCGATCTGCACGCTGTCGGAGATGGCCCGCATCGCGCCGCGCCACCGCTCGTGGTCGATCTCGAGTCGGCGCAAGCCGAGCACCCGATCGGTACTGATCTTGCCCTGTTGGTCGACCTGGAAGGCGTGGCCGACGAGCGCGCGGATCTCGTCGCGGCTCCCCGCCGCCCACTCCGTGATGCAGCCATCGATGAGCTCCTTCGCGGCCTGGAGGCGCTCGTCGAACACGAGCTGGTTGGCGACGGCGCGCACGATCTTGTAGCGGCCGTCGTAGCTCGTGAGGGTCACGTTCCCTTTCTGGCCGCCGATGTGGACGCCGTAGCTCTGTGCGCTCAGGGCAACGAAAGCGGCGACGTCGGCCATCGCGCGAGCCTTGAACTCGGCGAGTTGGCGGGACGCCTCCTTCGCGCGCTCGACGAGCTCGTGCACGAGCTCGTGGCGAGCGAGGTCGACGTCCTTGATGAGGTGGCGCGGGACCCATCGACCTTGCGCGTCGAAGAGGCCGTCTCCTTGGGGCGGGGCATGGCTCATGTCGTTTCTCCGGTTGGGGGGCGAGGTCGCCTTCGCTCTTGGATCCGTTCGTGGGCGGCCTCACGAGCTGCACGCTTGGTTTCGTCGGAGGCGAGTTCGGTGAGGGCGAGCCGTGCGCGCTCAAGGCGGCGATCGAGGACGACGCACTCGCAGCGGAGGCAGCCGCAGTCTGGCTCGTGCGGGAGCAACGGCTGAGCGAGCGCGATGAGGACGACTGCGTTCTTCGAGGCGAACCGCTTCGTCTTGCGAATGGCTTCGTCGAGCTCGCGCCACGCGTCGTCGTACTCGGCGAGGGCGGGCTCGGCCGCTCGCGCGCGGGCGTAGGCCTCTTCCGCCTTTGCGCTCCAGGCTCGCGCCCACTTCCGCGCCGCGGCGCGCTCGCGCTTCTGGCGCTTCGTCAGGCGCTTGGTCACGCGGGCCTCCACGGGCGAGGCCTCGCGGTGTCGGGAATCCAGTGGGGCCCGCGCGCCATGGGGTGTCGCGGTGCGCCCGTCCTCGTCACCGCGAGCGCCGAGAGAGGCTGCGGCCCCGCTACGAAGGTGGTGCGCGCGAGCGCATACACCTTGGTCGCGCGACCCTCGAGGTCGCCGTGGTTCCCCCAGGCCGCGATCCGGATCGGGGCGCCTGCGATTGCTCGGCGGAGGTGCTTCTCGTTCAGCGGCCCAACGCGGTCGCCCGTGTGGGCCCGAAGCGCCTCCGGGTGAGGTGTTCGGTACGCGAAGAGGTTCACGACGTCGATCGCGCGGTACCCCCAACGGTGCGCGAAGGACATGCAGCGCCGGACCGTCGGGTCGTCGACCGCGTGATCGGCTGTGCTGGGGTTCAGCATGATCCAGGCGACAGGCGGGCCGTCGCCCCAGCGTCGAGTGAGGCGGTAGCGGTAGAGCCCGCACGGGCTGATCTCCGCGTCGCGCAGCACGTGCCGCGGATCGATCGGGGCTCCGTTCACCGCGTCCCCCGTGCCCGGACGTAGAAGCCCGCCTCGCGCAGCAGGTGGCCGACGCGTTGGACCTCGGGGTCGTCGAGGGGTGCGCTGTCGCCCCGCCGGCTGCCACCCAGGAAGTCGGGCGCCTCCCGCTCGAGGAGCTCGAGGAGGGCCCGCGCTTCGTTCGGCGTGAGCGCGATGTCGTTGACGCGACGGCCGGTCGGCACATGGACGACGAGGAGCGAGTCCGGCGGGCCGTCGCCCTTGAACGCGCACTCCGTCAGCGCCCAGACGCCGCGCCGGTCGAGGACCGGTACGGACCTCCGGTTGCCGCTGGTGCTGACGATGATGATCGACACGTCGCTCATGCCTCGCTCCGGCTCGTGTGCCGACGAATCGCCTCTGACAGTTCCGCCCCCACGCCGAGGAGCGCGGCGGCTCGGGCCTCGAGAGCAGTGACCGCGCGCACGAGCTCCTGGGCGCGGTCGAGCTCGTGCAGCGCGAGGGCCTCGACGGCGCTCCTGCGCACGGCTGCGGCCTCGTCCTGGAGGTTGTCGCACGACTGTCGCCAGCGGTTCGCGAGGGCCTTCAGGATCGCGGTCGGAACCTCGCCGCGGTGGGCCCGGGCGTTCCACTGCGAGAGCGCGCGTTCGATCGTGCTCGAGGTCGACGTCTCGACCCCACAGCCGGAGCACGCGATCCAGAAGACGCCCGACGACGATCGGTTGCCCTCGGCCGCCGCGCCGCAGAACGGGCACGGGCTCACGAGGTCGCCTCCGGGTGCTTCGTTACGATGCGCTGGAGGGCCGCGAGGACCCCGAGCGAGTGAGGGGCCGGGAGCTGCATCGCGGCGGCGTGCACAAGGCCGACGAGGGCGTCCTCGCGCAGCGTGCTGGGGATCGGCGCGAGCGGCCTCACGACCGCGTGACGCTCGAAGAGGGTCGCGTCGTGGGCGGCTTGATCGAGGTGGTGGATGAGCGCCGTGAGGGCGTCAGCGTCCAGCGGCCGACCCTCCTGGGCGCGGATGCGGAGGAAGCGCGCCGCGACGCGGATCTTGTCGCTGACCATCACGCGCTCTCCGCGATCTGGGTGTCGATCCAGCGGTCGAGGTCTCCGCGGCGCATTCGCCACTGTCGGCCGACCTTGAACGCCGGAAGCTGGCCCTGACGCGCCATGTCGTACGCGGTCTTCTCGGAGACCCGGAGCGCGGAGGCGACGTCGGCGAGGGTGAGCTCGGCGCTGAAGAGGCGCCGGAGCTCCTGGGCGACCGCGAGCGACGCGATCGCGTCAGGGAGCGCGCGGTGCGCGCCCTCGCGCTCGATGCCCAGGCGCTCGCAGGTGCGGTCGAGGGAGACCGAGTCGGCCTCGCTCCCCTTCGTCAGCCAGGCCAGGCTCGCGGTATCGACTCGGTGATAGTCGACCTGAGGAACCGGGAGGCCCGTCGTCGCGAACCCGCGGACGAGGAACCCCCAGTCGAACTCGGGGTTGTGGCCCGCGAGCGTCGCGTTCTGAACGAGCATCGCGAGGTCGCGGAGCGCCTCGTCGAGCTCGACTGCGTCCGTCCACCCCTCGGCCGTGTAGCCGTTGATCTCGAGTGCACGCGGGTCCGCGTCCTCGATGCGCGAGGGGCGCACCTTGGTCGACCAGAGCTTGAACGGTCGCAGCCGCCAGTCGGTACGCACCGCGGCGACCTCGACGATCTCGTGGACGTTGGGGTCGAGCCCCGTCGTCTCGACGTCGATGAAGGCGAGGTCCATCACGCGTCCTCCGTCCCGAGGAGGTCCATCGCGGCGCGGATGCGCTTCGCGGTGATCGGCCCGGTGCCCGCGCCCGAGGCGAGTCGCAGGATCTTGTGGACGGCGCGCAGCGCGCCCGCCCGCTTGGACACGCGCTCGAGGAGCTCGAGGGCCTTCGGATCCTTGATCTTCCAGTGCGCGACGATGGCCTCGACGTCCTTCTTGCTCGGCGCGCGGAGGTAGAGCTTCAGCCCCACGCGGCTGAAGAGCTGGGCGAAGTGGACCGCGCGGTTGCCGCCGGTGAGCTGCGCGTAGACGAGCTCGTTGCCGACGAGCGCGATGCCGACCCCGGTCGCGTCATGGATCGAGCGAAGCTCCTCGATCGCGCCGAGCGAGAGGTGCTGCGCCTCGTCGACGATGATCAGGCCGTCGAGGTGCGCGACCTTGCCGCGGATGGCCCGGCTCAGTCGTCGCGCGCCGCCCGTGACGTCGTGGATGCCGACTGCCTCGGCGACCTCCTCGAGCGCCGGCACGACCGCGGCCGTCGACGGCGTGATCGTGGCGAGCCAGGCGCTCTCGTAGCTGTCGCGGTACTGGTTGACGGTGCAGGTCTTGCCGGTACCCGGCGAGCCGTAGACGCACACCATGTCGTGGTTGGCTTGTGCGTGCGCGAGGGCGCTCACGATCCTTCGGGAGGTGGGCGTCTCGACGAACTCAACGCGCCCAGGTCGGGCCTGCGCTTGGAGCCACTCTTTCAGGGCGGCGTCGGTGTCGGGCGTGGCCCTTTGGTACCTGCCCGAGAGCCAGTTGGAGACGGTCTTGTCGCTGCGCCCGATGGCGCGCGCGACGTCGACGGCTGAGGCTCCAGTGGACTCCATGCGAAGCCGTACCTGTTCGCGGAGCTGCTCGTGCGATTCGGGGTCTGTGAGGGGTGTGATAGCTTGGGGTTGAGTCTGGGCTGACATGTCTCGGTCCTTTCTCGGAGGCCGGCGGCGTTTGGGCGTCGCCGGCCTCGTTTCATTCGTTGGAGGCTCGCCTCGAGCGCAGTCGCCCGGAGCTCTGCGCTGCGCGTCCGAGCTCGGCGACAAGGTCGTCGCCGTCGTCGCGATCCGGTGCGGCGTCCGCTGGCTCGGCCGGTGGCGGCCGCGTCGCGCTGCCGAAGATCGGGGCCACGACGTTCGAGGCCGGCTTGGCCTTCTTGGCCCGTAGCCCGAGGTGCATCTCGGCCAGCTCCGCAGAGCTGAACTGCTCTTGGGCTTTGGAGGCCGCCCTCGTGGCCTTGAGGAAGGCCGAACGGCTCCGCGCATGAGCGCGTGCCGCGGCCGCGTCATCGAACCCGACCGCGCTCTGGCAGTCGGCCGCGCAGAGGTAGGCGCCGTCGATGCGGTAGATATGCGCCGGGTTCTTGAGGCGCTGCGGGTCGAACCGGATGACCACGTCTTGCCCCTGGAGCGGAGCGAGCGCGGGAGCCCAGTAGCGGTTGCCGAGGAGGTGGACGCACGCGGTCCCCTGGCGAACTCGTACCTTCTCGGCAGCGAGCAGGAGCATGCGCCGCTGCGACTCGCTCGCGCGCCGGACGGGGCCGGCCGCGTAGCTCTCCAGGAACACCTCGTCGAACGAGCGGCCCGCGCAGACCTCGGACGTCCGGCCCTCCCGGGCGTTGTGTGCGTCGATCTCCCGCGTCACGAGCGCGAGGAAGTCCGTGAGCTCGACGGTGCGCCTGCCGTAGTTGTGCGGCTTGGTCTCGGTCGAGCGCCCGGTGTAGGCGCCGTCGCAGAGCGGGTGCTTGGCGATCGACTCGCACAGGTCCAGGAACGCGCGCTCGATGGGCTTCGACTGGCCGTGGTAGGGCGTCGTCCAGTGGACCTCGACCCCGAGCGCGCGGACGACACCGACGGGCTCCTCCTCGCGGACCTTGAAGCGGAAGCGGTAGCGCGCGCCGCCGGTGATCCACTTCGAGGCGAACGCACGCCCGTTGTCGAGGTAGAGGTCTTCGGGGACGCCGTACGTCTCCACCGCGTCCGCGAAGGCGAGCCGCACAAGGTCCGCGTTCTCGGTCCGGTCGAGGCGCCAGCCGACAATCTTGCCTGAGTAGAGGTCCTGGAACGCGAGGAGCGCAGGCCGTGAGGTCTCGCCGTCGGGCCACCGCACCATCACGTCGAAGCGGTGGCCGTCTGCGTTGAGCGCCTGCATGGCCCGCAGGTGGGCACGCGTCCGCTGTTGCGCCGGGTAGAGGCGCTGGAGGGCATCTCGGCCCTCGCGGCGCAGCACGCGGACCTCATAGGGCACCTCGCGCTCGAGGCGCGCCCGGAGCGACTTGAGGCTGGGGACCGGCGACCACCCCTGCTCCTTCGCTACGTCCCGAGTGCGCCGGTAGACCGCGCGGAAGGCGGGCTTGCTTGCGCGGAGGTAGTCGTCGCGGAAGTACTCCCACACCCGCTCGTTGCACTGGGCGGCGCGGCCGCCGCCCTGCCAGCGCGGGAGAAGGGCTCCGAGCCACTCCACGCGGTCGAGCTCGCGCACCGTGTTGAGCCATCGGCGGAGGGTGCGCGGCGGCGTGCCGCTCTCGCCCGCGATCACGTCGGCCGCGTCCCGCACGCTCAGGCCAGCGTCCACGCGCTCGAGGAGCTGACGCACCAGCTCCATGCGCTCGCGCGCGAGCTCGAGGTGGGCCTCCGGCGCGTCGAGGTCGGGGCCCGTCGGAGGCGCGTTGACAAGCCGCGCCTGGATGTCTGCCGGGAGCGTGTCGAGCGGGTACACGCGCCGGACCCCGCCGCGTCCCTGCTCCTCGCGGTAGGGCCACTCGTGCGCAAGCGCGCGCCGCGCGACCGCCGCCTTCTTGCCGAGCTCGGGGAGCAGCCGGGCGAGCTCGCCGGCCGTGTACGCGCGAGAGGTCACGCGTTGGCCTCCTCGCGCAGGTCCCACCATTCGAGGTCGCAGGGGCCCGCCTCGCGCGTGAGCAGTACGACCACGATCTCGTCGCGCCCGCCGTCGTCCTCGTACTTCGGTCGGACGACGAGCCGGGCCTCCGCGCGGATCCACCACTCGCGGCCGACGCGGGACCAGACGCGCTCGCAGCGCGCCTCGCCGTGCATCGATCGAATCGGGAGCTGGACGACGATGCGCTCGCGCGCCTCGTCCATCATCTTCGCCAGGTGCGCGATCTCGACGCCCTTGTCGAAGGGCGGGTTGGAGATGATGCCGTCGGGCCCGAGTGGCCACGACCTGTCGACCGGATCGGACTTGAGGTAGTCGCCGCGGTGAACCGAGAGCCCCGAGATCTTGCGGAGAGCGCGGCAGCGCTTCGGGTCAATCTCGACGGCCTCGATCGCGGCCGCGCGCCCTCCTTGGCCGCTGGCCTCGAGCACGGCCTGCACGAGCGCGCCGTGACCCGCGCTCGGCTCGAGGACTTGCTTGCGCCGCTTGAACCACCCGCCGCTGCCCAGGAGCCGGGCCATGCGTCGCGCGAGCTCGTCCGGCGTATCCCATTGCGACAGCGCCGCGTCGTTGGTGCGCTGGGCGGCCTTGACGAGGCTGCGGACGTTGATCGTCTTCGAGGCCTGGTCGCGCGTCTTCTCGATCGCCGCCTCGAGCACCACGGCTTGGGTGACGTGTGAGAGCCGAGCGAGCTGAGCGGCCGCGCTGACCGCGAGCTCGCCGCGTTCCACGGCGGCTACGACGTCAGGGGTGGCCTTCTCGAGGACCTCGCACGCGTGTCGCACCGACCGTTCGCTGACCCGCAGGCGCCCCGCGGCCTCGGCCTGAGTGGGGCGCAGCGCTCCCGCGAGCTCGACCGGCAAATTTGCCGACCGGCGTCGGGCGCCTCCGAGGGACGCGAGGCGAGCGGCGGCGAGCGCACGCTGAGACCCGGTGAGGTGCCGGCGGCTGACGTTCTCGCTCAGGACGAACGCGACCGGCGTCGGGCCGTGGAGGTCGGGGTCGAACTCCTGGTAGGTCGGCTCGACCCCCGCGAGCGCGCACGCCGCCTGTCGGTTTCGCCCGTCGAGGACCTGGCCGTCGAGCAGCACGACGGGATGCCGCAGCCCATGGGCCTCGATGTCGCTCGCAAGCGCGGTCAGCTCCTCGTCCGGGAGCATCGGGAACGCCTCGGCGAGCGGGTGGGCTCGCCGGCCCCGGCGGCGCCGGCTCACTTCACCCTCCGGAGATGGCGCCGCTTGGCCGGTGCACGGCCGCGCTTCGGCTGACGGTTCTCGTCGTAGCGGTCGGGCCAGAGCTCCCAGGGAGCGCGGCCGATGTGGTCTGCGATGATCTGCTCTACCGCAGGCCAGGGCCTCGATAGAGCAATGCCAACGGCACTGACGGAATAGCCGTGAGCCCTCGAGAGTCCGCCTAGGGTGGTGCCGCTCATGCGGATTGCGGCCTTGATCTCCTCGGGATGCAAGCCGTGTTGTGTTTGGCGATTCTTGGCTGACATGTTTCGGCCGCGTTTGGGATTCCGAATCTAGCAAACAAAAAATGCGATGGCGAAAAAAAGTTGGCAGCGCGGGGCAGATCCTTCGCCTTCCGTGGCCGCACACACGCCTCCCCCGAACGCGCTACAGATGCCGTGAGGGGCTTGGCCTCACAGCGCATGTCCTCGGAAACGTGGTAGATCCTCGAAGTGCGAAATTCGGGATGGCGAATCCTGCCAACAATAGTTGGCTTCGCTGCGAGGTAGCGAGGACCGGGGTGAGTTCCACCGAGAACGACGATCGTCCAGGGTTCAGGGAGCGGTTTCGGTTGCTGGTCGACTCGTTCAGGAGCCGATCTGAGGCCGCGTCCGTCGCGGGGGTCTCCACTCAGCAGCTTCGCAATGTCATCAAGGGGAAGAACGTGCCCTCCCTCTTCGTCGCTGCTCGACTCGCCGAGGGCACTGGGCGCTCATTGGAGTGGCTGGTGACTGGGCGGGAACCGCCCGCCGCCCGCCCACCCGCCGACGCGGAGCTGCTTGCGAGCCTCCTCGTCGGGGTTTCGCGCGTCTATGAAGAGGCAGGTCTTGGGGCGCCCATCACAGACCTCGCCCGAGTCGCGGCCGAGGAGTACGACCTGATCGTTGCTGCAGTAGCCGAGCCAAGCGCTCGCCTATCCGCCGTGCCCGTTTCGCTAGAGAGGCTGCGCCGTCGGCTCCCTGGCTGGAGCCCGACAAAGCGGCGCGCCTAAACCCCGTTCGTGCCTGGGCGCCCGCCTTGCTTCTCACAGCCGTCTCACAGCCCGCCTAGCCCGCCTCTGAGCCCAGGGGTGGCCTCCGGCATGGGTGGACCGCCAGAGGCCGTGTAAGGGCCACTGAGGCCCTCGCGGCGCGCTGGGCGTTCGGCCGCCTCTCTGGTAGTCATGGGCGAGTCCGGCTCCAGCCGCCCGGGCGGCCCCGGAACACTTCCGGCCAGTCGAGCCCGAGCGACGGGGGAATCATCCCCCTCGATGTCGCTGATCGAGATCTTCGCCGCCGGTCGTCACGTCGCTATGAGCGGCGAGTCCCTCAGCTTCGGCGCCGCCGAGCTGGACCAGATCGTGAGCTCGTACGACCCGGCCGTCCACGAGGCGCCCCTGGTCGTCGGCCACCCCACCGCCAACGGGCCCGCCTACGGCTGGGTCAAGGGGCTCAGTCGGACCCCCCAGGACACACTCGAGGCGAGCACCGATCAGGTGGACCCCGCGTTCGCGGAGCTCGTCCGCGCGGGCCGGTTCAAGAAGGTCAGCGCGAGCTTCTACCGACCGGACTCCCCCGCGAACCCCAAGAAGGGCTCCTACTACCTCCGGCACGTCGGGTTCCTCGGAGCGCAGCCCCCGGCCGTGAAGGGGCTCCGCCCGGTCGAGCTCGGCGAGGGCGCCAAGACCGTGTCGCTCGGCGAGGGCAAGGTCGGCCAGGACTTCGTCGAGTTCGCGGAGGTGGACGCGCCCGCGATGCTGACCGCGCTGCGGAAGCTGCTCGTCGACTCTCTCGGCGAGGAGGAGGTCACCAAGGCCTTCGCGGCCGCGGCCGAGGAGCCGAGTGGCGACGCCCCGGCCGACGGGCAGCCGCCGAAGACGGCCCCCGCGCAGCCCTCGGCCGACATGTCCGAGGGGCAGCGCGCGCTGAACGAGGAGCTCGCTCGCCGCGAGCGCCGGCTCGAGGAGCGCGAGCGCGCGGCCGCGCGGGCCGAGTACGCGTCGAGGCGGCGCGCCAACGAGGCCTTCCTGGAGGGCCTGGTCGCGCAGGGTCGCCCGCTCCCGTGCGCGAGCGGGATGCTGCTGGCGTTCATGGAGCTGCTCGAGGCGGCCCCGGCGGACGCGGTCTCGTTCGGTGAGGGCGAGCTTCGCCCTCCGGCCCAGCTCTTCCGCGAGGAGCTCCTCGGGCGGCTGCCCAAGCGGGTGGAGCTCGCCGAGGTGGGCGGCACGGGCGGGGCGCCCGAAGGTGGCCGCGACGCGCAGTCGCTCGCCGCGGCCGCGGTCGCCTACCAGGAGGAGCAGGGCGCCAAGGGCATCGTCGTGACCACCACGGCGGCCGTGGCGCACGTGAAGAAGCAGAGAGGACTGTGAGATGAGCTCCGCATCGTTCCCCCTACTGACGAAGAACCGGACCGCGGTCGGCGCGATCGAGCGCTACCGCATCATCAAGCTCACCGCGAACGACGGCGAGGCGACCCAGTCCTCGGCGGCGGCCGACCGGAGCCTCGGCGTCTCCACCGTCGACCGCGCGGACGACGGCGAGCGGATCGACGTCGAGCACGCGGGCATCGTGCCGGTCACGTACGGCGCGGACGGGATCGTCCCGGGGACACCGCTGACGAGCGACGCGAACGGCAAGGCAGTGGCCGCGGTGGCCACGAACTTCGCCCTCGGCTTCGCGATGGAGAGCGGCGACACGGATGAGGTGGGCTCGGTGCTCATCGCCCCGCACCAGATGTAGCGCTGAGCACGCCGCAGTGACCCTTGCCCCGTACGGTTCGGCCGACGGGGCTGGGGTCGTAGAAGAGCCCGATTCGGGGCCCCCAGGAGCAAGAGGACCATGGCCGACGACACCGCCTTTCCGCGCGACGAGGAGCTCACCGCGATCGCGATCGCGTACAAGAACCCCGACACCGTCCTGGTCCAGGACGAGATCTTCCCGAAGACCCCCGTGGGCCGCCGGGAGTTCAAGTACTTCGAGTACGACCTCGCGCGTGGGTTCAGCGTCCCGGACACCCGGGTCGGCGAGCACTCGAAGGTCCCGCAGATCAAGCTGACGGGCACCGAGATCGCGGCGAAGGTCGTCGATCAGGGTCTCGAGATCCCGCTGACGCACAGCGACATCAACGACGCCCCGAAGACCATCAACCCGCGCGGCCACGCGACGGAGCAGGCGACGAACCTCGTCATGCTCGATCGCGAGATCCGCTGCGCGAGCCTCGCCTTCAACCCGGCGAGCTACCCGGCCGGCTTCAAGGTGGACGTCTCCACCGATCTCGGCGGCGGCGCGGGCGCCGAGCAGTTCACTCAGCCGGGCGCGGATCCGCTGACGCTCCTTCAGGAGCGCCTCGACCAGTGTTGGATCCGGCCGAACCACATCCTGTTCGGTCAGCCCGCGTGGAACGCGTTCGCGAAGCACCCGAAGATCGTCTCGGCAGCCATCGGCAACGACGGCACCCAGGGGCGCGCGACGCGGCAGCGGGTCGCGGAGCTGCTCGAAGTCCAGCGCGTTCTCGTCGGCACCGGCTTCGTCAACAGCGTGAAGCCTGGCAAGACGCCGGTGCTGACCCGCATCTGGGGCAACCACGTGCTCGGCTTCTTCCGCGACCGCACGGTCGGCGTGACGGGCGGGATCACCTTCGGCCTCACCGCGCAGCACGGCACCCGGGTCGCGGGCTCCAAGAACATCGACATCGGCCTCCACGGCGGCGTCGCCGTGCGCGCGGGCGAGTCGGTCAAGGAGTTCATCGTCGCGAGCCGCGCCGCCTACTTCTTCGAGAACGTCGTCTGATCGCGGTCGAGGTCAACGCAGGACCCCCAGTAGCTGTGAGGGATACCGGGGAGCGGCAACGACATCCGCGAGCGCGACCGGGGCGGGGCGCGCTCAGACCCGGCGAGAGTCGGGCGTCGTGACGGCCGGGAGAGACCGGCACCCACACGAGCACCGCCATGCCCGCCTTCGCTACCAGCTCCGAGTTTCTCGACCGCGTGGACGATCGCTTCGTCGATCAGCTCGCGGCGCCGAGCGGTGGCATGCCGGACGCGGCGCGCATCACGGCCTCCCTCGATGACGCCACGGCCGAGCTCGAGGGGTGGATGGCGCGCATCCCGTCGGAGCGGCGGCCGGCCGACGCCCTCCTCAAGCTCCATTGCGTCAAGATCGCGCTCTATCTCCTGACCCTCAATCGGCCAGTCGCGGACTTCGACCAGATCCGCAAGGCGTACGAGGACGTGATCGCGTTCTACCAGGGCCTCGTCGCTGAGGCGCAGGGCGCGGCAGCCGGCGGCGGCCGCTCGGAGCGCCCGTGTCCTGCGTTCGATGACGACTCGCTCGAGGGGTTCGTGTGATGGGCGCGCGGCACGAGGTGCGCTTCCGATGCGACGCCTTCGAGTCCTTCGCGAAGGAGTTGTGCGCGGAGCTCGATCGCCTACCGCGCACGCCCGGTGCGGCGCTTGTAGCGGATCTGGTCGACGAGGTCCTCGAGGCTTCCCGCCCCACCCGGAAAGTGGACGACGACGCCACAGGCGACGCACGTGTGCTGACGCTCGCGGTTGATCCGGGCGACCGAGAGCTCCGCTTCCTCGCCGCACTCCGGGCATTCAATCAGGGCGCAGACTTCGTCTTCGATGGCCATGTCATCGAGGGTACTGGGGCCAGCGCGACCCGACCGGCAAATTTGCCGGCCCGCGGGGAGGACTGATCGTGGCTGGCTTCGACGAGGCCATCACCCAGATCGAGGGCATCGCCGATCGGATGGCGCAGCCGGCCCTCGTCCTCGAGCGCGTGGCCGAGCTCGGCGCGGAGGCGACGCGCGCAAGCATCGAGGCGCAGGGCCTCGTGGGAACGGGCGAGCTGCTCGAGAGCGTCTACGCTGAGGGCGCGGAGTTCGGCGCGGCCGCCCCCTACGCGGCCCACGTCCACGCCCGCAAGCCCTTCGTCCCGGTCGCGAGCGGAGAGCTCGCCGAGCCGCTGGCGACCGAGGTCCGCGACCTGTGCGAGCTGTACGTCCTGGAGGGCCGGTAGATGTCCGCGCCCGAGTACCGCCGGCTCGTCGAGCGGCTCCGTGAGCTCGCCACCCAGGCCGCGGGCGACATGCGGACGATCCAGGTGGGCCGCTTCGCCGAGGAGCTCCCTGAGGGGCTGCCGCTGGCCGACGAGCTGCGCCGCACGCTCCCGAGCGAGCAGCACGATGCCGGGCAGCCGCGCGTGGAGATCGGCTCGGTCCGACTCCGCGGCCGGCGACATCCGCCGACCGGCTCGAAGCAGGTCCGCTCCATCGAGGTCGATGTCCGCGTTGTCCGTGGCCTGCCCCTCGACGCGATCAAGAGCGACGACGCGCGCTACGACGAGCACGGTTTCGCGACCGAGGATGGTGAGCTCCTGGCGCAGGCCATCGAGTGGCCGCCCAACCTCGAGCGCACGAACGCGGGTGAGTTGACCGGATGCCGGTCGCTCGTTCACGTGAGCAGCGACGGCAAGGTGCGCAGCGGCCCGAAGGGTGCCGGCTTCCCCCAGCTCATCGAGACGATCCACCGCTTCCGCGGCTTCATCGTCATCGACACCCCCATCTCCTGAGAGGCAGCGATGACCGCCGGACCCGTCAGCAAGAACATCCAGAAGCTCTTCTTCTACGAGGAGCCGGACCGCGCCTCGTTCGCGCTCGATCACACGGGCACGCTCGGCGACTTCACCCTCATCCCTCACCTCGAAGGTTCGATCGACCACGACCCGGGGAAGGTCTTCATCGACCCCGGCCAAGGCGTCCATCACATCCACGATCACCGCGAGAAGATCGAGGGCCACAAGGCGTGGTCGCTGACGTTCCGGACCCCGCTCGCGCCCGGCGAGACGCTGGCGGGCGACGGGGTCGCCGCGGTCGCGGGGCCCTGCGCGAAGCTCCTCAAGAACGTCCTCGGCGGCGTCGAGCTCGGCACGGGCACGACCGTCGCCACCACATGGGCCGATGGCACCTCGGGCGAGCTCACGAGCGTCGCGGGGCTCAAGGCGGGGATGGCCATCGGCTTCGTCCTCGCCAACCGCTTCTACGTCCGCGAGATCAAGTCCGTGGTCGGCTCGGTCGTCACGCTCAAGGTCGCGCTTCCGAGCGCGCCCCAGGCGACCGACGTCGTCTACGGCGGCGTCACCCTGTTCCTCACGCGCAACCCTCGCGCCTTCGCGCAGTTCCTCGTGATCGGCGAGGAGGAAGACGACCGGTACGTCTTCCGCGGCGGGTTCGGGACGGTACAGATCGAGTTGTCGCTCACGGGCGAGTCCGAGCCGATGCTCACCTTCACGTTCGAAGGTCGGGCATGGGACTACGGCGAGGACGCCGCGTCGGATCTCTCGCTTCTCGCGTTCGAGTCCGAGGCCTACGTCAACTACTCGCCCATCCCCGATCACGTGGGCGAGTTCATCGAGCAGCAGGTGGGCACGACGGCCCTCGTCGCGACGCCCGTCAAGCAGGTCGGCTTCACGCTGAACCTCGAGAACCGGGCCATCACCGATCCGTCGGCCGAGGAGGGGCTGCGGCACTGGATGCGGGTCCGCGCCGACACGCCGACGATCCAGGGCTCGTTCATGCCCTCGTTTTACGAGGACCTCACGCGGCAGAAGCGCCGCGACAACCGCGACGACATGTACCTCGCGTACGCGTTCGGGACGACGACGCTCTCCGGCGCCGTGCTGCTCACCGCCTCGAAGGTCCAGTACCTCGCGAGCCCGCCCGGCGAGAACGAGGGCGTCGGCGTCGAGACGGTCGAATGGGAGGGCCGCAACGACACCGACACGGTCGTCGCGCTGAGCGCCGACACCGATCTCGCGGTGTCGTGCTTCCGCATCCACATCTTCCGCTGAGCGTCCGCTCGGCCCCAGCCCCAAGAGGTCCCCGCATGACGAAGAACCCCGCCCAACTCGAGATCTACCGCTCCTTCGATCCGGTGATCCGCAAGCACCTCCGGCCCGAGGCCGCGGTGCCCTATTCGATGTTCCGCGACGTCGGCCTCCTCCACGAGGCCGGCCTGCCGCGGGAGGCGAAGCCGACACTGTTCGTCTGCCGCGCGCTGAGGCGCTCGCAGCGGGAGCGGCTCGACCTGCTCGGCACCGATCGGCAGCGCTGGCGCATGGCGTTCCGGATGGGCGTCGCCGAGATCCGCGACATCGTCGACGAGCACGGTCAGCCCGTCAGTCCGCCGACATGGAAGGCGCGCCGCGACAGCCCGGGCGAGATGCTCGATGACGACGCGCTGGACGAGCTCGAGGAGCTCGGGTTCGGCGACCGCGACGTGTTCGACATCGGGAGCGCGATCGAGGCGCTCTCCGTCGTGGGAAAAGGCAGGCCGGCCTCCTGTGTAGTGCCGGCTTCCTCTCAGCTTGCATGGAACATCCCGAGATCGTCCCCGCGTGCGGCGCAGAGGAAGGGCGACGAGACGCCGCCGGGCTCGTGATGGGCCGACTGTCGCCGGAGCAGCAGGGGTCGCGCGGCAACGCGGGGCCTCGCGCTCTCGCGGTCCTGCGGGCCGCGTGGGGCTGCGACTGCGACGGCCGCAGTCACCGCAAGGGGAGCCGCGTCGGCGGTACGCCGGCCGCCACCGTGGAGCGTCACGCCGAGAGGATCGCGTCGGTGACCGGCCATCGCCCGCCGACGTGTCCTTGGCGCTCCTTCTACTCGCCGCTCGTGAGGCACGCGCTCGAGCTCTCGGTCGACGCCGACGGGCACTACATCATGGCGACCCTCGGGGATGATCCCCCGGTGCTCGTGACCGACGCGCTCCGTACCTTCCGGATCGCGCGCGCCGCCGGTGATCGGTTCGTGCAGCGCTGGCTCAAGTCCAAGAACGGTCCGCCGGGCGGTGGCTCAGGTCCGGCGTCACGTCCGGGCGGGTTCGTGAGCATGAAGCGCCGGCCGGGGAGGCGGCGACGGCATGGCTGATCCGGTGCGCGTTGTTCTCGTTGCCGAGCGATGGGGCGACGGCGAGGCGGAGGTCCGCGCCTTCGTTGCTGCGCTCGAGGAGGCCAAGGCCGAGGCCAACGAGCTCGCGTTGGCCATGGTCGACGCGCGCGCCGATGCGCTCGCCTTCGCCGAGGGTGTTGGCGCGCTCGAGGGGTACGGCGATGCTGTCGGGGCCGCAGCGGACGCTGCTGATGGGCTCGCGGATGAGGCCAAGAAGGGGGGCGGCGCGGCGCGGCGCTTCCAGATCGACATGCAGGGGCTGGCGACCGCCTCCCGTCTCACGGGGGTCGCGTTGGGCACGGCCGCCTCCTCCGCCGCGATCTTTGCGAACGCCACGGAGCGCGGCGTTGGCGTCTTCAATCGCATGCAGGGCTCGGTGGACGCGGCGCAGGCGGCGGTCGGCGGCATGGTCTCGCGGATGGATCTCGCGATCTCGCGCAACCGGCTTATGCAGTCCGGCCTCGAGTTGACCGACGAGCAGTTCGCGAGCGTCGCCGAGGTGGCGACCGACTACGCGGCCGCGGTCGGTGGCGATGCCGCTCAGGCCATGGAGCAGCTCGGCGAGGGCCTCGTGTCGCTGTCGGCGGAGTCCTTGCGCCGCTTCGGGATCGAGGTCGACGCGAGCTCGAGCCGTTCGCAGCAGTTCTCCGCCGCAATGGCCCAGCTGCGCGAGCGGGCGGCCGAGATGGAGACGGGTGCCGATACTGCGGGCGGCGCGGTGCAGCGCTTTCGAGTGGCCCTCGAAGACGCCTACCTCCAGAGTCAGCGCGCCGCCGACGTCATCACGCGGCAAATGGGCCCAGCCTTCGACGATCTCGCGCGCGCCATCACAGGATCGTCCGAGGCGACGCTCGCCTGGCGCGACGTGACCTCCACCACCGAGGATATCTTCGTCGGGTTCACGGCGGCAGCTCTCGCGGGAATCGAGACGATCACGGTGGCCATCGGGCGCGCCATCGAAGGGTGGCGCGGCTTCTTCCGGCTGATCGGCGAGGGGTGGCGCGAGGTCACGAGCGGGACCTTCGACTTCGCCGCCGCGCTTCAGCGGACGCGTGAGCAGGCGCAGTCCATTCGCGGGACAGAGAGCCTTCGCGACATCTTCTCGAACACGCTGAGTCGCAACCTTCGTACGGCGGTGGCCGAGGGGCCTCGGGGCGGCAGCGGCGCGTTGCCGGCGCCCACAGGGCCGCCGCGTGTGCCCTCGGCCGGCTCGAGCTCCAGCGGTTCGACGGACCTTCGATCGCCGGAGGAGCGGATCGCCGACATGCTCGCGGCCCAGGAGGGCGCCGAGGCGGCCGCCCGTGTCGCCGCGAAGATGGATCGGGCGATGACCGCCGCGGTCTCCTCGGCCCGCCATGCGCTCGGTCAGTGGGATGCCGGCCTGGACGCACGCTCGCGCGCCTTCAACGAGGCGAACGAGAAGCAACAGGAGTTCATCGATCGCCAGAAGGAGCTCGCGCGCACGGCGGCCGAGACGGCGGCCGCCTTCCACGACTCCTGGCGCCGCGGGGTCGATGGTGTCGTCGAGGCCCTCAACGAAGCGAACGAGGCGGCCCGCGCCGCGGGCGCCGCGCAGGTCTCCGCGATGGAGGCCGCGGGGATGGCCGTCAAGGCCGTGGCCGCGCAGATGGGGAACTCTCTCCTCGGCGGTGTAGCGAACGCCTTCGCGGGCGCCGCCAAGGCCGCCCTCAAGGGCGAGCAGTCGTTCGGCGAGGCCCTCGCGGGGATGCTCGAGGACACGCTCTGGTCAATCGGCACTCAGGCGACGGTGCTCGCGGTCTTCGAGTTCGCCAAGGCGGTCGGCGACGCGGCGTCGATGAACTACGCGGGTGCCGCGGCCCACGCGGCCGCTGGCGTCGCATACACCGCGGTCGCTGCGCTGGCCTTCGGCGGCGCGGCCGGTCTGGCGGCCGGGAGCGCGGGCGCGTCGAGCGCGGCCGGCACTGGCGAGGCATCGTCTCCGGCGAGCCCGCAGCCCAGCAACGACAACGGCGGCGGGGGCGGTGGCGACACCTACAACATCACGTTCGGCGGACCGATGGTCACCGCGGCGACCTACGCCGAGCTCGGCCGCGAGTTCCGCCGCGGACTCGAGAGCGAGCAGCGTCGCTGGGGACGCGCGGCCTGATGGAGGTCCTCGAGTACAGCTTCGACCTCGTCCGACTCGGCACCCTCGCTGTTCGGGTGACCGATGACGGAGGCACATTCGATCTCTCGATCGCGGCCGACAGGGAGCTCGTGCATCGCGCGGTCGCGTCCGCCGTCGATCACCGCGGCGCGACGCCGAAGCGGATCGCGTCGCTCGAGGTCCTTGCGACGGTCCTCGAGGACGAGCTCAACGATCGCACGGCCGGGCTGGGCGCCTACACGGTCACCTACGATCCGACGACGCCCGCCTGGTACACGATCGCCTACGACAACGGCTCGGTGCAGCTCGACTTCCGCGACGCCACGGTCGGCGCAGGCGGCCCGCGGCTCGCTCGGATCCTCGGCCTCTCCTCGGCAGCCGAGCTCGACGCCGCCTCGCACGCCTCTACGGCGCGCCCGTACTTCGTGATCCTGCCTGGCGCGATGGCCCGCACGGGCGTCAAGGCCGACCGCTACGACGCGGGGGTGAGCGCGGACGCCCCGGCCGACGGAGGGCTCTACGGGCAGATCTCGCGCTTCCGCAGCGCGGTCAACAAGGACTGGATTCAGGCGGGCGAGGACGACGGCTCGATCGGCGAGGTCGCCTTCGACGAGCCGGGCACGCCGGTGCACGCGTATCGGGCGACGGAACAGATCCCGTGGAGCTACCAGCACGCGTGGGATCACGCGATCTCGTACAAGTGCGTGATCCGCGTCGACGACGACCATCCGAGCAGCCTTCCCGAGGTGGTCGAGATGCGCGCGGATGGGCTCGTGTTCTCGCCGACGTTCACGGGCGCCGACGACTATCCGATGTACTCCCTCGAGTACCGGACGCGCTTGCTCGCTCGTGTCCTCCCGGTCGAGGAGCCGCCGGCCGATCCTGGAACCCTGCGCGACACGCTTCCAGTGCTCGCCTCGTGGACCCCGACGAGCAGTCCGTCTAGCGTCGGCGGTCAGGCCGATCCGTTCGGGGGCACGGCGGCCGAGCTCAGCACGGACGACAGCGCGATCGCGACCGAGTACTACACCGGGGTCTTTGCCGGGTGGCCGCTCGTCACGGCGACCCCGTACGAGGTCCGGATCGCGGTCAAGAAGGACGCGATCACGTCTCGCTTCCCGGAGCTGCATGTCGTCCGGGGGAGCGCCTACGCGTTCATCCAGCTCAACACCCAGACGGGCGCCACGACGATCCGTTCGCAAAGCGGGCTCGCCGCGCTGTCGGCGACCGCCGCAACGCATCCCAGCAACTCAGGCTGGTGGCGGGTGACGATCGCGCTGACCGTGAGCACGGCCGGATCCCTCACGGTGCGTTTCATCCCCGCGGCCGGCACCTCGTTCGGGGCAGGCTCCTCCGCGGCCACCGGCTCGGTGACGTGGCATCCGCCCGGCGGCCTCTACGAGATGCCATGACGGCCGCGTGGGACAGAGTGAAAGAGACGGCGACGGGCGCACTCGCCTGGCGCTTCGTCTTCGACGGGATCCAAACGCAGTTCGTCTCTCTCGAGGAGATGGAGCGCGAGCCCGCGACCGCGACCGACGTCCGCCGTGTCGCGGGCGTCTTCACGGACGGCCTCAAGTTCGCGGAGACGATCGATCTGATCCTCGCGAAGTGGGAGCCGAGCGGCTTCAAGCTCCGCGTGCTCCATGAGGTCGGACTGCCGGTGTTCCACGCGGACCCGACCGCGATCACCTACCTCAACGAGGACGTCGTTTCGGACGTCGAGCTCACGATCGAGGTGACCGGCGCCGAGGCGTTCCCGGCCTCGGGCGTCCTCTACATGGGCACCGAGACGATGCACTACTCGGCTCGCGACGACGTGAGCTTCGGCGGGCTGACGCGCGGGCTCTGGTCGATCAACAACGAGGCTGCGCAGTACCACTACCGTTCGAGCACGATCCTCTCCGACGACCGCCTCAGCGTGCCGGAGATCACCGATCGGCCGGTCGTCTTCGAGGGTCGCCGCGTCTACGCGTACGTCTACGCGCCCGGCGACGACCTGCAGGGCGACGGCACGCGCGTCTGGGCCGGCATCTGTTCGACCGAGCCGACGACGGATGGTGAGCACTGGTCCTGGACCGTCGACTCGCTCCGTCGGCTCTGGGCGTTCGATCTCGCCTCCGATCTCACGGACGAGTTCGGGCTCCGCGGCGCCTACTACAGCCCGGCCACGCGGCTTCGGATCGAGGTGCGCGAGTACGACACGAGCTCGAAGCCGCAGGCTGCCGACACGCCCCTCAGCGAGCTGCGCTTCGAGCTCATCGGGCTGTTCGACAACCGCGCCGAGTTCCTGGCCGCGATCAACCACCTCCTCGACCTCGAGAGCTCGAGCTGGGCGGGCTGGTCCGTGGTGACGACGGGCGGCGTACGCGCGGAGTCCCGCGGCGCCTCGTGGGGGCTGGTCTACCAGGCCCCCGCCGCCTCAGCGAAGTGGATCGAGATGCGCGTCGACTCGGTGATCGACGGCGCCTCGCCGGACGACGCGAGCATCATCGAGCTCGGCGGCGAGCGGCCGACGAATCAGGTCCTCGCGACCGGGGAGTACGCGAACCTTTACCGGCAGCCTGATGGCTCGCTCGGGCCGCTCGCGCCGGGCGGCGGCGGCACCTTCCCGCGCCTCGGCTACGTCTTCGGTTTCGAGCGCTCTCCCGCGGCCCCAGGCGCGCGCTACACGTACGAGAGCACGAGCGGGATCTTCGACGCGGCCAACTTCAAGCCCGGCTGGACGGGCTACGCCCTCCAGTACAACCGCCTCGTGCTGAACGCGCCGGCCGTCATGATCGCGGGGCGGACGGCGCTCCAGATGGAGTGGCCCGAGCTCGATCCCACGCCCCAGGCCCGCCACGTCAGCCGCGAGCTCTCGGGGCTCGCGAGCGTGGTGGGCGAGGTCGGCGGGGTCCTCGCGCCGGACGGCGCTCCGCGCGTCGTCAAGGAGGGCGCGCCCGCCCTGGTCGTCGCCACGGCCGAGAACGCCCCGACCTTCCGCGTGATGCGCGAGTACGTCCGGCGCGGCAGCCTCGCGGACTTCATCCAGCAGCTCCTCGACGATCGCGCCGAGTTCCTGAACCTCGGCCTCGCCCCCGACCTGCGCCCCGACGACTTCGAGCCCGGCTGGGATGCAGAGCTGCGCGAGACGGCCGCAGGGTCCTCGCTCTTGCGCGAGCGCACCTTCGTCGCAGGCAAGACGCTCGATCTCGGCGAGATCATCGAGCAGGACCTCCGCCTCCTCGGCTGCTACCCGCACTTCTCCCTCGAGGGCCGCATCAGCTTCCGCGCCGTGCGTCCGCCGTCCGCGGTCGAGCTCCTCGACGCGACGGTCGACGTCGACCAGCTGGTCACCGACGGGTTCTGGTTTCAGTACGACCCGGCGCAGGTCGGCATCTTCAACCACGTCCTGCACCTCACCGAGTACGACCCGCTCGAGGACGAGCACGGCAACAGCCCGTGGAACTTCCGCTGGCAGCGCGGTTTCTCGCGGGTGCCCGGCGGCCGGACGCTCGAGGTGAAGCCGAAGAGCGTCGATCCGCCGCGCCGGCCCGAGCACGACGGGCAGCGCATCGCAGGCGCCCACCGCATCCTCGCGACGTTCGGCGAGCGCTACGCCATCCTCACCGTCCAGGTCCTCTTCGAGCTCTTCGACGCGATCGCTGGCCACGTCGTCGGCGTGACTTGGTCGAAGCTGCCGAACAGCGCGGGCGGCTCCGGGGCCTCGGTCGTCACGCGCGTGGTCGGTCGGTCATGGGAGCCCGACCGCGGCTACGGCACGCTGACGTTGTTGCTCTCGCGGGTGCGCTACGGCGGCTACGCCCCCGGAGCGAAGTGCGAGGCGATCGCGGGCGCCTCGGGCACAACGGGTCCCTTCACGGTGGACGTGGACCTCGCGAGCTACTTCCCGGCGGGTACCGACCTGACCGACTTCTTGGAGGTCGGCGACGAGATCGAGGTCTACCGATGGGGCCACAAGGTCGCGGACCTCCACGCGGCTACGGTGACCGCGGTCGCGGCGACCCAGCTCTCCTTCACCACCGAACAAGCCTGGGCCCACGCGGGCTTCACGTGGGCCTGGGGAGCCCGCAAGGCGACGGAGTACTCGGCTGCCCAGAACCTCGCCGAGTTCGCTTATGAGGCCAACCGATCGAGTCAGATCGAGTTCGCCGACGGACCTGTTCCGCGGCTGGTGTTCGCACCATGAAACTCGAGCAGCACATACGGCTACTCGGCCCGACGCTGTCGGCAGAACGGCACGCGGTCGTCGAAGTAGGTCCGCTCGCGCCCGGTCTGGCGCGCGCAGCGCAGAACGTCGTCTACGCAGTAGGGCACCCAGAACTGCGGCTCCTCAGGCGTGCCGATGTCGCAGGCGGCCTCCCAACCTTCGGGGCACTCGCCCCGCGGGACCTGACAGCTCGAGCACAGCGGGATCCCCGGGTCGTCCGGCGGTGTCTGGTCGGGCCGGTTCTCGAAGCACTCCCAGCACCGACTCAGGTCGGGGCACATCGGCTCGGGCGCGGCCACGCACGCGCTCGCCAGCAGCCCCATCACGATCGCGGTCACCGTCGCCCTCATGTCGACCAACATAGCCCCAGAAAGGCGGCTTGCACATGACCGCGCGTAGCCCGCTTGGGGGACTTGTGCGGCTCGAGCCGAGCCTGTACCGCCGCGCGAACGACCCGCTCTGCGCTCAGCGCGTCCGCGACGGCTTGGTCAACGGCGTCCTGCACAAGGCCGACTCCTTCGCGCAGGTCCGCGTGAGCTGGCAGCCGGTCAATGAGGCGCTCACGGTCACCGGCGACCCTCGACGATGGGCGACTGCCCGCCACGAGCTCGTCGCCCGCACGCCGGCCGGCGGTTGGTACATGCTCGAGCCGTCCCCGTTCGGCGTGATCGACGTGCCCGTCTTCGGTTCGGGTGAGCGCTACGAGTTCCGGCTCTGGACCGCGTGGGGCGTGGCGAGCGGCGAGCTCCTCGCGCCTCCCCCGGCGGCTGACGTCGTCGTCCGCGTGTTCCTCTACCCGTGGGACGGCGATCCCGAGCTCGAGCACGAGCGCCCGGTGGACCACGTCTGGCAGTCGGAGTTCACCTCGGCGTCCGTTGGGTACGTGGGCGCTCGGGTGACGGGGGCGACGCGGGGCGCGGGCGCCTACGCCAACAAGCTGGTCCTCGACCCGGACTCGGCGTGGCCCACGACCGAGCTCTCTGTCCCCAACGCGCCCGCGGGCGCGAGCGCCGCCCCGACGCGGGTCCTGCGCGTCGGGGTCGGCGTCGCGGCGTCGTCCAACCTCGGCCCGGCGGGGCCCGGCGAGCCCGCGCTATTTCCTCTCCTGCGCGCGCTGCACGTGCAGGGCTTCGTGGGGGTGCAGGGTGGTTGATGTGTTGGCTCCCGAGGCGCGCTCACGCGTCCCCGATCGAGTGCGCACGTCCCGCGTCGTTGGCGCCGAGGAGTGGGGCGGCGCGGCCGCGTTGGCCAACTGGATTCAGTCACGCGGCGGCTGCCCTGGCCCCTCGTCGCACGTCGGCCTCGAGATCCCAACCGGGGCGCCGACCACGATCTTCGACACGCGGCTGACGACCGAGTCCGGCGGGTGGTGGCGCGAGGGCGCCTTCGCGTTCGCCCTCCTCGTGACCGGGCACCGCGAGCCCGACGTCTCCACGCTCGGCGGTGTCATCGATCTCGAGGCGAGCGACGGCACGACGACCTTCGGTAGCTGGCGCATCGACCTGGTGAATGTTGCGAACGCCGCACTCGGCCGCGTCAACCTCCTCCGCGCGTTCGACCTCCAGAGCTTCGACCTCGCGGCGCGCGGCGGCGAGATCGAGCTCGTCGTTACGGCGCAAGCCAACATCGTGGGTCTCTACGTGGACCTCGTGCAGGTCATGGAGCTGCCGCGTTCGGTGCTCGCTCTGGGCGTCGCCGATCGGGCCGTCCTGCCAGCCTCGTGCGAAGCGAACTCCCCGGTCTTCGACGTGCGTCACCTGTCGGCGCGCGGCGCCGTCGATGCGGTGCTCTACGCGGACGCGCGACGGCAGTGCTACTTCCGCGCGCTCACTCGCGAGCACCCGATCGTGCTCGACGTGTCCTCGAGCTTCCCGAAGACGGAACTGTTCCCCTTCGGGATCCCGCTCCAGGCGCCGATCGGGGCGCCTGGCGACCTGACGTCGGGCGAGGTCGTAGTCGCGATCGAGGCGCGCTTCGACGACGTCGGCGACGGCGCCAACAAGGCCTTCCTGTACGTCGACACCGACGAGGGCGGCTCCGCGCTCACCGCGTCGGTGCTCTCGTCGTCGTGGACCACCATTCTGCTTCGTCCGACGGTCGCGGCCGAGGACCTGGACGCCGTCGACGGCCTGCCCGGCGGCGTGTTCGAGATGCTGCGCATCAGCGCGGAGGTCACCGTTAACAGTGGCTCGCCGAAGCTCGACGTCGGCACGATCGAGGTCTTCCAGCCCAACGCCGAGGGTGAGCTCGGGTTCACGCCGGAGACCTACTACGTACAGGCATCGGCGGCGCCGCTCATCGGCTCGGACACGATGACGAGGTCCGTCATGGTGCGTATCGACGGGGCCCCGGCGACCTGCACGCTCGTCGAGCACGAGGACGCTGGCGGCGGCTGGGCCCTCCGCATCGACGGATCGGGGCAAGCTGTGTTCCGGCTTCGTAACGGCGCCGCAACCTACGACCTCAAGGGTCCCGTGATGGTGCAGGGGCTCACCTACGTCATCACCGCGAGCTGGGATGGGGCGCAGCAGCGACTTGTCGTCAACCAGGCCGCATCGGCTCCGCAGGCCGCCGCGCGTGCCGCCCCGGCCAACGCGGCGGTCCTCGGGGCCTCGACCGGCGGCGATGCCCCCGCGGCCGACTGCACGATCTTGGGTCTCGCGAGCTCGGACTCGGTGAGCCTCTCGGACGCGGCCATGCAGGCCCACAACGCGCTCTGCGCGGCCGTCGCGGACATGCGGGCGTTCGTGGGCTGCGAGCATCTCTGGTCGGCGCGCTTCGGGCTCCACTGCGACCTTCTCGGCGAGGCGCCCTGGCCCGCCGTCGGGGCGACGACGTCGTCGCGCTTCGCGCCGAGGATCGGGTAGGCGCGTCAACGCGGCCTGCTAGACTCTGGGCATGTCGAAGAAGCGCGAACCGATGGTCCTCGTGCAGCCCCAGGCGCCGACCGTGGTTGCCGTCGATCGCGAGATGGGCCGCGAGGCGTGGCAGAGCTACTACCAGGCCATCTGGGCCGCGCGACTCAGCGCGCACCTCCACGCGCGCTACTTCTCGCGGCTCCGGCGGCTCATGGGCTGGCTCTCCGCGTTGCTCCAGGCCGTGGTCATCGTTGGCTCGGGCAGCGCGTTCGCCTCCGTCGCGAGCAGCTACGGCGGGCGCGACTTCGTGGCAGCGAGCACCCTCGTCGTTGCGATCACCGCGGTCGCCCTCCAGGTGACCGGCCTTGTAGGCCGCGTCGAGAAGGCCGCCGCGCTCGAGGAAGCGTGGGCAGTGCGGTGCAGCTTCTGGGACGACGCGCTGGTCCTCGTGCAAGACAGCCGGTACCTCGGCACCCTGTCGGAGCTCCAGGCGCCCGAGGCCGCGCTCCGACGCGTGGAGGCCGAGCTCGGCGTGCCGCAGGTTCGCTGGTACATCGCGAAGATCCAGGCCGAGCTCGTTCGAGCTGACCCATTCGCGAGCGCGCAGGTGGCCTCGTGAGCGGCGGTGGGAACGGCCCGCGCCCGCCGCGAAACCCGCCGCGAGACCGCGAGGAGTACCGGGAGGACGGGCCCCACATCGAGGTGCCGATGCCGTGGCCGCCAGCGCCCCGCGCACCGGCCCCGCCGAAGCCCGAGCCGACCCAGTCCCCACCGCCCAAGAAGGGCCCTCTGCACGGCCGCCAGGGCGGCCCCTGAGGGTGCCCTGCGGATCCAGTCCCAGCGGATCCCGGGCGAGCCGTGGGCCAAACCTAAGGGATCACTGGGCCAAACCTAAGGGCGCGCAACAGCGGTGAGGTCGAGACGGCGTCGGCGGACACACAGGTGCGGGTCGTCCGAGCTCGGTCGCCGGCGAGGACCGCGGTGATCCAGCCCAGGTGCTGGCGCACGTCCACGAAGAAGCTCTCACCACACGAGCTCTCGACGCCGTGGGAGGCGATGCCGATCTGGACGAGCTCGCCCGCCTCGGTGGGCGTGAGCAGCGGGCCGCCGCTGTCGCCCTGGCAGACGCCTGTGCCCTCCGGCACCTGACGGATCATCGCGGGCTGGTAGGGGGCGAATCCGCCTGGCTCGGCGATCACCGTGTCCGCCTCCAGGAGCCGGTCGGAGCGGAAGTAGCCGCCGTCGCGCGTCGTGCCGAAGCCGATCACGCGCGTCGGGCGCCCGGGTGCCCGGAGCTCCTCTTGCCAGTCGTCGACCAGGCTCACGGGCGAGATGAAGTCCCCGAGCGGCAGCGGCTGCTGGAGGCGCAGCAGCGCGAGGTCGGCGCGGTAGTCGTGGGGGCGCCCCGACGATCCGGGGAGGGGATCGCAGAAGTCGGAGTGGATCAGGATCTCGGCGACCACCGCGCTCGGCCGCTCGCCGCCGAGGTCCGGCCTGCGGTCCGTGCCCGCGAACACCATCGCGGTGCGCTCGGGGTCGCGCACGCAGTGCGCCGCGGTGAGGACCCACTCGGGGGTGAGGATCGTGCCGCCGCAGTTGTCGTCGTCCGTGGGATCGGTGGGCGTGCCCCGGTGCGCGACCACCGCGACGAAGTACGGGTAGTCGGCGATCGAGGCCTCGACGCCGCCCAGCACCGCGTCCGAGCCGGTGCCCTCGCCTGTCGGGCCGGCGGGGACGGGACTACACGCCAGGCTCAGGCCGGCCACGAGGAGGAGTGGGGCTCGCGCGATCTGCATCGCTCGGAGTCACCGCAAGGGACGGGCCAGCCGGGAGGGGTATCCCTTGGATCGCCTCCGATCCCGGCAAGGGAAGGTTGTCCCCACCTCGAGTGCGACCGAGCGGGTCGCAAGACCTCGGCGACGAGGTGCCCTTGACGAGGCGCCTCTCCGGGCCCACTCTTCCTGTTACCGAACATGTTCAGTTCGGCCCTAGGAGGAGATCATGGACAACCTCTCGATCGTCTACGCGGTCTACGCGCTCGTCAGCCTCGGCCTCACCGTGCAGCTCGCGCGGCTGCTCTCCAAGAGCGGCCGCGTGTTCCTCGAAGACGTCTTCAAGGACCAGCCAGACCTGGCATCTGCGGTGAATCGACTGCTCGTCGTCGGCTTCTACCTGGTGAACTTCGGCTACGCGTGCCTGCTCCTCGAGGGGGGCGCGGCGTACACGGTCCGGGACTCCATCGAGACCCTCGCCGCCAAGCTGGGCTGGCTCCTGCTGTCCCTCGCGGCCATGCACTTTATGAACATGTTCGTTTTTCATGTGGTCCGCCGCCGGGCGCTCCGCTCGGCCAGCCTGCCGGTCGCGCCTCAGGGGCACCTGCCGACGCACGCCGCGCCGAGCCTCGCCTGAGGTCGTGGCGATGGACTCGCTGATCGTCCTCTACGACGAGCACTGCGCGTTCTGCGAGCGCTGCCGGGGCTGGCTCGAGGTCCAGCCCCAGCGCGTCCCGCTCCGGTTCCTCGGGTGCCGCAGCGCGGAGGCCGCGTCGCGCTTCGGTGGGCTGCCGCTCGGCGCGGAGCTCGTCGTGGTGGACTCCGGCGGGCGCTACTGGGTCGGCCCGCCCGCCTTCGTGATGTGCCTCTGGGCGCTCGAGGCGTACGAGGACCTCGCCTACGCGCTCGCCGACGGCTGGCTCGCGCCCCTCGGGGAGCCGGGCTTCGCGCTCCTGTCACGCCACCGCGGGCTCATCGGCCGGTTGATCGGCGCGCCGTGTCACGACGCGTGCGGCGTCGAGGTCGCGGCGCCGAGCCCGTACCGCTGAGGCATGGTACGAGGCCCCATGGCCCGCGACGCCGAAGCGACCCGCCGCCGCATCCTCGCGGTCGCCCTCGCGCTGTTCCGCGAGAAGGGCTTCGCGAAGACGACCATGCGCCAGGTCGCGCGCGAGGCGGGGATGTCGCTCGGAGCCGCCTACCACCACTTCGACGGCAAGCACGCGATCGTCCAGGCCTACTACGCGCAGCAGAACGCGGCGCACGAGGCGGCGGTCCGGGCCGCGCTGGAGCAGGCGGGCGGCGGCCTCCGCGAGCGGCTCGGCGTCGCGTTCCACACCGGCCTCGACGTCCGCGCGGGCGACCGCGCGCTCATGCGCGAGCTGGCCCCCCTGGTCATCGGCCCGGACGAAGCGCTCAGCGCGTTCAGCCCCGAGAGCGAGCCGCTCCGCAACCAGTCGATCGCGCTGATGCGGGACCTCGTCGACGACCCGAGCGTCCCCGAGGACGTCCGCGACCCGATGGCGCTCGCGCTCTGGGCCCTGTTCCTTGGGGTGCTCCTCTACTTCACCCGCGACACGTCTCCCGGCCAGGCGAAGACCCGCGCGCTGGTCGACGGCGCGCTGGACCTGGCGGTGGTCACCATGGGCGCGATCGGCCTGCCCGCGTTCGCCCCGGTGCGCGCCCAGCTCACGAGCTTGCTCCGCGACGCCGAGCTCCTGCCCGACGAGCTGGCCTGAGGCGCGGCCGCGATCGGGAGGCGCTACTCGCAGCCGAGGCCGTCGTCGCCGGGGACGACGATGTCGATCTCGCGGACGTCGATCCGGCTGCGGCCGGACGCGCGGAACAGGACGCGGGCCGGGAAGACGCGGCGCTCGGGCGAGGGCGGCAGGTCGCTCGCGTCGACGAGGATCTCGAACGTCAGCACCGTGCCGGGGATGACCCCGACGAAGGTGTCTCCCTCGACGCGATCCACGTTGCTCATCGGCTCGGCGCTGCGCGCGCGCACGCCGCGCAGGACGACCGACGCGTCGATCGCGTCGCCTGGCAGGTCCTCCGCGAGGGCGTCCACGTCGAGCGGGACCTCCGAGGCGACGAACTGCACCGCCCCGACGATCTCGTCGCCGATCCGATCGCCGCGCCCGCCGATGTCGAAGAACAGCGGCGCGCCGTCACCGTCGACCGAGCCGGTGTCGAGCGCGAGCTGGCGGAGGTGCGGCGTGGCCGAAGGCCGCCCGGGGTCGCTCGCCGCGAGCCCCACCACCAGCGCGTCGAGGCTGGCGACCCGCGCGACGGTCTCGTCGTAGCCGTGCGGCGGCGGGAGGAAGCGGTAGGGGTTCGCGTCGCCCGGCCCGTTGTGCATCGGCGCATCGGTGATGAGCATCACGATCGGCAGCGCGTCCGCGCGGAAGCACGCGCCCCCGCTGCCGCCGGACGGGCAGCCCGCGCTCGCGGGGATGAAGCCGGGGTCGCCCGGCCGGCCGTAGCCCGCGCCGGTCACCACCTGGAACAGGCCCTCGATGGCGGCCTCGGGATCGTCGAGGTTCCCCCACACCGGCGTCTCGTCGAGGGCCGCCTCGATGCGCGTCACGTCGCTCGTGATGGGCGAGCGCAGCCGGTACGGCTCGACGCCGCCGGGGCCGTGGGGGCGCACCGGGAACTCGCCGAAGAGCGCTACGCCGAAGGCCGCGTCCGGGATCGCGGCCCGCACGCCGGGGACGACCCGCTCGCGCAGCCGCTGGCGCACCGCGTCGATCTCGTCGCGCATGCTCCCCGTCGAGTCGATGAGGAACATGAGGTCGACGACCGCGAGGGAGGCCGGGATCTCGAAGCTCGCGACCACCTCGCCGACCTCGCGGGGCGCCTCGACGCAGGGGCGCGGAGGCGGGCCGGCGTCGACCCCGGCGTCGGTGCCCGCGTCGTCGCCAGCGTCGCGCTCGGGTGCGTCGAGCCCCGTCCGGGCGCCGCACCCCACGCCGAGGAGACCGGCGAGCGCCCACATCGCGACCGTCCGCGCCGCGATCCGCCGGGTCGCGAGGACCCTGCGCGGCGCGGCGAGCCGCTCTCGCCCGGGCGGGCGGTCAGTTGGCTTCGCAGCCCTCGCCATCGGCGCTCGGGATCACGATCTCCACGAGGCGGCTCCCCAGCCGGGTGCGCTCGTCACCCCGGAAGACCACCTCGAGGAGGAAGCGCTGCGGCTCGCGGCCGGGCACCACCGTGCCGCCGCGGATGCGCAGCTGGAAGAAGACCCGGGTCCCCGCGAGCACGCCGAGGAAGCGGTTGTTGTCGAGGTCGATCCCCTCGATGCGATCCATCGGCTCGGCGCGCACCGGGACCACCGCCTCGACGAAGTCGCGCGGGTCGACGCCGTCGCCGGGATCGGGGTCGTTCAGCACCGTGTCGACGTCGAAGCGGATCACGTCCGCGAGCGTCTCGATCGCCTCGACCACGCTCGAGCTGAGGCGCTCGCCGCGCTGCCCGATGTCGAAGACGAGCGGACCCGAGTCGTTGACCGCCCCGGTGTCACGCGCGATCGCGAGGATGTCGCCGCGTCCGTCGCCGTCGCCCGAGTAGAGGCCCATCACGCGGACGTTCAGCGCCTGGAGCCGCGCCACCGCCTGCTCGTAGGTGTGCGGGGTCGCGTCGAGCGAGCAGCGGTACGGGTTGGTCCCGCCGGGGCCATTGTGGAACGGCGCATCGGTGAACAGCAGCACCACGGGGAGCGCGTCGAGCCGGAAGCAGGGGTAGCCCTGGCCGCCGGAGGGGCAGCCGCTCGACGGGCTGATGTACGGCTCGAGGCCCTCGCCCGTCGCGACCTGGTAGAGCGCCTCGACCTGGCTCTCGGGCCGGTCGATGCCGTTGCCCATCCCGATGTTGTCGACCGCGGCCTGCACGAGGCTGAGGTCCTGGGTGATGAGCCGCTCGAGCTGGAAGGGCACGTCGCCCGCCTCGCCGCAGCTGATCTCCGGGAAGTCGGCGAAGGTCGCCACCCCGAGCGCGGAGTCCGGGATGGCGGCGGCGATGCCGGGCGCGATCTCGTCGCGGAGGCCGCTCCGGATCTGGTCGATCTCGTCGTTCATCGACGCGGTCGTGTCGACGAGGAAGAGGACGTCCGCCCGCGCGAGGCGCGCCTCGAGGTCGAGGGGCAGCTCCACGATGCCGCCGTCGAAGGGGACCTCGACGCAGGGGATGTCGATCCCCGCGTCGGTGCCGCCGTCGATGCCCCCCGCGTCGAACGGGGGCACGTCCAGACCGGTCTTCGCGCCGCACCCGACCGCGAGGACGAGGGAGAGCAGGCCGACCGCGGACGCGAGTGCAGGCTTCATGGAGGGCTCCAGCGAAACCTAGCGAAGCTCGTGTCGAGCGTCGACCCTGGATCGGCCTCGAGAGGCGCTTGGCGCGCTACGCCCCGCGGCGCGAGAGGCGCTCCTTGGCGAGGCGCGCGCGGAGCTTGTCGCGAGCGAAGAGCTCCACGTAGTCGATCTCGTCCTCGATCGGCGCGGCCTGCTCGGGCATGTCCCGCGCGGCCGGCTCGAGCTGGGTGAGGAACGCGGCGAGGGTCGGGTAGGTCCGCGCGAAGTGGGTCTCGTCGATCGCGTCGAACGCCTCCGTCAGCGCGTCCACGGCCCCGCCGCCGAGGTGCCCGCGGTTGGCGAGATCCACGTAGCTGGCCGCGAGCGCGTCGCCGGTGAACCCGTGGCCGAGGACCAGCTCGGCGGCGACCCGCAGGACGCTCGGCGCCTCGACCGCGCCCTGCTCGAGGAGCACGAGGGCCGGCTGGAGGTAGTTGTAGAAGGGCACGACGCGGCGGCCGAAGGCGGCGAAGCCGTCGGGTGAGCTGACGCGGTCCAGGTGGATGAAGATCCGCCGCCCGCTGTCGAAGCGCGGGGCCTCGTGGGCGAGGCGCATGATGCGCGGCAGATCGTCCTCGTAGACCCCGGCGTTCTCGAGGACGCGCGTCAGCACGTCTTGACTGACGCGACCCGCGACGAGGTCGGCGTAGATCGAGTAGATGAACGCGTCGGCCTCGGCGTCGTCGCCGAACATGTACTCGTCGACCTCGGCCGCGAGCGAGGCGCGCGACTCCAGCAGGACCGAGAGCTTGTAGCCGACCTGGTCCTTGATGAAGCGGAACTTGCCCCGGAGGATGTTCGAGAGCTGGGGCTTGAGGCTGAAGCCGTCCCACCGCACGCCGTCGAGCCGGAGCTTCGCCTCGAGCACGCGCCGGAGCTGCTCGGGGCTGCCGCTGATGATGTAGATGCCGAGCGGCTCGGTCGCGGTGAGCTCGCGGAGCAGCGCGGCGGCGCCGGGGACGGTCCGCTTCTGGGAGGCCGACTCGAACGCGGTCTTGAGGAGATCCTTGAACGTGTCGAACTCCGTCCGGAGATACGTCTTGTCGAGATCCCATCGATAGACGACTCGGCTTCGGTCCACGGTGCGGCGAGGGTAGCAGGTGGTATCCTCGCGCGCCGAGATGCAACCGCCCGCGCAGCGCGACGCCGACCTCCTGATCGTCGCGGCCCACGCCCCGGAGATGGCGGGGCTGAGGCCCTACCTCTCGGATCAGCTCGTCGGGACGATCCGGGGGCTCAACGTCCGCGGCAAGGCGGTGGGCCTCGGCATGGCGGTCGCGGGGCCGGGGACCGCGCGCGGCATCCTCGCGCTCCAGCCGCGGGCCGTGCTCCTGATCGGGAGCTGCGGGATCTATCCGAACCTGCCGCAGTACCGGCCCCACGACGTCGTCGTCTCGAGCCGCGTGCAGCTCATCTCCCACGCGGTCAACGCGGGCAAGAGCGCGTTCCCCGGGCCCATGCAGACCCAGCTCGAGTGCGACCCGCTCCTCGCCGCGGGCCTGTCCGCGAGCGGCGGACGGGTGTTCTCCGCGCAGGTCGGCTGCACGGTGGCCAGCACGATCGACGACGCCTTCGCGGCCGCGATCCACCCCGCGACCGGGTGCGAGGCGGAGAACCTCGAGGCCTTCGCGGTCGGCCAGGCCTGCAAGGCGGCCGACGTCCCCTTCGCCGCGGTGCTCGGCGTCAGCAACATCGTCGGCTCCACGGGGCGCCACGACTGGATGCAGTTCCAGCGCGGCGCGGTGAACGCGGCCGCCGAGGCGATCGTGACCTGGGTGCAGCGCGGCGCGCAGGGCCTGCCGCACGGGTGAGCGCGCGGCCGAAGTGGGCGCTCGTCACCGGCGCGTCGAGCGGCATCGGCGCGGCGCTGGTCGCGCGCCTGAGGGCGGACGGCTGGGGCGTGGTCGCGGCGGCCCGGCGCGCCGACCGGCTGAGCGCGCTGGAGGCGCGGTGCGGGGCGCGGCCGCTCGCCCTCGACGTGTCCGACCCGGCCCAGGTCACCGAGGTGGTGCGCGCCCTCGACGACGAGCTGTCGCTCTCGCTCGTGGTGGCCAACGCGGGGATCGGCGGCCCGCGCTGGTCGGGCGCGCTCGACCTCGCGACGGTCGACGCGATGCTCGACGTGAACGTGCGCGGCGCGGTCGCCACCCTCCTGGCCGCGATGCCCGCGATGGTCGCGCGCCGCGCCGGTCACCTCGTCGGGGTCACGAGCATGGCGGGCGTCCGGGGCCTGCCGCACAACGCGGCCTACGGCGCGTCCAAGGCGTTCCTCCGCACCTTCCTCGAGAGCCTCCGCGTCGACCTCGCGCCCCACGGCGTGTGCGTCACCGAGGTGCGGCCGGGCTTCGTGCGGAGCGAGATGACCGACCGCCTCGACTCGCCCAAGCCGTGGATGATCGAGGCCGACGACGCGGCCGCGCGGATCGCCCACGGGGTCGCGCGCGGGGACGCGGTGGTGGCGTTCCCCCGCCCGATGTCGTACCTCACTCGGGCGATCGGGTGGCTGCCTTCGCCGCTGTTCGATCGCGCGGCCCGGCTCGTGCGACCGCCGCACGAGACGCCCGAAGCGGAGCCGACGGGAGCCGGACCCCTCGACACCGAACCGCCAACCGATCCACCATGACGCTGCGCCTGTG
>JAUHXR010000371.1 GCA_030426845.1 Polyangia bacterium | reverse complement strand
GTCGCCGACCGGGACGCACCTCCTCTACGGCACCGACCGCGGCGGCAACGAGCGTGAGGGCTTCTACCTGCTCCGCGCCGACGGGACCGAGGAGCGGGAGCTGCTGGCGCCGTCGGACGCGTTCCGATCCTTTGGCGGCTTCACCCGCGACGGCGCGCGCATCGCGTACGCCACCACGCCGAGCGGGAGCGACAGCTTCGACATCCACGTCATGGACCTCGCGAGCGGCGAGGACCGGCGCGTCTTCCGCGGGCGGCTCGGGCTCTACGTCGCGGCGTGGCGACCCGACGCGGGCGCGCTGGTGCTCGGCGAGACCCGCGGCGAGGACGCGAACGACCTTCACCTGCTCGATCTCGCGAGCGGCGAGCTGACGACCCTCTACGCGCCGCGTGAGGACCCGTCGCGCTACGAGTCGATCGCGTGGCTCCCCGACGGCAGCGGCTTCTACCTGATCACGGACGAGGGCCGCGACTTCGCCGGCCTCGCGTTCCACGACGCGGCGAGCGGCGAGCTCCGCTGGGTTGCGACTCCCCCGCGGGACGTCGAGGACGTGGCGCTGTCGGGCGACGGCCGGCTGCTCGCGTGGACGGAGAACGACGGCGGCCGCTCCGCGCTCCACGTCCGCGACCTCGTGGGCGGGGACGCGCGGCCGATCCCCGAGGCGCTGCCGCCGGGGATCTACGCGATCGGCTTCGCGGAGGGCGCGCACGTGCTCAGCGTCGGGGTGGCGAGCCCGCGGGTGCCGGGCGACCTCTGGACCTGGGACGTCGACGGAGGCGAGGTCGCCCGCGCGACGCGATCCACGCTGGCCGGCCTCGACCCCGAGCGGCTCGTCGAGCCGGTCCACGTGGAGTACCCGGCCCGCGACGGGGTCACCCTGCGCGGGCTCCTCTACCTGCCCGCCGCGAGCGGCGACGCCCCGCCGCCGGTGGTGATCGACGTGCACGGCGGCCCCACCGCCCAGGCGCGGCCGGAGTTTAGCGCGGTGCAACAGTACTTGCTCGCGCGCGGCGTCGCCGTCTTCGACCTCAACTTCCGCGGCTCGACCGGCTACGGCAAGGCCTACGCGCGGCTCGACAACGGGCGGCTGCGGCCGAACGCGGTGCGCGATCTGGAGGACACCCTGCGCTGGCTCGCGGAGGATGGCCGGGTGGACGCGTCGCGGGCCGCGGTGATGGGCGCGAGCTACGGCGGCTACATGGCGTTCGCCGCGCTCGTGACCTTCCCCACCGCGTTCCGAGGGGGCGTGAGCTTCGTCGGGGTGAGCAACTGGGTCACCGCGCTCGAGGCGGCGTCGCCCGAGCTGCGCGCGTCCGACCGGCCCGAGTACGGCGACATCGACGACCCGGAGGACCGCGCGTTCTTCGAGGAGCTCAGCCCGATCACCCACATCGATCGCATCGCGCGACCGCTCCTCGTGAGCCACGGCGCGAACGACCCGCGCGACCCCGTCAGCGAGTCCGACCGCTTCGTGATCGCGGCCCGCGAGCGCGGCGTCGAGGTCGACTACGTGCGCTTCGCGGACGAGGGCCACGGGGTGCGGCACCTCGCCAACCGCGTGCACCTCTACCGGCGCGTCGCCCAGTTCCTCGAGCGCGTGCTCGAGTAGCCGAGAGGCCGCGACCTCAGATCCGCTCGGGGGCCTCGATGCCGAGGAGCCCGAGCCCGCGCGCGAGCTGGCGCCGGGTCAGGTCGGTGAGCGCGAGCCGCGAGCTGCGCACCGGCTCGTCGCTCTTGAGCACCGGGCAGTTCGTGTAGAACGCGCTGAACTCGTTGGCGAGCGAGTACAGGTGCTCGGCCACGTAGTGCGGGTTGCTCGACTCGGCCGCCGCGTGGACCACGTCCGACAGCTTGAGCAAGCGCCGGGCGAGGCGCAGCTCGTCCGGGTGCTCGAGCGCGATCTCGGCGCCGTCGAGGCTCGCCGGGTCGAGCTCCGCCTTGGCGAAGATCGAGCAGCACCGCGCGTGCGCGTTCTGGAGGTACGGCCCCGCGTTGCCCGCGAAGGCGATGAGCTTGTCCCAGTCGAACGTGTAGTCGCTCGTCCGGTTCTGCACCAGGTCGGCGTACTTGACCGCCCCGATGCCGATCGGCGCGCGGAGCTCGCGGGCCATCGCGGGGTCCAGGCCGAGCTCGTCGACCATCTTGCGCTCGGCCCGCTCCTCGGCTTCGTCGAGGAGGCTCGCGAGGGTGAGCGCGGTGCCGTCGCGGGTCTTGATCGGCTTGCCGTCCGCGCCCATCACCGTGCCGAAGCCGACGTGCTCGAGCTTCATCGTCTCGCCGAGCAGCCGCGCGACCTCGAAGAGCTGCCGGAAGTGACCGGCCTGCCGCTTGTCGACCACGTAGATCGCGCGGTCCGCGTTCCACCGCTCGCGCCGGTACTGGACGGTCGCGATGTCGCTCGTGGAGTAGAGGTAGGCGCCGTCGCCCTTCTGGACGATGAACGGGACCTCCTGCTTGGCGAGCTTGCCCTCGACGCCCTCGAGCTCGTTGAAGAACACGCAGATCGCGCCCTGGTCCTCGCGGGCGATGCCCGCCTCGAGGAGCTGCTGCACGACACCCGGGAGCCGGTCGTCGTAGGCGCTCTCGCCGAGCCACTCGTCGAACGTGACCCCGAGCCGGTCGTAGATCGCGTCGAGGGCGCTCCGGCTCACCTCGACGAAGCGCGCCCAGAGCCGCCGGTTCTCCGCGTCGCCGGCCTGGAGCTTGGCGAGCTCCGCCCGCGCCGACTCCGCGAAGGCCTCGTCCTCCTTGGCCTTGGCGCTCGCGAGCTTGTAGACCCGCTCGAGCTCGACGATGGGGCTCGCCTCGAGGGCGGCCTCGTCGCCCCACGCGCGCATCCCGACGATCAGCAACCCGAATTGCGTGCCCCAGTCGCCGAGGTGGTTGTCGCCGATCACGGTGTGACCGGCGAAGCGGAGCAGCCTCACGATCGCGGCTCCGATGATCGTCGAGCGCAGGTGGCCGACGTGCATCTGCTTGGCGATGTTCGGGCTCGAGAAGTCGACCACGATCGTCTCGGGGCTCACCACCGCCGGCACTCCGTCGCGCTCCCGGTCGCGCAGGGAGCGCGCGAGCCGGCCCGCGATCCAGCCGTCGTCGAGGCGGAGGTTGATGAAGCCCGGCCCCGCGACCTCGGCCGAGGCGATCGCCTCGTGGCCGCCGAGCTGGGCGGCGACCTTCTCGGCGAGCTCGCGCGGGTTCGCCTTGAGCTTCTTCGCGAGCCCGAGGACCCCGTTGAGCTGGTAGTCGCCGTGGGCCGCGTTCTGCGTCGGTCGCAGGATCGCCGGCGCCCCGACCTCGAGGGTGTCGTAGATGGCCTTCGCGCCCAGCGCGTCCAGGAACGGCTCGATCCGCATCCTGGCCGCTTACTACAGATGTGCCGGCCCCACCATGCGGGAGCGTCGGCGCGGGGGATGGCGTAAGGTGGCGCCCGGAGGTCCCCTTGCGACGATACGCCCTGGCCTGTGCCGTCACCCTGAGCCTGCTCGCGGCCCCGGCCGCCGCGCAGGTCACGTCCACCACCGATCTCACCGCGGGCCAGCCCCCGGCCGCGCCGCCTACCCCGCTGAGCGCGGGCGTCGGCAACGGCTTCGGCGGCCTGATCGGGGACATCGGCGCGGGGCGCTCGCTCGCGGTCGCGATCGACTCCGACCTGCGCGGGAACCTCAGCCTCACGACCAGCGGCGGCGGCGGCTGCTTCAACCCGGCGCAGGACGTCGCGGTGATGTACATCGACACGCGCCCGGGCGGGATCAGCGACACGACGGTGCTCACCGACGCGAGCGACCTCTACCGCTCGGCGGTCTCCGCCAACGCGCCCGGCGGGGCGTCCGAGCTCACGTTCCCCGCGGGCTTCGAGCCCGACTTCGCGATCGCCTTCCAGATCGCGCCGCTCGGCTCGCTGCCCGCGCTCTACGACCTCACCGCCGGCGCCTCGCCGATGTTCGTCCGCAACCCCGACATCCTCGTCCTCCCGTCGGACACTGGCGGCGTCTGCTCGCCGGCCGCGGTGGAGATCACTCTCGCCGATCTCGGCCTCACCCCCGGCGACTCCTTCGACTACGTCATCACGCTCCTGAACGGGACGAACGGCTTCCGCTCGAACGAGCTCCACGGCGTCGCGACGGCGCCGGCGTCGAACATCGGGCAGGTCCCCTTCGCGTTCGCGGCCGGCGACTTCAACCGCTACCGCTCCGTGGGCGGCGCGCTGCTCATCAACGAGGTCGACGCCGACCAGTCCGGCACCGACGGCGAGGAGTACATCGAGCTCCACGGCACCCCGGGGCTCGACCTCTCGGGGACCTCGGTCGTGCTGTTCAACGGCTCGGGCGACACGAGCTACACGATGCCGACGTTCAGCGCCGCGCTCTCGCTCGACGGCCAGGTCATCCCGTCGGACGGCTTCTTCGTCATCGGCTCGAGCGCGGTGGCGAACGTCGACCTCGTGATCGGCAACACGGACCCCGCGAGCGCGACCACCAACATCCTCCAGAACGGCCCGGACGCGGTCTCGCTGTTCTTCGCGCCGGACGTCTCCTTCCCCGGCGGCACGCCGGTCGCCGCCTTGCCGGAGCGGCTCTGGGACGCGGTCGTCTACGACACGAGCGACCCGGACGCGACGGGTCTGCTCGCCGCGCTCACCCCGGGGCAGGGGCAGATCAACGAGACCGGCACCGGGACCACGTCCATCGGGCGCTGTGGCGACGGCGCGGGCAACCCGCGCGAGACCACCACCTACCTCACCTCGAGCCCGACGCCCGGCGCGCCGAACGACTGCTGCGGCGACGGAACGACGCAGGCCGGCGAGGCGTGCGACGACGGGGCGATGAACGGGGCCACCGCGTGCGGCTGTCAGGTCGACTGCCAGTTCGAGCCGGTCGGGAGCCTCTGCGGCGGGGCGCCCACCGGCGCCTGCGACGTCCAGGACGAGTGCGACGGCGCGGGCGCCTGCGCGCCGCTCGTCGAGGCGTCGGGCGTCGAGTGTCGCGCCGCGGCCGGCGAGTGCGACGTGGCCGAGACCTGCGACGGCGCCTCCGCGGCCTGCCCGAGCGACGCGTTCGCGGCCTCCGGGACGACGTGCGGCGGCGCGCCGAGCGGCGCCTGCGACGCGCAGGACACCTGCGACGGCACCGGCGGCTGCATGGCCAACGTCGCGATGGCAACCGTCGAGTGCCGGCCGTCGTCCGGGGTGTGTGATCCGGCGGAGCGCTGCGACGGCCTGACCACGGCGTGCCCGGCCGACCTCCTCGCGGCCGACGGGACCGCCTGCGCCGACGGCGTCGCCTGCAACGGCGACGAGGTCTGCGCGGCCGGGGTCTGCGCGACGGGCACCGCCGTCGACTGCGACGACATGGACGCGTGCACCGCCGACATGTGCGCGGAGCCCGCGGGCACCTGCAGCAACACGCCGATCGCGGGCTGCTGCACCGTCGACGCGGACTGCGACGACGCCGACCCGTGCACCACGGACACCTGCGGCGCGATGACCTGCACGAACACGCCGATCGCCGGGTGCATGCCCGACGGCGGCATGCCGGACGGCGGCGCGCCGGTCGACGGCGGTCCGACGCCCGACGACGCCGGCCCGATGCCGGTGGACGCGGGCCCGACGCCCGACGACGCGGGGCCGACCCCGGACGACGGCGGCGTAGGGACGGACGCCGGGGCTGGCTTCGACGCGGGCGTCGATCCGATGGACGACGGCGGGTGCAGCTGCCGAGCCGCGGGTGAGCGTCGCTCCGCCCCGGGCGGTCTGTGGCTGCTCGGCGGGCTGCTCGGGCTGGCGCTCATCCGGCGCCGCCGCGGCTGAGCGACGCCGCGCTCCTCTCACCGAGGGGCGCGGACCATCGACCACATCGGCGGGCTGCCGTCGATGTGGTGGGTGTGCGTCTCCTCGAAGCCGTGGCGGCGGTAGAAGGGGAGGTTGGACGGCTTGCTCGTCTCGAGCGCGGCCGCGACCCCCTCCGCGTCCGCCTCGGCGCAGCACGCGCGGAGCATCCGCGAGCCGATCCCGCGGCCCTGCCGCGCGGGCTCGACCGCGAGGACCATCAGGTAGAAGTGCGGCTCCTGGGGGAGCGCCTCTTCGATGATCGCGCCGGTGCGCAGCGTGCGCATCAGCTCGCCGAGCCGGACCTTGCCGGCGAGGGCCGCGCGCGCGATCGCGGCGCCGCGGAAGCGGACGGTCGCCATGTCGGAGGGCGGGTGAGTGCCCGGCCTCCACCAGAGGCAGACTCCCTGGAGATCGGGATCGAGCACGCCTCGGGCCTGCCCCGCGCTCAACGCGAGCTCGACGCTGCTCCGCATCACCCCGCCGATCATCGCGGCGCGACGCGGCGGCGCGTACAGGAAGTGGAAGTACGGGTCGTCGTCGAACGCGCGCGTCAACAGATCCTGCGCGGCGTCGAGGTGCGTCTTCTGCAGCGGGTCCAACTGACCTCGAAGCATGCCATGATGTGACGCGATGGCGGGGAGCAGCTTCGGCCTCCTGTTTCGGGTGACGACCGCGGGCGAGTCGCACGGGCCCGCGAACGTGGTGATCGTCGACGGATGCCCGCCCGGCCTGCCGCTCGACGAGGGCGACCTCGCGCCCGATCTGGCGAGGCGACGGCCCGGGCAGTCGAAGCTCACGACGCAGCGCAAGGAGCCGGACGCGCCGGAGATCCTGAGCGGGGTCCACGAGGGCCGCACGACCGGTACGCCCATCGCCGTGATCGTGCGCAGCGAGGACGCGCGCTCGCGGGACTACGCGAAGATCGCGGAGCTCTACCGACCCGGTCACGCCGACCACAGCTACGACATGAAGTACGGTCGCCGCGACCCGCGCGGCGGCGGCCGGGCCAGCGCACGCGAGACGGTCTCCCGGGTGATCGCGGGCGCGATCGCGAAGAAGCTCCTCCGCGCGGCCGCCGGCGTGGAGGTCCTCGGCTACGTGCGCCAGGTCGGAGACGTGGTCGCCGAGGTCGATCCCGAGGCGGTGACGCTCGCCGAGGTCGAGGCGACGCCGGCGCGCTGCCCCGACCCCGAGGCGGCGGCCCGGATGATCGCGCTCATCGACGAGGTGCGCCGCGATCGGGACTCGATCGGCGGGGTCGCCGAGGTCGTGGCGCGCGGCGTGCCCGCGGGGCTCGGCGAGCCGGTGTTCGACAAGCTCAAGGCGGAGCTCGGGCGCGCGCTGCTGAGCCTGCCGGCGGTGCTCGGGGTCGAGTACGGGATCGGCTTCGGTGCGGCCACGCTGCGCGGCTCGCAGAACAACGACCGCTACCTGCCAGGTGACCCCACGCGGCTCCGCACCGAGAGCAACCGCCACGGTGGGATGCTCGGCGGCATCTCGACGGGGATGCCGATCGTCCTGCGCGCGGCGGTGAAGCCGACCAGCTCGATCCCGCGCCCTCAGCCGACGGTGAACACGCGCGGCGAGGCGGCCGAGATCGCGGTCGAGGGGCGTCACGACCCGTGCCTCCTCCCGCGCTTCGTGCCGATGGGCGAGGCGATGGTCGCGATCACGCTCGCCGACCACTGGCTCCGGTGGCGCGCGGGCCGACCGATCGAGTAGACCCTCGTCCATGGAGAGCCTCGCCGAGCTTCGCCAGCGCTACGTCGTCGACGAGCGCCCCATGCCCGCCGAGGTGCAGCGCGCGCTCGAGGGCGACCCGCGCGCGGGCGCCCGGCAGATCCTCGCGGCGGTCGCGCGGCGCCGAAAGAAGAACCGCGCCGAGGGCCAGCGGCTGCGCCGGATGCTGCGGCACGAGCGCGCGCTCTACGCCTCGGGCGTGCGCCTCCTCGCGGGGGTCGACGAGGTCGGGATGAGCCCGCTCGCCGGGCCGGTCGTCTCGGCGGCCGTGATCCTGCCGCGCGGCTTCCGGCTCAAGGGGGTCGACGACTCCAAGAAGCTCGACCGCGCGACCCGCGAGCGGCTCGCGGAGGTGATCCGGCGCGAGGCGATCGCCTACGCGATCGGGAGCGTCTCCCCCGAGGAGATCGATCGCATCAACATCTACCACGCGGGCCTGCTCAGCATGCGCCGCGCGATCGAGGGCCTCCCCGAGGCGCCCGACCACGTGCTGATCGACGCGCGCCGCCTGGAGCAGGTCCCGATCCCGCAGACCCCGATCATCCACGGCGACGCGGAGAGCTTCACCATCGCGGCCGCGTCGATCGTGGCGAAGGTGCATCGCGACGCGCTCATGGCCGAGCTCGACGCGCGCTACCCCGGCTACGGCCTCGCGCGGCACAAGGGCTACCCGGTGCGTGAGCACCAGGACGCGCTCATGCGGCTCGGGGTGACCCCGATCCACCGGCGCTCGTTCGCCCCGGTGCGGCGCGCGCTGGGCGTCGAGCCCGAGCAGATCGAGCTGTTCGCGCCCGCGGGTGAGTGAGCCCTTGTCCGACGGGGGCACCGGCGCGCGAGGCTCGGGCCGTCGCCGCGCGCTCTTCGGGTTCGGGCTCCTCGGCGCGCTCGGGGTCGCGGCTGCCTGGTGGCTCACGCGCCCGACCGACGCGGCGCTGACGCGGGTCCCGCCCGCGGCGCGCGGCGAGTCGCTGGAGGCCTACGCGGCCGCCCTCGCGCCGCCGGCCGGCGGGCCCTTCCACGACGTCG
>JAUHXR010000370.1 GCA_030426845.1 Polyangia bacterium | reverse complement strand
ACGCTACATGCGGTCGAGAGCACCCTCGGGAGGACTCGAACCTCCACCCTCCTGATTCGTAGTCAGGCGCCCCAATCCATTTGGGCCTCGAGGGCGTGAGCCTTCGCGCTCCCCCGATGTCGGGCGAGAGCGCGGAGACGAAGTGCCGGAGAGGACTCGCACCTCCCCCCATCGGGTTGCAGCCGCTGGTGTTCACTCGAACGCCGGCACGGATCGGCGCGGACCCCGCGATCTCTTAGCGACCCGTGCCGCCCGCGCCGGAGCGCGGATCGACCGGGGCGCCGCGCGGAGCGCGCGTGAGGAACGATGGTCGAGGTGGGGAACGATCCCACGGCCTCCGGCCTGTGATACCGGTGCTCTACCCCTGAGCTACTCGACCGAGATGAACCAGGTGGGCCTCGATCCCACGACCTCCAGCGTGTCGGGCTAGCGCTCTTCCAACTGAGCTACTGGTTCTTGGATGGGCCGACGGGACTCTCACCCGCTTCCTCCCGGTTCAGAGCCGGGGGCCTCGGTTGCTTCGGCTTCGACCCAATGACCCCGCGCGGGCTCGCACCGCGCGCGGGGCCGCGTGCTGGCAGGTGGACCGACGGGACTTGCACCCGCTCTCTCCCGGGTCACGGCCGGGTGTCTCGACTCCTTCGACTTCGGTCCACGTCGCCGCCGACGACTCCGCGGAGATCCGCGGAGGCGCAGCGATGCCTCGAGCTGGATTCGAACCAGCACCCCCCGGTCTTCACCCAGGTGCTCGACCTTCGAGCTGTCGAGGCGTTCCACGAATAGCGCCGCCGGAGGGACTCGAACCCTCTCCCGTCTGCTTAACAAGCAGCCGCTCTGCCGATTGAGCTTCGGCGGCGTCGGAACCCCGGGGCGAGAGCCACCTCGCCGCCGGGTAACCTGGTTGTCAAAGACCCCCCGCCGGACGCGGAGGGGTGAGCCTCGGCCGAGACGGAGCTCGACCGTTCGGGCGCGCGGACGCCGCCCGGCTCGTGGGTCCCCGCCGGCGGCGGGCGGCCCGATGCCCCACGTGGGGGCGAGTGAAGCGCCAGGGAGTCGAACCCTGATCGACCGGGTAAGAACCGGATGCTCTACGCCGTTGAGCTAGCGCCTCATGAGGGTCAGGAACGAGAAAAGGCTGCCTGCAGGTCGCAGACAGCCTCTAGAAGCCGGTTTGAATCGGCCTCAGCGTCTACGAAAGAACTATGTTTGAATGCACGCTTCCCGATGCCCGTAGCGCCGCGCGCGGCGGTCGGGGCGAGGGCTGCATCCGAGAGGGGAGGGCGGGGTCATGGGCCGATTCGACGTCTGACGAGGAGGCTCGGTCCACCCGAGCAGCCGGCGCGCGTGGGCGCGTCCTTCGTCTCGGGGCCCCAAGGTCGTCCTCGCCGCGCGTCCGGAGACGGAACGAGAAAGGCCGCCAGGGTCTCCCCGGGCGGCCACGGCACGACTGGACGTGCTGAGAACCTACCTGGGGATGGGGATCGCTCCGCCGCCGAGGCCATTGGCCCCGAAGATGCCCGCGAAATGACCCTTGTTCGCGCCTTCTGCACGAACAGGGGCTCCCACGAGGATCCGGCTGCCGACCTCGGAGAAGAGGACCGGCGACACCGACCAGAGCTGCGCCGCAGACGTTCGTCCCGCCAGGGACGCTCGCCCCGGCAGGGGAGAGGCCCCGCTCCTATCGAGCGAGGGCGCACACGAGTCGGAGCACCCGAGCGCATACGTCTCCGCGAGGCGATCGAGCGCGGCGCCCGCCTGGGCGCTGGCTCGACGGCTCTCGAAGCGCGTCGCTTGGGTGTGCGTCGTCATGATGGTCATGTGTTTAACGCGGTGCGCTGGAGGTGTCAAACAAAAAGATCGCGCTTCAAACAAAAAGTTTGGAGCGCGTTGATTCGATCGCCTCGACGAACACGCGCGCCTTGAGATCGGTCTCCGCGATCTCGCGCTCCACGTCGCTCGCGCTGACGAGCCCGCCGCCTGCGAAGTAGCGCGCCTGACCGCGTTCGATCACCGCCGTTCGGATCGCCACCGCGAGCGAGAGGCCGCCCGCGCGATCGAGGTAGCCGAGGGCCCCGGTGTAGAGCCCGCGCGGCGTCGCCTCGAGCGCCTCGATCAGCTCCATCGCGCGCAGCTTCGGCGTGCCGGTGACGCTCCCCGGCGGGAAGGTCGCCTCGAGGATCTGGCGCGCGGTCACCCCCTCGCGGGGCGCGCAGCGGACCGTCGAGACGAGGTGGTGGAGCCCCCGGAACGGCTCGACGCGCAGCGCGTCTTGCACCCTGACGGTGCCCACGCGCGCCACCCGGGACAGGTCGTTGCGCATGAGATCCACGATCATCGCGTGCTCGGCGCGCTCCTTGTCGTCCTCGAGCAGCGCGCTCGCCTCGGCCCGGTCGTCCCCGAGCCGCGCCCGCGTTCCTTTGATCGGCGCGGTCCAGAGGCTCCCCGCGGCGCGGTCCCACCGCAGGAACCGCTCCATCGTGCGCGCGATCACCGCGCGCGCTCCCATCTGCGCGAAGAACCCGAGCGGCACCTCGCTCGCGGCCCGCATCGCGGCCCACAGCGGCAGCGGGCTGCCCTCGTAGGCGGCGGTCCAGGGGCGCGCGAGGTTCACCTGGTAGATCTCCCCGGCCGCGATCGCCTCGAGCGCCGCGAGCACGCGGGCCCGGTGGAGCGCCGGGTCCTCCACGGTGAGCGGGCCGACGCGGGCCTCCGGCGCCTCGGCGCCTTCGAGCGCCCGGGCGACGCGGTCAGCGGCCGCCTCGTCCTCCGCGAGGATCCAGGCGTCGCCGCTCACCTCGTGCCGGGCGACGAGGGCGCGGTAGCGCGCGGCCCACACGACCGGCGCGCCGTCGCGGGCCAGGCGCGGGCCCTCGCGCAGCCCGAACCCCGAAGGGTCGCCCCAGGCGGCGTCGTACGCGAGGGCGACGATCCACCAGGGGATCTCGTGGGCCGCGAGGGGCCCGGCCCCGTCGCCCGGCGCCGATCGGAGCGCGGGCCGGTCGAAGGCCGCGAGCGGGCTGGGCCCGGGCGTGACCGCCACGCGCTCCGCCGGCTCGGCCCCGAGGAAGCTCCAGCCGCCCTCCGGGTGGGACGGCTCGCCGTCGAGGCAGAAGCGCCCGCGCGGAGGGAGGGCCCGGAGCAGGGCGTCGAGCGAGGGCGTCGCGCCGAGGGGTCGCGCCAGCACGCCGAGCGAATAGCCGGCCCGGGCGGGCGCGTCGACCGGATCGGGGCCCCGGGACGCAGGCGCCGGAGTCTGCTACCCCTCGCGGGGGCGCCGCGGCGTCGCCGTCGAGGAATGGAGGCGAGGCCCCGAATGAGTGCTCCGCGAACCACGTTGCGTCCCGCCGCGCTCGCCGCCCTCCTCGCCCTGATGGGCGCGGGCTGCGAGTCCGACCCCGCTCCCATCCTCAGCGTCGAGCTCATCGATCCGGAGACGGGCGGCAACCCCGCCCTCGACGTCGTCGTGGGGACGCTGCGGGTCGACGTCGAGGAGGCGGGCGCCTCGCGCTGCCAGGGCGACCCGGTCGAGTGCACCGCCGAGGTCCGCAACGGGAGCTTCGACCTGGTCCTGCCGATCCGCGAGGTCACCGCGCTGTCGCGCGTCCAGGCGTACCTCGAGGGCGGCGACCGCCCGCGTCAGGGCGCCTCGCCGCTGTTCGGCTACCGCGAGAGCCTCCAGACGCTGCCGGTGCGTGTGCCGATGCTCGCCCCCGGGACCTGCGTCCCCCTCGGCGGGCCGAGCCCCTCCGCGGGTGGGCTGCCGCTCATGGCGGTCGGCCGGCGCGACATGGGCGTCGCCGTCCGGCGCAACATCGCCCTCGTGGTGGGCGGCCTCGAGGCGGGTGGGCCGAGCGCGCGGGTCGACCGCTACGACCTCGCCACGGCCGACGTGCTGACGCTCGACTCGCGCCTCGACCCGGGGCTGCTCGAGGGGCCGACCCGCGGGCTCGTCTTCACCGAAGATCTCTCGCTGTTCGTCGCGGCCGAGCGCGCCGTCGTCTACCGCTTCGAGCCGGAGTCGGTCCCGGTGCCGCGCCGCCTCTCGCTCCACGCCGGGGCGAGCGAGCGCAGCGCGCTGGTTCGCGTCGACGCGGACCGCGCGGCGGTGGTCGCCGGGACCGCGAGCGACGGACTGACCTGGATCAGCCGAGCCGGCGGCACCGTGAGCGACGAGGTCAGCGAGGTCGCGGCTCGGCTGACCGCGCCCCGGACCGACCCGGCAGTGGCGGCGCTCGACGGCGGGCTGCTCGTCCTCGGCGGCGGCGAGGCGGGGGCGCCGACCGCGGAGCGGGTCGCCCGCGACGGAGACGGAGAGGCGGCGGGCTTCGAAGTCGGCGAGGGCCGAGGTGGCTGGCTCGCGCCGGGTCCGGGCGGGGCGTTCCTCTGGGTGGGCCGCGTGCTCGACGACGGCTCCATCGCGTCGGACACGGTCCTCCTGACCGGCTGCCCCCGCTGCGAGGTCCGTCCCGGGCCGACCTGGGACGCCGCGCGCGAGGGGGTTGCGTTCACCGTGACCGAGGCGGGCGACGCCTGGCTCGTCGGGGGCGGCGACCCAGCCTCGGACGTCACGGAGCGGATCCGCTGGACCGACGCGACGCCCCGCTTCGAGGCCGGGCCCACCCTCGCGGACGGGGGGCGCAGCGGCGCATCCGTGGTAGAGCATGGCTCGGGGGTCGTCGCCGTCCTGGGCGGTCTCGGGGGCCCCTCCGTTGGCTTGCGTGACGACTTGGAGCTCTGCCTCGCGGCGGACGGCCTCGACCCGTTCTGAGGATCCGTTCTGAGCCGGGCCGCCGGGTCGTGCCTCCTCTATCCTTGGGACCTCACGGCGCGCGGCTCGTCCCGCGCTCAGCGGATGCGGCGCAAGCTCGAGAAATACGAGATCGAGGAGGAGATCGGGCACGGCGGCATGGCCACCGTGTACCGCGCGCACGACACCGTCCTCGACCGGCCGGTCGCGCTGAAGGTGATGCACCCGCACCTCCAGAGCGCGGAGGAGGCTCGGCAGCGGTTCCAGCGGGAGGCGCGGAGCGTGGCGCGGCTGCGGCACCCGCGGGTCCTGGAGATCTACGACTTCTCCGGCGAGGGCTCCGACGAGTCCTACATCGCGATGGAGATGTTGACGGGCCCGACGCTCAAGCGCTGGCGCGAGCAGCAGGAGTCCGTCCCGGCCGAGATCGCGGCCTGCATGACGATCGAGATCGCGCGTGCGCTCGAGGCGGCTCACGCCGCGAGCATCGTCCACCGCGACGTGAAGCCCGAGAACGTGCTCCTGCACGAGGCGCGCACCCTCAAGCTCACCGACTTCGGCATCGCGGACATGATGGACACGCACTCCATGACCGCGACGGGCCAGATCCTCGGCTCGCCGGGGCACATGGCGCCCGAGCAGATCGAGGGCAAGGACACCGACCAGCGCACCGACCTGTTCTCGCTCGGGACGGTGCTCTACTACCTCGCGACGGGGCGGCTGCCCTTCACGGGGCGCAACCCTCACCAGATCCTCAAGCGCATCGTCGACGGCGAGTACGCCGACCCGCTGCGGGTGGCCCCGGCGATCGGCGGAGAGCTGCGCGACATCATCGCCAAGACCCTCGAGCGTGACCCCGCGGACCGCTTCCAGTCGGCGGCCGAGCTGCGCGAGACGCTCGAGGCCTTCGTCGCCAAGATCGGCATCGACGACCCGGCCGCGACCCTGGCCGCCTACCTGCAGGACCCGCGCACGGTCGGCGACGACCTCACCCGCCGCGCGGTCGACGCGCTGATCGATGAGGGCTCGCGCGCCTCGGACGCGGGTGACGTCCCGACCGCGCTCGACCGCTACAACCGCGTCCTCGCGCTCGACGAGGGCAACACCCGGGTCCTCAAGCTCATCGAGCGGGTCGGGATGGACCGACGCCGCCGCATGATCGCGATGGCCGGCCTTGGGCTCTGCGCGGTCGGCCTCGCGACCGGCGGGCTGGCGTGGGCGTTCTGGCCGGGGGAGCCGGCCGCGGATCCGCGGGCCCTCGCCGCGACCGACGGCGGGGTCGCGGCGGCGACGGTCGCCGAGGGCGAGGACGCGGGAGCATCGGTCGCCGAGGGCGACGCGGGCGCCTCCGCCGATTCGGAGGCTCCGGCCGACGTGGGGGCTCCGGCCGACGCGGGGGCTCCGGCCGCCGACGCCGGGTCGGCCCGGGTCGCGGTGGTCCGGCCGCCGCTCGCGCGGACGCGCGAGATCCTCATCATCCCGAGCATCGCCAACGTCACCATCAACGTGGACGGCGCGCCCATCGCGGGGCGCACCGCGCAGGTCATGGCTGGGCGTCCGCATACGGTGACATTGATCCCCGGCGCCCGGGTTCAGGACTCCTACCGCTCGACCAACGAGACCCGCAGCGTGCCGCCCGGCGACGGGGCCTACGAGTGGCCGGTGGCGGTCGAGCTCCAGGACGCGCCGCTCTACGTCGACACGGGCGGCGTGGCGGGGACCGTCACGGTCGAGGGCGGCCGCGGCAGCGGCCGGACGAACTCGATCCTCTACGTGCGCCTCCGGCGCGAGCTCGAGAGCCCCCAGATCCGCGTCCGCGCCCCGGGCTACGTGGACTTCACCGACCGCGTGGACCTGCGGGCGGGGGGGGAGACGGTGCGGGTCGTCGCGCAGATGCAGAGAAGCGGGGTCGCCGAGGCGCCGTAAACTGATTCACGCCGGGCGCCTCGTGGTATGGCGCGAGCACCGGAAAGCCCTGCGTGTATCGCCTCCGCTCAGCGCTCCGCCCGTCGATGGCCCTGGCGCTCGCCCTCGGATTGGGGTGGCTGTGCCTCGCCCCTCGCCCGGCGCACGCCCAGACCAGCGACTTCCGGCAGGCGCAGGAGGCTTACATGCGCGGTCAGTACGCGGAGGTGGTGGGGCTCCTCGCGCCGCTGATCGCCGGCCACACCCCCATCATCCGCGATCGGATCGTGCTCCAGGAGGCCCGCAAGCTCCTCGGGGCGGCGTTCATCCTGACCGGCGATATCGAGAACGGGCGGCGAATCTTCGGCGAGCTGCTCGACTCGGTGATGAACAACAGCTCCGAGCGGGAATTCGCCGACTTCGCGCTCGATCCCGCGCAGTACCCCCAGGTGGTCCTCGACGAGTTCGATCGCCTCCACGGCGCGCGCCTCGAGCGGCTTCGCGCCGAGCGGGAGGCCCGGCAGCAAGCCCAGCGCGAGGCCGCGGCTCGCCGCCGGGCGGCCCTCCTCGCGGTGATCGAGCAGGCCCAGACCCTGGAGTACGAGGAGGAGCGGGACCCGGCGATCGCCTTCGTCCCGTTCGGGGTTGGTCAGTTCGCGAACGGCGACGAGGATCTGGGCCTCTTCTTCTTCCTGGCCGAGGCCGTGACCTTCTTCTCGAGCTGGGTCCTCGCGGCCACCTACGCGGCCCTCTCCGACGAGCTGCTCCCGTTGGACCACTCCCCGAGCAGCTTCGCCGCCGCCGACCTGCTCAACGCCCTCGTCGCCGCGAACTGGGCCTCGGCGGGATCGTTCGTGATCCTCGCGGTGGCCGGGATCATTGAGGCCCGCGTCAACTTCGTGTCCCGCCGGAGGGTGCGCCGGGAGCGTGAGCTGCCCCCGTCGGTGCTCGAGCAGCTGGACCTCGGACTGGGCCCCGGCGGGGTCACCCTGACGGGCCGGTTCTGATCTGATTTCACCGGTTTAAGAAATCACCAAGTCCGCCTTGACAGCCGAGGGGCCGCCAGTAAAGTTCCGCCTCCCCGCAGCCCGGGGTGTACCTCTTTAGGCCGTCTTTTCCGGGCCGAGCGCCCTCCGAAGACGCCCCGAGCTACCCAACCGTAGAGATCGATGCCGACCATCAACCAGCTCGTCCGCAAGGGACGCCGCACGCCCAAGGCGAAGACCGCCTCCCCGGCGCTGCAGAACTGCCCGCAGAAGCGCGGTGTCTGCGTCCGCGTGTACACGACCACCCCGAAGAAGCCGAACTCGGCGCTGCGCAAGGTCGCGCGCGTGCGGCTCTCCAACGGCATCGAGGTCACGACCTACATCCCCGGTGAGGGTCACAACCTCCAGGAGCACTCCGTGGTCCTGATCCGCGGCGGTCGCGTCAAGGACCTCCCCGGCGTCCGCTACCACGTCGTCCGCGGCGCGCTCGACGCGTCCGGCGCGGCGGGCCCGTCCAACACGAACAAGGCCAACCGCACGCAGGGTCGGTCGAAGTACGGCGTGAAGCGCCCCAAGAGCTGAAGAGGCCGAGAGACCCATGCCCCGCCGTCGCGAAGTCCCCAAGCGCAAGGTCCTGCCCGATCCCAAGTATCATGATCGGCTGGTCACCAAGTTCGCCAACATCCTCATGGTGGACGGCAAGCGCTCCACCGCCGAGAAGATCCTCTACGGCGCCTTCGACGTGATCGAGAGCCGCTACAAGGAGGATCCGATCGAGACCTTCCGCAAGGCGATGGACGCGGTGAAGCCGCGCGTCGAGGTGAAGAGCCGCCGCGTCGGTGGCGCCACCTACCAGGTCCCGGTCGAGGTCCGCGCCGACCGCCGCATCGCGCTCGCGATGCGCTGGCTCGTCACCTACAGCCGCGCCCGCGGCGAGAAGACGATGATCGAGCGCCTCGCGGCCGAGATGAAGGAAGC
>JAUHXR010000369.1 GCA_030426845.1 Polyangia bacterium | reverse complement strand
GAAGGAGCCGTGGGTGTGGTTGATGACGTCGATGGAGTGGTGGATCTCGACGTCGTAGATGTGCTGCGCGTAAGCGAGGGCGTAGAGCCGGATCTGGGTGACCTCCGGATGCCACGGCGCGAGGAAGCCCTTGCGCAGGACGCAGCGCCGGGTGACCGCGGTGGTCGCGCCACGGACGATGATCCGCTGGGGGGTCACGCGCGGACGCGGTTGCGAAGACCGCGCCGGATCCGCGGGTCAATGATCCCGGCACGTTACAGACGCGAATCGGCGGATTGGCTGGCGGGCCGCCGGCGGCCGCCGGGTCGAGCGCGACTGTCGCGTCCCGGGCGTAGTTCGCAGCCGGCGGCCCTCGGGCGGGGTCGTCGAGTCGTGCAAGACTTCTGACTACCGGGGACGGGTCGACTGGTGGAACCGAACGACGCAAGATCGCGAGGGTCGTCTGGGCCCAAGAGGGCTGGCGTCGAGGGCGACCCATCGCCGGTTTCGCACGACGAGGGCCCGCCGCGCCTCACCCGCACACCCTTCGGCGCGCCGCGTCGTCAGCCCTGGGGCCCTCGCGCGAGGGCGTGGAGCCACGCTTCGAGGTTCGTGTACCCGTCACCGTCGTCGTCCATCGACGGGCGCTCGGGGAGCGCGAGCGTGTGGCGCGAGGCGGACGGGCGGACGAAGCCGACGTCGTCGACCCGGTCGATGATCCGCCCGTCACGGGACCGCACGGTCTCGACGATGCGCGCGTCGTTGGGGTCACGGTCGAAGGGGCGGCTCCCCGCGTCGTCGAGCAGGAGCGCCTCGAGCGTCTCGGGGTCGCGGGCGGTGAGCGGCGTGACGCGAACGGGCGGGGTGGAGGCGCGGACGTCGTGGCCGCTCCGGTCCTCGAACGCGGCGACCGGCCCGAGGTTGCCGTCGACGAACACGGAGGTGCCCGCCTGGACTCCGTGGTCGACCAGCACGAGCACGTGGTCGTCCTGCGAGGACGGGCCGTAGAGGAACCGGTTGCCCGAGACGCTCGCGAGCGAGGGCCCGACGTGCTGGGGGTCGAACAGCCCGACGGGCCATCGGCCAGGGTTGTAGACGAGGTTGTGCGCGATGAGGCTCGAGGTGTCGCCCTTGAGGGTCGGGTTCCGATCGACGCTGTGCGCGAGCACGTTCTCGAGCATGCTCAGGCGACGCGTGTGATCGCCGACGAGGAACGCCTTCGAGTGCGGGCCGTTGGGGTGGAGGGAGTCGTCGAGGGTTTCCGCGATGAGGCAGCGCCGCACCGTCACGTCGCGGACGCCCGCGTACCAGGTGCTGAACGCCTCGTCGATCGACCAGCTCATGCTCACGTGGTCGATGACCACGTTGAACACTTGCAACGTGCCTTCCTCGTTCCCGATGACCTGCACCGCGTCGCGGTCGTGGGGCGAGTGGCCCGCGCCGTCGCCGGGACGAACCGCGAGGTGCTGGACGAGCACGTCGTGCGTCCGGATGGAGAGCCCCGCGCCGGTGAGGGTGACGCCGGGCGAGGGCGCGGTCTGGCCCGCGACGGTGACGAACGGCTGGTCCACGATTAACGCCTGCTCGAGCGCGATCTCGCCGCCGACCGCGAACACGACCGTGCGCGGGCCCTCCACGCGCAACGCCTCGGCCAGCGAGCCGGGGCCGTCGGCGGCGAGCGTCTCGACCACGACGATCGCGCCGCCGCGACCGGCGACGGTGGTCGTGCCGAAGCCCTCGGCGCCAGGGAAGACGGGCCGCTCCCCCGAGAGATCGCGCGTCGCGTCGTCGAGGTCGGGGAGGGGCGCGGGCGAGGCGCACGCGAGCGCCAGGACGGAGAGCCACGCGGCGCTCGATGGGACGGCAAGACACCAGGGACGCGTCACCCTCGTAGGCTCGCCGTCCTGGCCCCGCTTGGCAATCGTGGCTCCACGCGCGACCTGTCGATCGAGGGCGAGTGGGAGACTCGCGCGGAGCGCGGCGCCGCGTGGCTGCCGTGGTCGCGGCTCCGAGGCCTGGCCGCTACCGGACGAAGGGGTGCGCGTGCACGCGACGTCCCTGCAGCTCCGTGATCCGGTTGGCGGTGGGAAGGCGCGGGTTCGGGTGCATGAGGTTGGTCGCGTCGTCGACGTGGGCGAGGCCCAGGACGTCGTCCCTCATCGACGGCTCGAGCGTGGCGACTTCGCGCTGGCGAACAGCCTCGCGCTCGCCAGCGTCGGGCCCGTGCTCCTGCCGCGGCGGATCGCCCGCGAGGGCACCCCGGGTCGGCTGCGGCGGCTCCACGCCGCGCTGCCGATCTACCGCGACAGCGTCCCCCTCGTGTTCCGCTCCGATCTCCACCGCACCCGCGGCGCGGTGTTCCTCAAGGATGTGCTGCTACGGCGCGTCGGCGCGATGCCGAGCGTCGGCCTGTGAGGGGCACCTCGGTCGCGCCGTCGCGGTCCTGCGCGCGACACCGAGTCCGCCCGGGTAGGGCGACTCCGCCCGGGCTACGGCGCTACTCGGCGGCGAAGGCATGGACGGGCTTCGCGACCTGGAGCGAGCCCCCTTCGCGGTACACGTGCCAGCGCGGCTCCTCGCGGAGCCGGTCGTACACGGCGAGGCTCGTTGCGGAGAGCTGCTCGTCGCGGGCCCCCACGCGGAGCAGCACGGCGTAGGTCTCCTCGCGGGTCGTGCGCTCGCGCTCGCCCTCGGCCAGCGGCGCGGGCGGCGCGAGCTCTTCGTCGGTCGGCCACGCCGGGGCCTGCGTCGCGTCGCCCGCCTCGGTCACGTCGCGGTCGTGGCCCCACCGCCAGACGTGCCACCGGAAGCGCTCCGCGTAGCGCGGCTCGGTCCGGTAGCGTGGCACCTGCCGGGTGCGCGGCTCGCTGCGGTAGCGGGTGACGGTGCGCGTGCGCGTCACCGAGCAGTAGCGCGTCGTGCAGCTCTGGCCGCCGCCCGAGCACACCGTGTTGCAGCTCGCGAAGCCGTTGTCGTCGGGCGTGCAGACCTCGCTGCAGCTCTCGGGGAGGTCGACGCAATCCTCCCCGCAGCTCTCCTGGTCCGTATAGGTCTCGGTGTCCTGGTAGGGGACTTGCTCGGTGTAGTGCTCGGTCTCGTAGTGATCGAGGACCTGCTCGTCGTGGTGGTGTGCCTGGCCGAGCGACTCGATGTCGAACGCGTCGGCCGGGCGCCGCTCGACGAAGCCGGACTCCTCGATGACCCGGTAGCGCTCGATGTGGACGACCCGGGTCCACGCGCCGCCGGTGACCTCGGCAACCTCGGTGACGGGCCGCTCCAGCGCGGGCGGGGGCGGATCGGTGAACACCGCGACGCCCATGCAGGTGACGCAGGGGACCGCGGCCAGCGCGAGCCCGACGAGCAGCGCGACCCGACCCCACGCCGTCTTGGCCGGCCGCGGCGCCGCGGCCATCAGCGCCCGCGGCGCCGCCCCTCCCGGAGCTTGAGCCGCGCCGCCGACGGGGACGCGACGGCCCTCGCTTTGGGCCGCGCCGCACTGCGCGCAGGCTCCGTCGAGCCGCCGCTGGTGGCTGCCGCAGTACCCGCACTGCCAGTCCGCGCCCGCGTTGGCCTGGCGGAGCAGCTCCGGGTCCGTGACCGACGGCGCGGCCGAGGTGTCCGACGGCATGAGCCACGGCTCGCTCGCGTCCTTCGGATCGCCGCAGCGCTGACACCGCTTGTGCCGCCCGAGGTTGCGATGCCCGCACGACGAGCACACCCAGTGCATCTCGATCTTGCGCGCCACGAGCCGAGGATAGCGCGGTCGTCCCCGTCAGACGGGAGGTCCTCGCGGCGTGCATCGTCACCCCGGTCACGCGATGGACGCGCGGCGGATACGGGCTCAGGGCTCGACGTAGCGATGCATCACGGAGTTCGCGTGGGCCTGGTCGGTCTGGCCGCCCGGGGTGACGGTGCCCGTGTAGCGGTAGAGGTCCGCCGCGCCGGATCGATCCGCAGAATCGCAGACGAAGTTGGCGAGCGTCAGCTCCCCCCCCGAGCTCGGGAAGCCCTCCTCGTCACAGGTGCTGTCGATGCGGAAGATCTCGGCGCCTGGCGCGCCCTCGAGCTGGACGCGTGTGCGGTTCACGACGGCGCCGCCCGCTCCGAAGACGTCGAGACGGACGCTGCCCCCCGCGAGGCCCGCCTCGATGCGCGCGGCGAAAGCGCTCGTCGTGCCGTCGCAGGACACCGCCGCGGGGGACACCGTGAGGGGGAACGCGCTCGGCGGCGTGGCCATCATCGGCGACGAGAAGTCGACCGTGCAGGCCACGGTCTCGCCACTGAGCGGCGCGAACATCCCGGCGCTCGACTCGAACGTGAGCTCCACCGAGAGGGTCGCGCCTGGACCCGCGTCTGGCGCGCCAGCGTCGCCGGGGCCGCCATCGCTGGAGCCGGCATCCCGGCCGCCACCGTCGACGGCCCCGGCGTCCGCGTCGCCGTCGCCGCAGACGTTGGCGACTCCGCCGCCCGCGCACATCTGCGGGAGCTCGCACGTCCCACACGCCACGGTGCGCGAGGCCCCGCAGCGATCGAAGCCGGTGTACTCGCCGCAGTTCTTGCCCGCGGCGAAGCAGAACTCGAGATCAGTCTCGGGCTCACATTCACCGGTTCCGTCGCAGCCCAGACACAGGACCCCGAGCCCGAGCACCCACCCCCAACGCGTCGCCATGCCCCAGCCTACCTCACGACCGACGCGCTCACCGTGGTCGGCGCATCGAGCGCGACGGGCGGCCGGGCGCCAATGGGCTCGCGTGCTTGCGCCCTCCTCGCCGGGAGCGGCGGCGCACCTTCGGTCCAATGAGCGAGCTTCATCGCAAGCCGCGGAAGCTCCCTCCGCCGATCGGCGTAAGGTACGCGAGTGCCCGATCCCGCGCCCACGCCGCCGATGCTCGGCCGACCCGTCGCGTGGGCGGCGGGGCGCTGGGTCGACGGGGTGACGCAACAGCAAGGGTGGGTCGTGGTCCGGCCCGAGTGGGTCGCGTTCCTCCCGACCCAGGCGGCGTTCAATCTCGCGGCGGGGCTCGCGGGCGCGATGGTCGGGGTCCACCGGCTCGAGGGGCGGCCGCTCGGCTACGAGCTCAGCGCGCTCCTCGCGCACGGCGAGGACTTCTTTGATCGCGAGGTCCAGCGCTCCGCGACGAAGGTCTGGTGGTCGCAGGAGGTCGGGCTGATCGTCGGCCCGCCGCTGAAGGGGCAGGCCGCGGTCTCGTTCTTCCTCAGCGACGCGGAGCTGCTCACCTGCTCGCTGCCGCTGACCACACGACGCGGGCTCCTGAGCGCCTATCGCCTGCGGCTCCCCGGCCGGCGCGCGGCACGCCGGGACATCCGCTTCATGGCGCTCCTGTCGTTGCTCCCGTTCGGGCTCGGCGCGCTCGGCATCGTGCTCGGTCCGGTGGCGGACGAGCCGTCGGCGGTGTGGGGCGCGCCGCTCTGCTGGTGGCCGCTCGCGATCCTGCTTTGGGTCGCGATGGCGTTCCGCTGGAAGCGAGCCGCCGGCCTCCCCGAGGAGACCAGCCATCGACCGATCCGCGCCGAGGACCACCCGTTCACCGGAGGCCCCGCGAGCGCGGCGCCCGGTCCGGTGGACACGTCACCCGAGGCCACGGTCGGCGGCGCGCGGTTGACGATGCGCGAGGTCATGGCGTTCAGCGTCGAGGGCCTCTTCTTCACGCTCGCGACGGTCGCCTTCGGCGCGGCGATCGAGCCGGTCGTCGGAGAGGCGGCGGCGCTCGTGGTCCTGCCCCTCGGCCTGCTCGCCTTCCTGGCCTACTCCACGCTCGCGACGAGCCGCTTCGGCGGGACGCTCCTCCTGGGTCTGCTGAAGCTGCGCGTCGCGCCGGAGGACGGCGAGCGCCACGATCGCGTGGGCCCGCTGCGCGCGCTCGCGCGGAGCCTGCTCTTGATGGCGTCGCTCGGCGCGTTCGGGCTCTGCTTCCCCTTTGGACCGATCGCGCTCTTCGTCTACCGCAGCAAGCGCGGGAGGTTCCCGCACGATGCGCTCACCCGGACCCGCCTGCTCTGGAGGTAGATCGAGGAGCGCGCGCCTCCGACACCGACGCTTCCCCTTCGCGGCGCCCGCGTCGTCGCGCTAGTGTCGCCTCATGCTTCGCCTCCTCGCCCTGAGCCTCCTCGCCTTCTTCACCCTCGCGGCCTGCGACGGTCCGGCCCCGGCGGACGACGCCGGCCGGGCGGACGCGGGACCGCCTGCGCTGCCGCCGCCGGGCGAGCGCGACTCCGACGACGACACGATCCTCGACGTGGACGAGGGGCAGGGCGACTTCGACGGCGACGGGACGCCGAACTACCTCGACCTGGACAGCGACGAGGACCTCGTGCCGGACCGCGACGAAGCGGGCGACGCGCGGCTCGACACGCCGCCCGTGAGCTCGAACGGGGCCGGGATGCCGGACTTCCTCAACGTCGACGTCGACGGGGACGCGATCCTCGACGGGCACGAGTTCGGGGTGGACACCGACGGCGACGGGGTCTTCGACCAGCTCGACCAGGACTCGGACGGCGACGGGTTCACGGACGCGGAGGAGGCGGGCGACGACGACGTCTTCACGCTGCCGGCCGACACCGACGGCGACGCGATCCCCGACTTCCGCGATCCCGACTCGGACAACGACGGGCTCGACGACTTCCTCGAGCACGCGCTCGGCACCGACCCCGCGCGCGGCGACACGGACGGCGACGGCGTCAGCGACTCGATCGAGGTGCGGGGGCTCACCGATCCACGCGACCCGATGGACTCCCCCGGCGCGGGGGGTGAGCGTCAGGCGGCCTTCTTGCTTCGATACCGCGAGGCCCCCGACCCGGCCGAGGTGGTGCTCCGCTTCACCCTCACGGCGGACGAGCTCCCCGCGCCGCACGACCTGAGCGCGAGCTACGTCGCGTCCGCGATGCACGACTACCTCGCGTCCTGGGAGGCGACCCCGGGCGCGGCGGGGTGCACCGCGACCCTCGAGGCGGTGGACGTCGACGGAGACGGACAGGCCGAGACCCTGCGCGGCGCGAGCGTGGGGGACGTCGCCTGCTGGACGGTGCGAGCCCGCGGCAACGACGACCAGGCGAGCCCGCCCGGCGACCTCGCGCAGGGCCTCGGGGAGCTGCGCGTCGAGACGGGCGCCAGCGCGCCCCTGGTCGGCGTCGTCGCCTACACGGTCTTCGGCTGCCCGCAGCCCTGCGCGCCGTAGCGTTCGAGGAAGACGCTCCCAGCGGCCCGCGTAGAACCCACCGCGCGCCCTCGCACGAGGGCACTCGGAGGAGAACGCATGCAGGAGACGCTCAAGCACCGCGCCCACTACGTCGGGCCGGTCGTGGTTGGCGGGGTCGTGGCCGGGATCCTGAGCTCGATCCCGCTGGTGAACTACTGCAACGCGATCTTCTGCATGTGGAACCTCGTGGGGTCCGGCCTCGCGGTCTACCTGGTGATGCGGCGCACGGGGGTCCACCGGATCGAGCCGCTCGAGGGCGCGGCGATCGGCGCGCTCGCCGGGCTCGTCTCGGGCGTCATCTTCGGGCTCCTCGCGACCCTGATCACCGCGTTCTTCGGCCTGACCGGGATCGCGGCCGCGCTCGACGGCAACTCGGAGGCGGCGCAGGGCGCGGGCTTCTTCGTCGTGCTCGGGCTCGGGTTCTTCTTCGGCGGGCTCGTCCTCTACGGCGCGTTCGGCGCGCTCGGCGGGGTCCTCGGTGCGGTGGTCACGGCCAAGCCCGCGCCCCCCGCCCCGCCCGCCGGCGGCTTCGGTCCCCCGCCTGGCCCTGGCGGGTTCGCTCCGCCCGGCGGCGGCGGGTTCGGTCCGCCCGGCGGCGGCGGCTTCACCCCGCCGCCCGGGCCGGGCGGCTACGGCGGCCCGCCGCACACGTTCTGAGTTGGCGAACCGGCGACGGGAGGTCATGGATCTCTCATGAAGGAGACGTCGGCCCGCGTCCTCGTGCTCTACACCGGCGGGACGATCGGGATGCGCCGCAACGCGCTCGGGGTCTACGAGCCGGTGCCGGGGTACTTCGCGGACAAGGTCGCGCTCCAGCCGCAGCTCCACGACCCCGACCGGCCGCGCTTCGTGACCTACCCGTCGGCGTCCAACCGGCGCATCTACTACGACCTGCGCGCCTACGACACGCTGCTCGACTCGGCCAACCTCGATCTGTCGCACTGGCTGCGCTTCGCCCGCGACATCGAGGCCGCCTACGACGACTACGACGGCTTCGTGATCGTCCACGGGACGGACACGATGGCCTACACCGCGAGCGGGCTCGCGTTCCTCCTCGAGGGGCTCGAGAAGCCGGTCGTGCTCACCGGCGCGCAGATCCCGATCGAGCAGCTCCGCAACGACGCGGTCGACAACCTGCTCGGCGCGCTCGGGATCGCCGGCCACTACCGGGTCCCCGAGGTCTGCCTCTACTTCTACAACAAGCTCCTGCGCGGCTGCCGCGCGACCAAGACCGACGCGGCCGCGCTCGACGCGTTCGACTCGCCGAACCTGCGGCCCCTCGCGGAGCTCGGCGTGGACGTGCGGGTCCGCTGGAACCTCGTCCGCGCGAGCCCCGTCGGCGGCCTGCGCGTCCACGGCGCGCTCAACCCCCACGTCGCCGCGCTCCGGCTCTACCCGGGGATGACCCGCGCGATCCTCGAGAACTTCCTGCGGCCGCCGCTCGAGGGCCTGGTGCTCGAGACCTTCGGCG
>JAUHXR010000368.1 GCA_030426845.1 Polyangia bacterium | reverse complement strand
GCGACGCGCCGATGGGCTCCGAGCTGCGGGTCACCGAGCCCGCGCTGCTGCGCGCGGAGGTCCGCTGCGCCTCGCCCGTCGCCACGCTCACGCTCGTCGGCCCCGACGGCGCGATCGCGGAGTCGCGTGGCGACGGCGCCCTCGAGGCGTTCGTCGAGGCTCGGGTCGCCGACGGATGGGTCTACGCCAAGGCGGTCCAGGAGGACGGCGAGATGGCCTGGTCGAGCCCCATCTTCCTCGACCCGGCCTGAGTCGAGGGCTCAGCTCTGCGGCGGGGCGAGGGAGCCGCGCTCGCGCGGCAGGCTGAAGGTGACCGTGGTGCCCTGGCCGTGCCGGCTCTCGAGCTCGACCGTCCCGCCGTGCGCGCGCGCGACCCGCTCGACGATCGCGAGGCCGAGGCCGGTGCCCGACTGGCGCGTGGTGAAGAACGGGTCGCGGGCCCGCGAGCGCACCTGGGTGTCCATCCCCTCGCCGGTGTCGTGGAAGCGCACCGCGACGTGCGGCCGGTCGTCGATCGCGACCGCGGCCATCGTCACCGTGAGGGTGCCGCCGTCGGGCATCGCCTGGAGCGCGTTGTCCACGATGTTGATCAGCGCGTGGCGGAGCAGGGCCTCGTCCCCCTCGACCGCGCCGTCCACGTCGCTGAGGTCGAGCTCGACCTCGACGCGCTCGATGTCGGGGTGCCCGCCAGCCGCGAGCTCGACCGCGCGCGCGACGAGGGCGCGCAGATCGACCGGCCCGGGGTGAGCCGCGATCGGCCGCGCGTAGGCGAGCAGGTCGTCGACCAGCCGGTTGAGGCGATCGGTCTCCTCGTCGAGGATCGACAGCAGCGTCTCGGCGTCCTCGGGCTCGAGGGTGCCTTTGCGCAGCCCGCCCATCGCGTTCTTGATGATCGCGAGCGGGTTGCGGACCTCGTGGGCGATCACCGCGCTGAGCTCGCCGACCGCCGCGAGCTGCTCCTTCTTGACCAGCTCCTCTTGGGTGGAGCGCATCTGGTGGTAGCTCGCGGCCAGCAGCTCCTTCTGCTCCGCGAGGGCCGCGTCGACCCGGGTGATCCGCCCCACCGCGAGGTAGGTGAAGCCGATGAGGCTGAAGGCGGCGCCGTGCGCGCCGAACACGTAGCTCGTGTTGAGCCCGAGGCCGCGGTTGATCAGGTCGAGCATGCCGCCGGCAAACGTCAGCGTGCAGAGCAGCGCGGGCGCCACGAGCTCCCGGTCGCGGCGCGCCGCGCGGTAGAGGTGGGACAGCGCGTGGAGGCAGAGCGCGGCCATCGGCGCCAGCAGGAGGAGGCCGGCCGGGGTCAAGGAGGCGAGCGGCCGCGCGCCGCCCACGTCCGGGTGCGCCGGGTCGAAGAACAGGCCCGCCGCCGCCGCGCAGCCGCCGAGGATCGCGAGGCCACGCTGGATCCGGTAGCCGCGCGGCGGGGCGGCCACGATGCGCAGCGCGTGCTCGGTGAAGAACGCCATCGCGGCCATGAACGGGATGATCTGGAGGAGCTGCGCGGTCGCGGCTGCCGCCGGGTCGCGCGCCTCCCACGTGCAGGCGGTCGCGACGGAGAACACCGCGAGGCTGAGGCAGTAGAGCGCGAGCGCGCGGTGCTCCCGGGGCGCGCGCCCGACGACGCTCATGACCGCCCAGTACGCGGCCGCGACCGCGTACGCGCCGGCCATCGCCACGAGGCTCGCGGAGACCGGCCTCATCATCGGGCGGCCCCCGTCCGAGGCAGCCAGAGCCGCACGGTGGTGCCCTCGCCCTCGGCGCTCTCGATGTCGAGCCACCCGCCGTGGTTGCGCACGACGCGCTCCACGATCGCGAGGCCGAGCCCGGTGCCCGAGGCCCGCGTGGTGAAGAACGGGTCGGTCGCCTTGCGGCGCACGAGCGACTCCATGCCGTCCCCCTCGTCGCGCAGCTCGAGGGCGAGGTAGGGCGCGCCGTCCACCTCGCGATCCTCACCCACCACGGCCACGGTGCCTCCGTCGGGCATCGCCTGGAGCGCGTTGGCGAGGACGTTGGTCAGAGCGCTCTCGAGCAGGTCCGGATCGCCGGTGATCGGGCTGGCCCGCGCGAGGTCGATCGCGAACCGCGTCGCCTCGGAGGTCTCCGCGTGGCGCCGCGCCCCGTCGATCGCCGCCTCGACGAGCGGGCCGATCTGGAGCGGGAGCTCGCGGGGCGCGACCGGGCGCGCGTAGGCGAGGAGGTTCTTGACCAGGCGGCTGAGCCGGTCGACCTCCTCGTCGAGGATCGCCAGGAGCACGCGCCGGTCGTTCAGCCGCAGCGACGGGCGCCGGAGGCTCGACACGGCGTTCTTGATGATCGCGAGCGGGTTGCGGACCTCGTGGGCGATCACCGCGCTGAGCTCGCCCACCGCCGCGAGCTGCTCCTTGCGCACGAGCTCCTCCTGCACGAGCCGGAGGTCGGAGTAGCTCTTGCGCAGCTCCGCGCCCCGCGCCTTGAGCTCGTCCGCCGCGCGCAGGAAGCGCGCTTGCAGCGCCACGCTGATCGCGAGGACCGGCAGCATCGAGACGAGCGCGACGAGGTGCCAGGAGCGGCCGTCGAGCTGCAGAAGCATCTCCACCACGGTGGCCACCACTCCGAGCCCGGCCGACACGGCGAAGGGACGCAGGTCGGGTTGCGCGCGGGCCGCCAGCCGCAGCAGGTTGAGAGCGCCGCGGCCGCAGAGGCCGAGGGGCAGGGCGACCAGGGCCGCGCCGGTGAAGGTCAGCCTCGGCTCGCCGGCCATCGGTGCCCCGAGGCCGACGCCGCCCAGGAAGGCGACGGCGCCGACGAGGCACGCGGCGTCGCTGACCCACCGCAGCCGGGAGGGCGAGGCGGGCGAGGCCATTCGATCGGCGAAGCGCACGAAGCTCGCGCACGCCACGAAGCCGCCGAGGAACTGCCCGCGCGCGGCCAGCAGGGCCACCTCCTCGGAGGCGTCGACGATGCACGCGGTGGCGCCGCACCAGCCCTGGAGGCCCAGGCACATCAGGCCGAACCAGAGGTACTCGCGCTGACTGCGCCGGCGGGCGAAGAGCAGCGCGTAGTACGCCCCGAACAGCCCGTAGATGGCCGAGACGGTCGCGAGGAGGGTCGCCAAGGGCGACATGCCGCCGATGATAGCCGACCGCAGAACTTTGCCCTGGCGGCGGCGGCTCCCTACGATCGATCGCGTGCGTACTCTCTGCCTCGCCGCCGCCCTCGGGCTCGTCTCCGCTCCGGCTCTCGCCCAGGACGATCCGGCGCCCGCCCCATCGCGCGCGCGGGTCGTCGCGCCGCGGCCGCTGGGCGTCTACGCGGGGGTGGAGGCCGGCGAGGCCCAGCCGCCGCCGGCCTACGGGCGCGTGGTGCGCCGGCAGCGTCGCCGGCGCGGGCGCCTGCGTCAGATCCTCACGTGGCCCGGCTTCGCGCCCCTCGGCGACGGCGGATCGCGCTTCTTCGTCCAGACGAACGAGCCCATCCAGCCCGAGGTCCGCACCGAGAACCGTCGGGTCGTGGTGGTGTTTCCGAACACGAGCATCCACCTGACGAACAGCCGCCGCTGGCTCGAGACGCGCTTCTTCAACACGCCCGTCCTCCGCGCCCGCCTCGAGCGCCGCCGGCGCGACATGGCGCTGGTGCTGTTGCTGCGGGCCGACTTCACCGTGCAGCCGCGCGTGACCACCGAGGTCGCGCCGGGCGGCAACTTCCACTACGTCTACATCGACTTCCCGCCCGGCGACTACGCGCCGGTGATCAGCACCGTCCCCGGTACGAGCACCGTGCGCGCGGCCGACACCCCGGAGCACCCGCCGGCGGCCCCCGCGCGGAGGATCGACCCGACCCTCGACGACGAGCGCCCCCCGGGCATGCGGTAGCCGCCGCCCCCACGCGACCACGAACGAACTGTAAGAGAGCGGCCCGAGCGCCTCCGGTAGGCTCGATGGATGCGAGCCTGCTTCGCCGTCGGTCTCGTCGCGCTCGGCGCCGCCTGCACGGGCACGGTGGTGCAGCCGACCCACCGCGCGGAGGACCCGGAGCCGCCGCCTCCGGGGACCGTGGTCGACCCGAGCCTCTGCACCCCGGTCGCCGAGGCGCCGGTGCGGCGGCTCAGCCGCGCGGAGTACCGGGCGACCCTCGCCGCGCTGTTCCCCGACGTCACGGTCGACTACGAGCTGGTCTCCGACCCGACCGAGCACGGGTTCGAGAACCGCGCCGAGCTGCTCAACCCGCAGCCGCTCCTCATCGAGCAGTACAGCGAGGTCGCGGCCGAATTCGCCGCGGCCGCGATCGGCGACATGCCCTCGTGGATGCCCTGCGACGCGGCGAGCGCCGGCGAGGCGGCCTGCGCGCGGACCTTCCTCGAGGTGATCGGCGAGCGGATCTTCCGGCGCCCGCTCACCGCCGAGGAGCTCGGACGCTACGAGGCGTTCCTGCTCGCGGAGCGCGACATGGCCGACTTCGAGACCGGCGTGCAGCTCACCCTCGAGGCGCTGCTCCAGTCGCCGCAGCTCCTCTACCGCATCGAGGTTGGGGACGCGGCGGCCGAGCCGCTCGTGGACGGCGCGCTGCGCCTGACGTCGTTCGAGGTCGCGAGCCGCCTCTCGTACCTCGTCTGGGGCACCGGCCCTGACCAGGCGCTCCTCGAGCGCGCGCGCGCGGGCGAGCTCGAGACGCCCGAGCAGCGCGAGGCGGAGGTCCGGCGGATGCTCGACGAGCCGCGCGCCCGGGACATGCTGGTCGAGTTCCACCGCCAGTGGCTCGACTTCGATCAGATCGCCAACGAGCCCAAGGACGCGACCCGCTACCCCAGCTACGACGCCGCGCTCGAGGCGGCCGCCCGCGAGGAGTCGGATCGCTTCGTCGCGCGGGTGATGTGGGAGGGCGAGGGCACCGTCGAGGCGCTGCTGACCAGCCGCGAGACCGAGGTCAACGACGCGCTCGCGGGGCTCTACGGGGTGAGCGCGCCGCCGGCTGGCGAGTGGGCGCCCGCGACCCTCGACGGGAGCGAGCGCGCGGGCATCCTGACGCGGGCCGGCTTCCTCGCGGGCCGCGCGCACCGCCTCGAGGGCAGCCCGCCGCTCCGCGGCATCTTCATCTGGGAGCGCCTGCTGTGCCGAACGCCTCCCGCGCCGCCCGCCGACGCGGATCTCTCGGAGCCCGCGGCGAGCGGCTCGGGCGCGCTCACCAACCGCGAGCTCTTCGAGGAGCGCACGTCGCCTGGCGCGTGCCGCGGCTGCCACGCGCGCTTCGACGGGCTCGGCTTCGCGTTCGAGCGCTACGACGCGATCGGTCGGCACCGCGACCTCGACAACGGCCAGCCGGTCGACCCTACGGGGACCTTCGACGCGGACGGAGCCCGCTGGGAGATCGACGACGCGGTCGACCTCTCCGCGCAGCTCGCGCAGAGCCCCGAGGTCGAGGCCTGCGTCACGGGCCACTGGTACGCCTACGCGGCCGGCCGGGCCGGTGCGGTCGAGGATCAGTGCCGCGTCGCCGCCGCCTACGAGGCCTTCGAGGCGTCGGGGGGCGATGTCCGCGAGCTGCTGGTCGCGTTCGCCACGAGCCCCGAGTTCATCCACCGCCCCACCTACCAGGTTGGCCGATGACCCGCTTCAACCGCCGCCACTTCCTCCGCGCGATGGGCCTCGCCACGGGCTCCTTGTTCCTCCCGTCTCTGGTCGATCAGCGCCACGCCCACGCCCAGGCGCCGCGCCGCCTGATGATCTTCTTCACCGAGCACGGCCCGGTGAGCGGGCGCTGGGAGCTTCGGCGCCCGGGCCTGCCGGCGAGCGGCGCGGACTGGCAGATGCCGCTCGACGACGCCGACCCAATGTCGTTCACCGAGACGCTCCGGCCGCTCCACGCCCACCGCGCGGACCTCAACATCGTCGAGGGCCTCTCGATGACGTCCGCCTACATCGAGCACGGCTTCTCGTCCAACAACCACGGCGCGGCCATCAACAACCGTCTCGCGTGCATGGGCGGCGTACGCGGGCCGTCGTTCGATCAGCTCATCGCCGAGGTCGAGCAGCCTGCGGCCGGTTTCCCGTACCTCTTCTACTCGAACGGGAGCTGCGCGTGCTGGTCGGGCTCGCCGGTGTACGACACCGCCGGCGCCCAGGTGAACCCGGGCCGGCTCGGCGGGTTCAGCTTCCTCCCCAACGCGTTCAACCGCGTGTTCGGCGCGCTGCCGACGCCGGGGACCCCGAGCGTGCCGACGCCGATCGAGCGCAGCCGCGCGCGCCGCAGCAGCGTGCTCTCGCTCGTGCGGGGCGAGTACGACCAGGTGCTCGGCCAGCTCTCCCGCGAGGACCAGGACAAGCTCCAGCGGCACCGCGACATGATCGCGGACCTCGAGCGGCGCGCCGGCGTCATGGGCAGCGTGACCTGCGAGCGGCCGGCGTCCCCGGCGTCGGGCCTGTCGCGCGACGAGGTCACGCGGATCGCGCTGACCCAGCTCTATCCGCTCGCGATGGCGTGCGACCTGACCCGCGTGGGGATGCTCAAGGCGAGCGAGCTCGACGCGGCCACGATCGGCGCGCCGGCGGGCAGCGACGTTCACCAGGACGCGGCCCACCCCTCGAGCAACGACCCGGCGGCGACCTGGATGGTCAACTACTACGCCCACCACGCGCAGCAGTTCGCGGACCTGATCGCCGCGTTCAAGGCCATCCCCGAGGGCAGCGGGACGATGCTCGACAACAGCCTCCTCATCTGGATGCCCGAGCTCGGCAACGGCTGGCACGACCTGCACCAGATGATGTTCGTGATGGCGGGCGGCGCGGGCGGGGCGATCCCGACCGGGCGCTACCTCAAGTACGACGAGAACCTCGCCGCGCCGGCGGGGGGCCGCGGTCGGCTCCTCGGGCCACCCCACACCAAGCTCCTCGTCTCGATCATGCAGGCGTTCGGCGTCGACCGGAGCTCGCTGGGGGTGACCAGCGCGACCGCCGAGGACGGCAGCACCATCGACCTGACCGGCACGTTGCCCGGCTTCCTCGCCTGAGGCGCCCGCAGGAGCTGCGCTCGCGGCCCCTGCCCGCCTCGACCGCGGCCGGCTCGATCGGTCGACCCGCGCGGCGGTCGGGTCAGTTGCGGTCGTCGGTCTGGAGCGTCGGGCCGTCGGTCTGGAACGGCACGTAGAACAGCGTGGTCACGCCGTAGGGCCCGCGGCGCTCGTAGCCCGCGAGGCCGTAGAAGATCTTCCACCAGTGCCCGCCGGTGCTGTACTCGCCGTAGGAGAAGAACGGGAACACGTGGAACTCCCACTCGGAGCTCTCCGAGCGGACGCGCTCGCGGTGGTAAAAGTTGAGCACCAGGGTGCTCGTGGTGTTGCCCTCGCGGAACCGCCAGAAGAACGGGAAGAGCACCGTGTAGCGGTTTCGCTCGCCCTCGAAGGACTCGAAGTCCCACCAGAAGGGCGCGAGCACCGAGTGCTGATGGCTCGGGGTGCTCTCGAAGTACCAGATCGGGTGGATGTTGACCGCGTCGCCGTCGTGCCAGCGTGACACCTGGATCGTCGGGAACACCCACGTCGTCTCGTCGCCCGCCTCGTGATCGGTGTGCTGCCCGACCAACGGCGTGAGCCACGTCGTCTGGCGGCCGCGCTCCTCGAAGCGCCCGAAGAACGGGAAGACCACCGTGTTGACCGACGACGGATCCTCGACGTGCCAGATGAGCGGCGGGATCGCGAGGGTCGTCGCGTCGGTGCGCGGGTCTCGGATGTGGAAGAAGAAGGGCGCGACCGCGTCCATCTCCGTTGCGCCGCGGAAGCGCTGGTAGAGGGGCGTCACGAGGGTCTCGTCGCCGTGGTCGTTCCAGTACCAGAACACGCCCGCGAGGGTGAGGCGGAAGACGTCCGGCTCCTCCGAGTAGTGGGAGAGGAGCGGGAAGATCGTGGTCGAGGTGTGATCCGGCCCGCTGTTGTGGTGGAACAGCGGCGGGATGCCCCAGTAGGAGCCGTTGGGCTCGTCCCGGTGATAGAAGGGCGGCACCACCGTCAGGGCGGTCCCCTCGTTGCGATCCTCGAACCGGAAGAACAGCGGCGGCGCGATCGTGTAGCTCGTGTTCTCGGCGTTCTCGACCCAGAGGAACGGGAACAGGCCCCAGTGCTCGGTCTCCCGCTCCTGGATCCGCCAGAAGTTGGCCACGAAGGTGAAGCGCTCGTTCTCGTCGCCCCAGTCGACGGTCAGCAGCGGCGGGATGAGGGTGTAGTGGCGGTCCTCGTGGCTCCCCGCCATCACGAGCGGGGCGATGCCGAAGTCCCAGCCGTCGGAGGCCTCGTGGTGCCATACCGGCGGGACCATCCACGTGTGGTGCCCCTCGCCGCGGTACCACCAGAAGAGCGGGAACAGGACGTCCCAGTTCTCCGGCCCTCGCATCAGGTAGTAGGGCGGGATCGCGACCTCGGTCGTCTCCGGTGACTCGCGCAGGTAGAAGAGCGGGAACACCGCCGTCGTGGTGATGCCGCCCTGCCGCTGGTAGAGGAGCGGCGGGATCGCGAGCTGGAAGTCGTCCTCCGCCGGCTCGGGGAGGGTCGGGCGGTAGCGCACCGCGGGCTCGGGCGGGAGCAGACCGCCCTCCTGGCCCTCGACGTCTTCGTCGTCCTGGCCGACCTGGGTGTCCTCGGCCTCGCCGCCGTCCTCGTCGCCGTCCGAGCTGTCGCCCGCGCCCTCGTCGACCTGGCCGTCGCCGTCGCCGTCGCCGCCG
>JAUHXR010000367.1 GCA_030426845.1 Polyangia bacterium | reverse complement strand
CCGGCTCTCTCGGGCGCTCGAGGCGGCCGAGCGGGCGGTCGCGCCGCTCCTCGCCTGTCACGGCCGTTGACGGACAGGGGAGGGGGCGACACGCTTCCAGCCCATGGGTGGCTCCGGCGTCGGTCCGCATCTGACCACGCGCTTCCGGCGCGCGCCGACCCGCTACGAGCCCCTCGCGCGGCTCGCGGCCGGGGGGATGGCCGAGGTCTGGCGCGGCGACGCGGTCTTCGAGGACGGCGATCGGCACTCGGTGGCGATCAAGCGCGTCCTGCCGGAGCTGGCCAGCCAGCCGCTCTACCTGTCGATGTTCCGCGACGAGGCCCGCCTCGGGATGGCCCTGCGGCACCCGAACATCGTGCGCGTCTACGACGCTCGCGACGTCGGCGGGACCTTCATCATGATCATGGAGCTGGTCGACGGGACCTCGCTCAAGGAGCTCCTCGAGCAGGCCCACCAGCGCCAGGCGCCCATGCCGGTCGCGAGCGCGCTCTTCATCACCTACCAGCTCGCGCGCGCGCTCGAATACGCCCACTCCGCCGTCGACCACACGGGTCAGCCGCTCGCGATCATCCACCGCGACGTGAGCCCCCACAACCTGCTCCTGAGCCGCACGGGCGAGGTGAAGCTCGCGGACTTCGGGCTCGCCGACGCGAACGTGCACTCGACCCAGCTCGGCGACGGGATGCTCGGCGGCAAGCTCGGCTACCTCGCGCCCGAGATCATCCGGCAACAGCCGAGCACCCCGCAGATCGACCTGTTCGCGGTGGGCATCGTGCTGTGGGAGATGATCTGCGGTCGCCGGCTCTTCCAGGGCGCGACCGACGCCGAGACGGTGCAGGCGGTGGCGCGCTGCGAGGTCCCGTCGGCGACGCGCTTCAACCGCGGGGTCACGCGGGGCGTGGACGCGTTCCTCCGCACCATCCTCGCGTCGGATCCGCGCGACCGCTTCCCGACCGCGAGCGACGTGGTGGCCGCGCTCGCGCAGCTCATCCAGCAGATCGACGATCAGGTCGGGCCGCGCGACGTCGGGCTCCTCGTCGGGCTCTTCCTCGCGACCCGTCGCCGCAAGGCGCCCGAGGCGGTGCCGCAGGCCTTCGCGGACCTGCTCGCGCAGGAGCTCGCGATGTTCAGCGAGGCCGCGTCGAGCGAGCACGATCTCGGCGCGCTGCCGCTCGATCCGGACTCGTTCCTCAGCGGGAGCTGAGCCAGGCGCGCGCTTCCGCGTCAGGCGCGGAGGCCGGCGGCGTCGAGGCGAAACAGCCGCTCGGTGACCGCGTGCGGCGCCCGCCGCGCGTCCTCGCGCACGCGCAGCCCGAGGGACTCCCGGAGCCCGGGCTCGTCCGCGCAGGCCCAGAGCGCGTCGCGGTGCGGGGCCCCGACCCACACCGTCGGGCCGAGCTCGGCCGACAAGACCTCGTGCAGCGTCGGGAGAAGCAGGCGCGCGCCGTCGAGGCCGTCACCGGTACGCGCCACCACCAGCGGGCCCGAGGTGGTGTCGACGCGGGCGAAGCGGGCGCGCTCCGATCGCGCGGCCAGCCCGACGACGGCCCGGGCGAGGGCCGCCTCGAAGGGCTGGCCCCAGGCGTCGAGCTCGTCGTCGCGGACGTAGCGCGAGCGATCCTCGTAGCGGAGCACGAGCGTGACCTCGAGGGCGCCGCCCAGCCGCGCGCGAGCCGCCAGGGCGCCGCGCCCTTCGGCGCCGAGGCGGGCCGCGAAGCCGGGGGCGACGAGCCGCGGGAGGAGCCGCGGCGCGACCTCCTCCCAGTCCATCGCGCGGGCGCCGGGGCCGCCGGGGAGCATCGAGACGAGCTTGTCGACCGCGCGCTCGGCCGCGCCGTCGGGCTCGCCCTCGGTCGCGCGCAGGATGGGCGCGAGATCGAGCTCGATGCCGCCGTCGAGCCACACCGCGGGGCCGAAGCGCTCGGTGATCGAGAGGTCCGGTCGCGCCACCGCGAGGAGCCGCCGCAGCAGCCGCATCGCCCGCCCGACCCCCGCCTCACCCGCCGCCTCCGCCTCGGCGCGCCGCAGGTCGGCCGCCAGTGACGCGCGCGCGTCGTCGGCGTCGAGGGCGCGCTCGATCGCGTCGAACGGATCGAAGAACCCGTCGGCGCCGAGCCTCAGCCGGTGGGTCGGCCCGCGCGCGACGTGGCGGCCGCCGGTGTGGGCGAGCAGCGCGAGGCCGAGCACTGCGCCCGCGCCCTCCACGAACGTCTCGTCGAGCTCGGCGGGGGCGTCGTCGCGGTCGGCCCAGTCCTCGATCGCGTCGGCGAGCGTCGCGAGGCCCGCGCCGCCCGGGCCGACGCCCGAGGGCGCGCCGGGGTGCTCGGCCAGGAAGCGTCGCGCCGCGCCGAGCAGCGGCCCCGCCACCGGCTCGAGCCGGGCCGCCCAGTCCACTCAGCCGCCCTCGGCCAGGAGATGGCGCGCGATGAGAACGCGCTGGACGTCGCTCGCGCCCTCGTAGATGCGGAGGCTCCGGACGTCCTCGTAGAGGCGCGCGACCGGGTGGTCCTGGAGCACCCCGCGGCCGCCGTGGAGCTGGACCGCGCGGTCGATCACGCGGAACGCGTTCTCGGTGGCGACGAGCTTGGCCATGCTCCCCGCGTAGGCCTCCGCCTCGCGCCCCGCGCCCTCGTCGGCGCGCTTGGCCGCGCGGTAAACGAGCAGGCGCGCGGCCTCGAGCTCGCACGCCATGTCGGCGAGGCTCATCTGGACCGCCTGCAGCTCGGCGAGCGGGCGGCCGAACTGGACGCGCGCCTTGGTGTGCGCGACCGCCTCGTCGAGGGCCCGCTGCGCGAAGCCGAGCGCGGCCGCGCCGACGGTCACGCGGAAGCGGTGGAGCGTCCCGAGCGCGGCGCGCATGCCCGCGCCCTCCTCGCCGATCATGTCCTCGACCGGGACGCGCACGCCGCGGAGGCGGAGCTCGCCGATCGGGTGACCGCCGAGCACCCGCTGCGGCACCCGCTCGACGCCGGCCGCGTCGCCGGGCACCACGAAGGCGCTGATGCGCCCCCGCTCGCCCGGCGGCCGGGTGGCCGCGAACACGGTGAACACGTCACCGACGGTCGCGTTGGAGATGAAGATCTTGTGCCCGTCGAGGACGTAGTGGTCGCCGTCGCGCCGGGCGGTCGTCGCGATGCCAGCGAGGTCGCTGCCCGCCTCGGGCTCCGTGAGCGCGAAGCCCGCGACTGCCTCGCCCGAGACGACGCGCGGCAGCCAGCGCCGGCGGAGCGCCTCGTCGCCGGCGAGGGTGATCGGGTAGCTCCCCAGGCCCTGCATCGTGAAGGCGAGCTCGAGGAGCGGGGAGGCGTGGCCGAGGCGCTCGCGGGCGAGGCAGACCGCGCGCCAGCGGACCCGCTCGAACCGGCCGCCGTCGGCCGAGTCCGCGAGGAGCCCGAGCGCGCCGCGCTCGCCCAGGAAGCGCACCATCGCCCGGAGCGCGGCGCCCGGCTCGTCGTGCGCGCGCTCGATCGCGGCGCCCTCCTCGGCGAGCGCGTCGGCCGCGTCCCAGCCGGCCTCGAGCACCTCGTCGTCGAGGTACTCCCCCGGGAGCCGCGCCCTCATCGCCCCTCGAACTTCGGGTCGCGCTTCTCGACCCAGGCGTCGTAGGCCTCGCGGAAGTCGGGGTGCTGCATGCAGATGGCCTGGGCCTGCGCCTCCGCCTCGATGCCCGTCGTGAAGTCGACGTGCGCCTCGTACTCCAGCATCCGCTTGGTCATCGCGTGCGCGAAGGCCGGGCCGATGGCGAGCGCCCGCGCGAAGGCGTGGGCCTCCTCGAAGACCTTGCCCTCCTCGGCGACGCGGTTGACGAGGCCGATCTGCTCGGCGCGCTCGGCCTTGACGAACTCGCCGGTGAGCAGGAGCTGGCTCGCGCGGCCGAAGCCGATGGTCCGCGGCAGGAGCCACGACGCGCCCATGTCCGCGCCGCTCAGGCCGACCTTCGGGAAGAGGTAGGCGATGCGGGTGTCCGGGGCGACGATCCGCACGTCGCAGGCGAGCGCGATCACCGCGCCGGCGCCGCAGCAGACGCCGTGGAGCGCCGCGACGACGGGCGGGCGGCTGGCGCGGATGGCGTGGATCAGCGCGCCGGTCATGCGCGTGAACTCGAGCAGGCCCCGCATGTCGCGGCTGAACAGCTCGCCGATGATGTCCTCGACGTCGCCGCCCGAGCAGAAGCCGCGCGGCCCCTCGCCGCGCAGGACGACCGCGCGCACCTCCGGGTGGCCCTCCTTGAGCGTCCGGAAGAGGTCGCGCAGCTCGCCGTAGACCTGGAACGTCAGCGCGTTGATGCGGTCGGGGCGGTCGAGGGTGACGGTGGCGACGCCGTCGGCGTCCAGCTCCCAGCGGAAGCTCTCGGGCTCGATGCTCATGCGTGGTCTCCGGGGGCGCTGGCGGGGAGGACCGCGGTCGCCTCGATCTCGACGAGCGCGCCGTCTTCGAGGAGGTCCGCGACCTGCACGAGCGCCATCGCCGGGAAGTGGCGCCCCATGCGCTCGCGGTACACGCCGCCGATCGCCTTGGTGTGTGCGAGGTAATCTTGCTTGTCGGTCACGTAGAGGGTCAGGCGGCCGACGTGGGTCGCGTCCCCGCCCGCCGCGCGCACGACGTCGAGGACGTTGTCGAGCGCGAGCGCGAACTGGGCGACGAGGCCGTCCGCGAGGCGCATCTCCTTGTCCCAGCCGATCTGACCGGCGACGAACAGGAGCTGGCCGCTCGGGTAGAGCAGCCCGTTGGAGTAGCCGCGCGGAGGCGCGAGCGTGTCGGGGTTGACGACCTTGGCCACGGCCGGACGGTAGCTCACATTCGCGCGCGGCGGGCCGGGGACCTCCCGAGGGTCGTTTCGGTCGGCGAGGTTGTGCTAAGGCTCTGGCCGAATGGCCAGGCGAAAGAAGGCGAAGCCGTCGCGCGCGGCGCGGCGCCGGGCGAAGAAGAAGGTCGAAGAGCTCGAGGAGGAGCTCGAGGCCCGCGGGGACGAGGACGACGACGACGTCTACGACGCGGAGTGGGACGACGACGAGCCCGCGCCGGCCGATGACGACGACGCGGATGACGCGGACGACGAGCCCGCGCCGGCCGATGACGACGACGCGGACGACGCGGACGAGGCGGATGGCGACGAGCCCGAGCCCGCCCCGAAGCCGGAGCCGAGGGCGCGTGAGAAGTCACGCCCGAAGGCAGCGGCCCGCGCCAGCGCGCGGCGGGCCGACCCCGCGCCGGAGCCGGCCCCGACGAGCGGCAACGGCGGCCTGATCTTCATGGGCGTGATCCTCGGTCTCATGGTCCTGGCGATCGTCGTCCAGTACCTCGTCCAGTAGTCCCCGGCCCAGTCGTCTTGGTCGCGCGGAACTGCGGGTGGCGCGCGCCGTGCTTGTGCTCACGGGCGGCGCCGCCGTCCGGGTGACCCGCGGCCCACATGTGCTATCCAATGTGCGCCAATTCCGAGAGGTTGCGCCCGGGCGGCCCCTCGGCATCTCCCCGATGAGTGCGACGTGCGCTACGCGGCGCACGCCGTAACCGCGAAGCCCGCTGCGCGCTTCGCTGGCCCGGGCGGCCCTCGAGAGCCCGCCCCTGAAGAGGTTCACGCGATGTCCGACGCTGTCTCGCACGAGGTCGATCCGAGCTCCGACGCCCCCGCCGAGCCCCGGCGCGGTCGCGAGCTGATCGCCGCGACCAAGCCCTTCCAGAAGGAGAACCGCGCCCGGAGCTGGTTCCACGTCTTCGAGACGTTTGGCGTGATGGCCGGCCTCACCGCCGCGATCTACCTCGCGCCGTACTGGTACGTGCGCCTGCCGCTCGCGGTGCTCCAGGGCCTCGTCGTGGTGCGCGCGTTCATCCTCTACCACGACTTCATGCACAACTCGCTGCTGCGAGGGAGCACGCTCGCGAAGCTGATCTTCTACCCCTACGGGGTCCTCGTGCTGACGCCGCCCAAGGTCTGGCGGCAGACCCACAACTACCATCACGCGCACACCGCCAAGATCGTGGGCTCGCACGTCGGCAGCTACCTGATGGTCACGACCGACATGTGGCAGGAGATGAGCGGCAAGGAGCGCTTCATGTACAAGCTCATCCGCCACCCGCTCACGATCGCGGTCGGCTACTTCACCATCTTCCTGTACGGGATGTGCGCGAGCTCGTTCCTGCGGAACCCGCGCAAGAACTGGGACTCCGCCGTCTCGATCGTCGTGGCGTTCGGCCTGCTCTTCGGCCTCGGCTTCACGATCGGCTTCTGGAACATGTTCTTCGTGTACTGGCTGCCGTTGATGGTCGCGACGGCGGCCGGCGCCTACCTCTTCTACGCGCAGCACAACTTCCCCGATCTCCACGTGCAGAACCGGGGCGAGTGGGAGTACACGCGCGCCGCGCTCGAGTCGTCGAGCTACATGAAGACGGGGCCGATCATGGGCTGGCTCACCGGCAACATCGGCTACCACCACGTCCATCACCTCAACCCCGGCATCCCGTTCTATCGGCTGCCCGAGGCGATGGCCGCGATCCCCGAGCTGCAGAACCCGCCCACGACCACGCTGTGGCCGCGCGACGTCGTGGCCTGCTTCCAGCAGAAGCTCTGGGACATCGAGTCGCAGCGGATGGTGGGCTATCCCAAGGGCACCTGAGGCGGGCGCGCGGCGGCGCGTCGGCCCCGCGATATCATCTGCCGGTCCATGCTGATCCGACGCGGCCGGCGCACGATCGCGACCCTCGTGGTGATCGCCACCACGGCGCTGGCCGCGGCCGCGCTGATCGCGTTCCTCATGCCGCGCGAGCAGCCCCGCTACGAGGCGCTCTTCGCCGACGAGCCGGGCGAGGTGGAGTGGCCCCCGATCGCGCCGGCGGACCTCGCCGACGAGCTGGCGACCACCGAGGCGGCGCGGCGGATCGGGCTGGCGGGCCTCCTCCCCGACGCGAGCCTCCCCGACGCGGGGGCTGGCGCGAGACGGCGCGGCGACGTCCCGGGCCTGCAGGTGCGGACCGGGACGGCCGAGGGCCTCTACTACATCGAGGCGATCTTCGGGCAGGACGTGACCTTCGCCGATCGCATGCCGATGGCGGTCCTGATCCACGGCCGCGGCGATCGGGCCCGCATCCCGGGCGGCCCGTTCTGGGGCCTCGACTCGCCGCTGCGCGTGATCGTGCCGCAGGCCCCCGATCCGCTCGGCAACGGCTTCGAGTGGCTCCCGGTCCGGGTGGGCGAGAACCTCGTCGATCGGCTCACCACCTCGCTGATGGCGCGCGCGGCGCAGCTCGCGTCGTTCCTGCGCCAGCTCATGGGTGACATCCCGACCGTCGGGCGCGCCCTGGTGGTCGGCTTCAGCCAAGGTGGCTTGCTCACCTTCACGCTAGCGACGCACTTCGGCGACGTCGTCCAGGCGGCGTTCCCGCTCTCCGCCTGGCTGCCGCCTGCGCTCGTGCCGCCCTACGCCCGCGACGTGTTCCCGTACCCGCCCATCCGCGGTCTCCACGGCGAGGCGGACCGCGTGATCCCGGCCAGCCCGACCGAGGCGCTCTACGGGACCCTGCGCGATCGGGGCCTCGACGCCGAGCTGGTGACCTTCGACGGGGTCGGCCACGAGATGAGCGAGGCGATGGACGCCCAGCTCAACGCCTGGCTGCGCGAGGCTCTCACCGCGATCGTGGAGGAGGGGATCGCCGCCGGGGAGCTGGACGGCGGGGTTCCGCCCTGCGCCGCGAGCGCCGACGGCTCGGTGCCGATGCCGGACGGTGGGTGGCCCGAAGGCGGCTGGCCGGAGGGCGGTTGGCTGCCGCCGTGCCCCGACGGCGGCCCTGGCGACGCCGGTCTGGAAGGCGGCCTCGACGGGGCTGTCGAGGGGGCGCGGTAGCGCTTACGGAGGCGCTTCGTGAAGCGCCTACTCGTCGACCGGATTCTCGGCCCGCAGCTCCTTGCGCTCGGAGAGGCGGCCGGGGCCGTCGATGAAGTACGCCATCGCGGAGCGGCCGATCGCGAGGGTGCCCGCGCTGGCCACGCTCGCGCCGACGAGGGTGCCCGCGCCGGGGACGAGCTTGGCGAGCTGCTGCGCGCCCCAGCGCAGGCCGAGGCCGGCGCCGGCGACGCCGCCGACCGACGCGATCCATTCGGCCGCGGCGCGCTTGTCCCACGCGCGGCCGCTCACGTAGGCGACGCCCGTGACCATCGCGGCCTGGAGCGGGAGCAGGACGAAGGCGTCCGCGAAGGGGATCGGCGTGAGGCCGACGGTCAGCGCGAGCGCGGTGCAGCTGTTGACGATCGCGCGGGCGACCGTGCGGCGCGCCTCGCGGCCGACCTCGAACGCGCGGACCGCCTCGAGCTGGGCCGCCTCGGGGAGCTCACGAAGGACGCGCTCGCCCAGCTCGGTCACGCCGTGGCGGGGGAGGGTCGTCTCGATCGCGACGAAGCGGTCGTCGTCGAGCTTGAGCTCGTAGCTCGCCTCGCGCGCCTCACGCAGGGCCAGCTCGAGCGCGTCGAGCTTGTCCGACGGCCGGGCGTGCAGGGGCGGCAGGGCGGCGACGTTCTCGACCGCGACCAGCACCGGCGCGGTGTGGTCGCGCTCCTTCTTGAGGTAGTCGACGAGCGCCTTGGCCGCGTCGGCGGCCGGCTTGGCGTCCTCGGCCGCGCGGGTCGCGTCGACCATCGCCACCACCACGTCCGGCAGGCTCTCGTCGAGGGCGCGGCGGGCCACCTCGACGACGTCGGG
>JAUHXR010000366.1 GCA_030426845.1 Polyangia bacterium | reverse complement strand
GCGTCACCGCGCACCACCTCGGCTGCGGCTGCGCGTCGGACGCCGAGTGCCCGATCGACGTCAGCCGCTGCGTCGCGGGCGCCTGCGTCGCGCGACCGATGCTCGGCGAGGCCTGCGACCCCGACGGTGCGCCCTGCTTCGGGAGCGCCTGCTACGACGGCGCGTGCGGGCCGATCCGCGACGGCGACACCTGCTTCCGAACGAGCGAGTGCGCCGAGGGGCTCACCTGCAGCAACGACTTCTCGGGCCCTGGCCGCTGCGGCGCCCCACGCGCCGAGGGGGAGCGGTGCGGGCCCGATCTCGCCGGCGCGTGCGGGCCGGGCCTCGACTGCACCACCGGGGCCGCGCCGGTGTGCGCCCCGCCGGCCGAGATCGGCGAGAGCTGCGCCGATCGGGACTGCGTCTCCGGCGCGATGTGCCAGGACAACCGCTGCGTGGCTCGCACCCCCTGAGCCGCCGCGGCTCCCGACGCCGTCCGCGATCCATCACGGTAGGCGCGCGAGCCGCCTGCTAAGTCTGTGGGGTGACGTCGATCCCGCCCCTCGCGCACGTGACCTGGTACCGCCGCTTTCAGGCGGTGATGCCGTTCCGGGTCCGCGAGATCCTCCTCGTCTCCAGCGGCTACGACGCCTTCGTGCTCGACGAGGACGGGCCGCTCACCGAGCGCCTCTTCTCCGGCTACTCCGAGCTCCACCTCAGCCAGGCGCCGCGCTTCACCCACGCGGCGAGCCTCGCCGACGGCCTCGTGGCGATGGCGGAGCGGCGCTTCGACCTCGTGATGACGGTCGCCCACATCCCGGACGCCGACGTGGGCGAGCTCTGCGCCGCGATGGGCGAGGCGCACCCCGACGTGCCCGTCGTCCTGATCGTGTTCGACGAGGACGAGCTCGAGGCCCTGCCTGGCGGCCCGCCCGCCGCGCTCGATCAGCACGTCCTCTGGACGGGCGACGCCCGCGTCCTCATCGCCGCGATCAAGCTCGTCGAGGACCGCCGCAACGTCGCTCACGACACCGAGCGAGCCGGCGTGCCGGTGATCCTGGTCGTCGAGGACGACGTGCGCGCCTGGTCGAGCTTCCTCGCCCTGCTCTACCCGCAGCTCATGACCCAGGCCCACTCGCTGATCGAGGAGGGGCTCAACGACCAGCACCGCCTGATGCGGATGCGCGCGCGGCCGCGCATCCTCCTCGCCCAGACCTACGAGGAGGCCCTCGGGCTCGCGGAGCGCTACCGGCGCCACCTCTTCGCGCTGATCACCGACCTCGGCTTCCCGCGGGGCGGCGAGCGGCAGCCGCGCGCGGGGATCGCGCTCCTCGGCGCGCTGCGCCGGACCCACCCGAACCTCCCGGTGCTCCTCCAGTCGTCGAGCCCCGAGCTGCCCGCGCTCGCGGCGGAGAGCCACGCCTGGTACGCGAAGAAGCGCGCGCCCGGCTTCCCCGCGCTGGTGCAGCGTTTCTTGCGTGACGCGCTCGGCTTCGGGGACTTCCTCTTCCGGCTCCCCGACGGCACCGTCGTCGACCGGGCGCGCAACGTGCCGGAGCTCGAGCGGGCGCTGGCGACGGTCCCGGCGGAGTCGGTGCTCCACCACGCGCGGCGCAACGACTTCTCGGTGTGGCTGCGCGCGCGCGCGATGTTCGAGATCGCCGACGAGCTCGGCCCGCGGCGCGCGGTGGAGTTCGAGGACGTCGAGGCCATCCGCCGCTTCCTCGTCGATCGCCTGTCGCTCGCGCGCGGCGAGGAGCAGGAGGGCATGGTCACCGACGTCTGGGCGCCGCCGACCGCACGCCAGAACCGCTTCGTCCGCGTCGGCTCCGGCTCGATGGGCGGCAAGGGCCGCGCGATCGCCTACGTGAACTCGCTCATCGTCCAGCGCGGGCTGCTCAAGCGCTACGAGGGTCTGCAGATCCGCGTGCCGCGGACCATCGTGGTGGGCACCGACGTCTACGAGCGCTTCGTCGAGGACAACGTCGAGGCGACCCTGCGCGAGGGCGGCGACCCGGAGGAGGTCCGCGCCCAGATCCTGGCCGGGGTGTTCCCCGAGGAGGTCGAGTCCCTCCTGCGCGAGGCCTTCCGCAACCTCAAGGGCCCGGTCGCGGTCCGCAGCTCGACGCTGAGCGAGGACTCGCGCGTGCGCTCGTTCGCCGGCGTCTACGAGACGTTCATGCTCCCGAACGACGACCCGGACCCGGAGGCGCGGCTGACCGCGCTGCTCGGGACGCTCAAGCGGGTCTACTCCTCGGTGTTCGGCGCCCGCGCCCGGAGCTACGTCGCGGGCACGCCCTACAGCCTCGACGACGAGAAGATGGCGATCGTCGTGCAGCAGGTGGTGGGGCAGCGCCGCGGCGATCGCTTCTACCCCGACGCGGCCGGGGTCGCGCAGTCCTACAACTTCTACCCCGTCGGTCACCAGCGCGCGGAGGGCGGCGTCTGCTCGATCGTGCTCGGCCTCGGCCAGCTCGCGGTGGGTGGCGGCGGCAGCCTGCGGTTCTCCCCCGGCGCGCCCCGCGTGCTCCCTCAGCTCACGAGCCCGGAGGACTACCTGCGCGGCACCCAGCGCGAGTTCTACGCCCTGTCGTTCGGCGACCAGACGGCGGTGCGGCGCTTCGACCTCTCGGTCGCGGAGGCGGACGGCACGCTCGCGCTCGCGGGCAGCCGCTACGTCCCGGCCGACGGCGTCATCCGCGACGATCTCCTCGGGCCCGGGCCGCGGGTGGTCACCTTCCGCAACGTGCTCCAGCACCAGGTGATCCCGCTCGCCGCCGCGCTCCGCGGCCTGCTCCTCCTCCTCCGCGAGGGCCTCGCCTCCGAGGTCGAGATCGAGTTCGCGCTCGACATGGCCGACTACGGCAAGGCGCTGCCGCGCGGCCAGACCGCGCGCACGCCGCGGCTCTACGTGCTCCAGGTGCGCCCCATGCCGAGCCCCGAGCTCGACAGCCAGGTCGCCGACCTCGACGCGTTCGACGACGCGCGGGTGCTGCTCCGCACCGGCTGCGCGCTCGGCCACGGGACGATCGAGACCATCCGCGACGTCGTCGTTGTGCCGCGCGACGATCTCGACGGGCGCGAGACCGTCGCCGCGGCGGCCGAGGTCCGCGCGATCAACGCGCGCCTCCGCGCCGAGGGCCGCCGCTATCTGCTGATCGGCCCCGGGCGCTGGGGCACCTCCGACAGCTCGCTCGGCGTCCCGGTCGACTGGACCGACATCGCCGGCGCGCGGGTCATCGCCGAGCGCCCGCTCGCGAGCGGGTTCGTCGAGCCCTCGCAGGGCACCCACTTCTTCCACAACCTCACCGCCTCACGCATCGGCTACCTCACCGTGACCCCCGAGCAGGGCGGGTGGATCGACGACGCGTGGCTCGCCGAGCGGACCGCCGGCTGCGAGAGCTACGCGTGCCACGTCGCGCTCGAGCGCCCGCTCACCGTGCACATGGACGGCCGCCGCGGCGCCGCGGTGGTACTCAAGCCTTCCTGACGCCGCCTCGCGCGATCGGCCGCCTGCGCTCAGTCGCCGGTGCGCACCTCGACCGCGCGGGCGTGGGCCTCGAGCTGCTCGAGCCGCGCGAGGCCGGTCAACAGCGCCCGCTGCGCCGCGATCGCGGCCGGCGTGTAGCGGATCAGCGAGGTGCGGACGACGAAGTCGTAGACGCCGAGCGGGGAGGCGAAGCGCGCCGCCCCGCCCGTGGGCAGGACGTGGCTCGGGCCGGCCGCGTAGTCGCCGGCCGCCTCCGGCGTGTGATCCCCGAGGAAGGCCGCGCCGGCCGCGCCGACGTGCTCGAGGAGCGCCTCGGGGTCGCGGACCTGCAGCGAGAGGTGCTCGGCCGCGAGCGCGTCGGCCACCCGGGCCGCCTCGTCCAGGTCGCCGCAGACGAAGCACCGCCCGTTCCGGGCGAGGGACGCGGCCGCGACCGGCTCGCGCGGGAGGGTCGCGAGCTGCCGCGCGACCGCCGCGTCGATGGCGTCGGCCTGGGCGCGCGAGAGCGTCACGAGGAGCGCGTAGGCGTCCTCGTCGTGCTCGGCCTGGCTCAGGAGGTCGGCCGCGACCACCTCCGGATCCGCCTCGTCGTCGGCGACCACCAGGATCTCGCTCGGCCCGGCGATCGAGTCGATGTCGACGAGCCCGAACACGAGCCGCTTCGCGCAGGCGACGTAGATGTTCCCCGGGCCGACGATCTTGTCGACGCGGGTCACGCTCTCGGTGCCGTAGGCGAGGGCGCCGATCGCCTGCGCGCCGCCGGCGTCCACCACCTCGGTGACCCCGGCGAGCTCGGCCGCGGCGAGGACCTCGGGGGTGGGCCGGGGCGTCGCGAGGACGATCCGCGGGACGCCCGCGACGGCGGCCGGGATCGCGGTCATCAGCACGCTGGACGGGTAGCGCGCCTTGCCGCCCGGCGCGTAGACCCCGACCGAGCGCACGGGGCGCACGCGCTGGCCGAGCGTCACCCCGCCCTCTTCGTAGCGGAAGCCCGGCTCGCGCTGGTGCGCGTGGTAGCGACGGACCCGCTCGGCCGCCTCGGCGAGCATGGCTCGCACCTCGGGCGGCGCCTCGGCCGCGCCGGCGCGCCACCGCGCCTCCGGGACGTGGACGTCGGCGAGCGCCCGCGCCTCGAAGCGCTCGGTCAGCTCGCGCACCGCGGCGTCCCCGCGCGCGCGCACCGCGCGCAGGATCGCGCGCACGTCGGGCTCGACCCGCTCGAGGTCGGCGTCGCCCCGTCGGGCGCAGACCTGGAGGGCCTCGTCGTAGTCGGCCGCGCCGCGCTCGTGGATGGTCAGCATCGGGGGTTTGATAGCGCGTCGACCCGGCCCCGTCAGCGCCCCCTCCACCGCGCGTCTGTGCCATCATCCGCAGGTGGCCGATCTGCCCGCGCCGCTCGCCGAGGGAGATCTCGCGAAGACCCCCTTCGCGCACGTGCTGCTGCACATCCGCGGCAAGGGCTACTCCGGCAGCCTCGTGCTCTGGCGCACCGACGTCGCCGAGGGGCAGCCGCGCCAGGATCGGGTGCGCTTCGAGCGGGGCGCGCCGGTCGCAGCCGCGCTGACCGAGCCCGCCTCCCGCCTCGACCGCGGCCTGCTCCCGCTCTTCGCCCGCGACGCCGGGCCCTACGCGTTCTACGAGGGCGCCGACCTGGTCGGGACGGGCGATCGGGTGCGCGCGGGCCGCGTCGACGTGCTCCCCCTGATCGCCGCGTCGCTGCGCGGCTCGTCCCGCGACGACATCGCCGGCGCGATCGTGCGCCGCTTCGGCGACGCCCACCTCCGGCTGAGCCGCGGCTTCGACCTCGACGCGCTCGGCCTCTTGCCGGAGGAGCGCAGCACGGTCGACCTGCTGCGCGCCAAGCCGATGCCCGCGGCCGAGCTGCGCAAGCTCAGCCCGCTCGCGCCGCGCACCGTGCTCAGGCTCATCTACTTCCTCGCGATCACCGGCGCGATCGAGGCCTGGGACGGCAAACTGAGCGGCCCCCCGCGTCGCAGCCAGGGCGGCCCGAGCGGGAGCCGCGCCGAGTCGGGCGAGCGCTCCGCGGTGCGTCAGCCCGCCCCGGAGATGCCGGGCCCCGCGCCGAGCAGCCTCAGCGGCGCGCGCCGCGAGCGCTGGGAGGAGATCCGCGCGCGGGCCATCGCGATCGAGGCCGAGAACTACTTCGAGATGCTCGGCGTGGAGCGGAGCGCGAAGGACACCGACATCAAGAAGGCCTACCTCCAGCTGGTGAAGCAGTGGCACCCCGACCGCCTCGAGCCGGAGCTGAGCGAGCTGCGCCCTTTCGTCGAGCGCGTGTTCCGCTACCTCACCCGCGCGAACGAGACCCTCGGCGACCCGGCGGGGCGCCGCACCTACCTCATGCAGGTGCAGGAGGGCGGCGGCACGCCCGAGAAGGAGCGCGAGGTCGCCTCGATCGTCAACGCGGCGATGGAGTTCCGGAAGGTCGAGGTCCTGATCCGGCGACGCGAGTGGCAGGCCGCCCTCGACCTGGTCGAGCAGATCGTCGACGTCGCGCCCGACGAGGCGGACTACCTCGCGACCCAGGCCTACCTGATGTACCAGATCGACGCCGGCTCGACGGACCGGCGACCGCAGATCCTCGCCGCGCTCGAGCGCGCGGTGGAGCTCGCGCCGGACAACGACAAGGTTCATTACTATCGCGGCATCGCGCTGAAGCGCTGGGGGAGCGCCGAGCAGGCGCTCGAGCACTTCGCGCGGGCGGCCGAGCTGAACCCGCGCAACATCGAGGCGCTCCGCGAGGTCCGGCTCGCGGCGATGCGCGGCAGCACCCCCCCATCGGCCCCGGGCGGCAAGGGCAAGCCGGCCAAGAAGGACGCGGCGTCGTTCTTCGGCAAGCTCTTCGGTGGCGGCAAGAAGAAGTAGCGCGCCGGTTTTTTCACCGCGCCTGGCGCGCCGCGTAGCATGACGGAATGTTCGAGATGGTCCGTCCCCGCCGGCGGCGAAGCCTCCGCCGCTCCTACCGAACCCGCTGTCAGGCCGTGCGGCTCGACGGCTTCCGCCAGGTCGGCGATCGGATCCTCGATCTGAGCCACCGCGGCGCCCTCATCGCGTGCAACCGGATCGTCTTCCCGGGCGACGAGCTCGTGGTGAGCTTCCGCGCGCCCGGCGAGTCGATGGTGATCGACGCCTTCGGCGAGGTGCAGCGCGTCCTCAAGGGCCGCCGCGACGCCGACGTCGGCTACGCCGCGGGCGTGGTGTTCACCGAGATCGACTGGGACGCGCGGGCGGAGCTCTTCGTCCGCCTCGCGGGGACACCGCCGCCCGTCCCGGCCCGGCCCGCCCCGGTCGACTACGCCGAGACGGTGCGCCGCATCGGCCTCGGCCGCGCCGCCTGACCCGCGGCTACTCCGCCGCGCCCTCGTCCGCTTCGACCGGCTCGTCGACCGCCGGCTCTTCCGTCGCCGGCTCGTCGTTGGCCGGCACGTCGTTGGCCGGCGCCTCGTTCGCCGGCACCTCGTTCGCCGGCTGGTCGGTCGCGGGCGCCTCGCTCGCCGCGGACGCTTCCTCCGCCGGCTCGGCGCCCACGCCGGCGTCCGCCCCCGCGCCCGCGTCGTCCGGGCCGTCCTCGCCCTGGCCGATCGCGTAGAGGAAGCCGTCGTCGCAGCCGACGAGCAGGACGCCGTCCTCGCGCAGGATCGGCGCCGAGTCGACGTCCGCGCCGGTGCGCTCGATCCAGCGGAGGTCCCCGTCAGGGGTCAGCGCGTAGACGAAGTCGTCGTGCGCACCGAAATAGACGTTGCCCTCGCCGTCCACCAGCGGCCCCGAGGCGACGCCGATCTCGGGCGACTCCGACACCGCCACCGGGAAGTACCAGCGCAGCGCTCCGTCGCGCGCCGCGAGCGAGACCACCCGCGGCTGCGGGCCGTAGATCGCCGCGACCACGTCGTCGTTCCGCCCGAGCGCCACCGGGGCGCGCACGTAGCCGTCCACGTGGGTCCGCCAGCGCAGCTCGCCGTCGCGCGTGATCGCGTGGACGTGCTGATCGTCGGAGCCGACGAAGATCGTGCCGTCGTCGCCGATCACCGGGCTCGAGCTGATGTCGCCCTCGGTCTCGTACTCCCAGCGCATCCGGCCGTCGGGCGCGATGGCGTAGACGTGATCGTCGATCGAGCCGATGTAGAGCGTCCCGTCGGAGTCGATCGCGGGCGAAGAGAGGAGGAACGGGCCGCGCGCCTGGAAGCGCCACTGCACCTCTCCGTCGCCGTCGACCGCGTACACGTGGGGCCCCGCGGTGAAGTAGATCGTGCCATCGGCCGCGACCGCTGGCGCCCCGTCCGCGTCGCCCTCGGTCCGCACCCGCCACGCCACCGCGCCGTCGTCCGCGCGCAGCCGGAAGAACGCGTCCGCGTCCGAGCCGACCACCACGTCGCCGTCGTCGAGCACGAGTGCGGCGGCCCACGCCCGCTGGTGGAGCTGCGCCCGCCACCCCGGCTCTCCCTCGGGCGAGACCGCGTGCAGCGCGTGGTCGTGCGCGGGCACGTAGATCGTCCCGTCCGCCCCCATCACCGGCTGCGCCGTGATGCGCCCGCCGAGCTCCGTCCGCCAGAGGCGCCGGGCCGAGCTCGGGCCGACGAACGGGGTGCGGCCGGTGTGCCGCCCGCCGCCGCGGTAGGCCGACACCCGCGGAGTGTCCTCGGCCACCGGGAGCGAGGCGCGGCTCGCCGGCGGCGCCGTGTCCTCGCCCGCCAGGTAGGTCGGCGCGTCGCCGGCCGTCGTGCTCGCGCCCTCGAGCGGCTCGGGCTCGAGGTTGAGGTAGATCGCCGCGATCGCGGCCAGCGCCGCGACCCACATCGCCACCAGGATCAGCCGGCGCTTGTCCACGCCCGGCTCGTACGCGTTCGGACGCGCCCAGGCAACCGCCCACACCTCCGGCGGCCGCCGCCGGCCCGCCCGCCGTTCCGCCGATCGGCGGCGCTAACCGCGCGAGATCACATGGGCGCTCGTCCGGTACGGCGTGTGCGTGGGTCGAGCGCATGACCAGCTTCCCCCTCCCCGGCCCGCGCGAGCGCATGCGGCGCGTCGGCCGCTCCGCCCTCAGCGACGCCGAGCTGCTCGCGCTCCTCCTCGGGACCGGCCGCCGCGAGGAGCCGGTCGGCCAGCTCGCGACCCGCGTGATCGCCGAGCTCGGCGGCCTCCACCGCCTCGGCCGGCTCGGGCCGGGGGCGCTCGAGCAGATCGACGGCCTCGGCCCGACCAAGGCGGCCCGCCT
>JAUHXR010000365.1 GCA_030426845.1 Polyangia bacterium | reverse complement strand
GCGCGGCGCCACGCACGGCGCGGTCAGCCCGGAGTCGGTGTTCATCACCGGGGCGGGCGACGCGCGGCTGACCGATCTCGGGCTCGGCCTGCTCGCGCAGCAGGTGGGCGGGAGCGCCCCGTCGAGCCCGGTGTCGATGCTCCGCTACCTGAGCCCGGAGCGCGGCGTGAGCGCCGCGGGGGACCTCTGGGGCCTCGGCGTCACGCTGTTCGAGTGCCTCGCGGGCCGACCGGCGTTCGACGCGGACAAGGCCTCCGTCCTGCGGATGCAGATCGCGGCCGGCGCCACCCCCGCGCTGCCGCCCGGCGTCCCCGACGCGCTCGCGCTCCTCGTGCGGCAGATGCTCTCGGTCGATCCCGGCGGGCGCCCGGTGGCGGCCGACGTGGTCACAGCCTTCAGCGAGCTGCGGGACGCGCTGCCCGACGCGCGCGCCATCCTGCCGAGCCTCCCGCCGGCCGCCGCGTCGCCCGAGCATCGCCGGACGGTCGAGGACGGGCTCGACCTCGCGGCCCTCGGGATCTCGGTGCCTCGCGTCGCGTCGGCCGCGGCCCCGGCGCCGCCCCCGAGCGTCGGCGTCCTGCCGAACGCGCCGCCCTTCGCGGGCGTGCTGCCGCGCTCGCCCGCGCCGTGGCCCGACCTGCCGCCGCTGCCGATGGCGCCGGTCGACGACGAGCCGACGATCGAGAGCGCGGGCCCGCCCGCGCACGAGTCTCCGAGCGGCTGGGAAGACAAGCCGACGAGCCCCGTCGTCGGGCAGGCGCCGCTGCCTCCCCCGCCGATGCACCGCGAGGTGACCCCGCGGCCGATCCCGTCCGCCCGCCCGCCCGCTCCGCGTCTCGTCGCGCCCACCGCCGCGCCCCAGCGCGCGCCCGAGGAGCTGTGGACCCCGCTGCGCGTCGTCGTCCTCGCGGTCGTCGCCGCGCTCCTCGTCATGCTGGCGGTCGGGGGCGCCATCGTGGGCGCGACCTTCCTGCTCTGACCATGCATCTTGCACGCCGCATGACCCCGCCATCTCTCGACCGCGCGCGCCGCCCCGCCCCGGAGCGCACCTGATGCGCGTGGTGAAGCCTCAGCGGCTCGGCCTGGTGATGCGGCCGTTCGAGGTGCAGCGGCGCTGCTTCCTCGGGGTCTCGGTGCTCGCGATGATCGGCTTCGACGAGCCGAGCGCGCTGGTGAGCGAGATCGCGATGTGGAAGGCGCTCGCGTCCGAGCTCGGCGCGGACGCGGCGATCGACGCGGGCGTGCCGAAGGCGCGGAGCGAGGTCGTGCTCACCGGCGCCGCCCACGCCCCCGGCGGCGCGGCGGTCACCACCCTCCCGGCGCGCCTTCGGTGCGGGCCGATCGACAAGACGATCTACGTCGTCGGCGACCGCGCGTGGGACGGCGACCGACAGACCGCGCCCGCCCCGTTCACCGCGATGCCGCTCGGCTGGGACCGCGCGTTCGGTGGCGCGGGCTACGACCCGAACCCGGAGGGCCGCGGCGTCCCCTCGGGCGACGGCCCCGTCCGCCTGCCCAACCTCGAGCGGCCCGAGGCGATGATCCAGCTCCCGGGCGATCGCCCGCACCCGACCGCCTTCGGCCCGATGGCGTTCACGCACCCGGCGCGCCTCGCGCTCGCCGGCACCTACGACCAGGCCTACCTGGGGCGTGACTACCCCGGCCTCGCGGCCGACGTCGACTGGCAGATCTGGAACGTCGCGCAGGCCGATCAGCGCGTCGAGGCGCCCTTCTCGACGCGCGCGCCGGTCGAGCTCACGCACCTCCACCCCGCGCGGCCGCAGATCCACTTCGAGCTCCCGGGCTACCGCGCGCGCGCCTTCGCGCGCCAGCTCCACGACGGCGAGGCGCGCTGGACCGAGCCGCGGCTCGACCTCCGCACCGTCTGGCTGCTCCCCGCGATCGAGCGGTGCGTGCTCGTCTACCAGGCGGCGCTGGAGGTGCGGGAGGACGACGCCTACGACGTCACCGATCTGCTGATCGCGGCCGAGCACGAGGACCGCCCCCGCGACGCCGAGGCCTACCGGGCGATCTGGGCGAGGCGTTCGGGGGACGAGCGGCACCTGCACCTCCTCGACGACACCGGCCTCGTCCCGGAGGGCTGCGAGGCGCCGCCCGAGGAGACCGGCGGCGCAGACCTGCCGGCGCCCGAGGGCGCGCTCGCCAAGCGGATGCAGGCGATGGCCAACGCCCACATCGACGAGCGCCGCGCCCGCCTCGAGGCCCTCGGGCTCGACCCCGACGAGCACGGCCCCGCGCGCCTCCCCGACCGCGAGCCGCCGCCGCCGCTGACCGCGCTGCCCGCGCGGGCGGCGGCGATCCGCGCGGAGGCGGACGAGCGCCGCGACTGGGAGGAGCGCGAGCGCGAGGGCCGCGAGCTCGTCCGCGCGGAGCGGATGGGCGCGCTCGGGCTCGATCCATCGGCCTCCGATCCGGCCGGCGAGACCCTCAACACTGGCCCTCCGACCTTTCGCGCCGACGCGAAGATCGCCGAGCTCCAGGAGCGGCTCCAGGAGACGGGCGAGCGCCTGCGCGCGCAGGGCGTCGACGCGAGCGACCACGACGCACGGGCAGACGATCCGGAGCTCTACGCGCGGCTCAAGGGCGCCGAGCAGGATCTCCTCGAGGGCTACCGCCTCGGCGCGCACCTCCAGGACGCCGCCGCGCCGCCGACCGGGCGCGCCGCGCAGCTGCTGCGGGACCACGTGGAGGCGGCGGTGCGCGCGCGCGAGCCGCTCACCGAGCAGGACCTCACCGGGGTCGACCTCAGCGGCCTCGACCTGCGCGGCGCGGACTTCGGCGGGGCGCTCATGGAGGGGGCTAACCTCGCGGGCTGCGATCTGCGCGGCGCCCGCTTCGAGCGGACGGTGCTCGCGCGGGCGGACCTGCGGCGCGCGCGGCTGGGGCCGACCAACCTCCGCCACGCCAACCTCGGCGGGGCGCGCTTCGACGAGGCGCGCGCGGAGGACCCGGTGGACGCGCGCGGCGCAATCCTCGCCGGGGCGAGCCTGGAGGGCGCCCGCCTGCCAGGGATGATCCTCACCCGCGCCGACGTCCGCGCACTCTCGCTGCGCGGCGCGTCCCTGGCCGGCGCGGCGCTCGATGACCTCGTGTTCCAGGGGACCGACCTGCGCGGGGTCGACCTGAGCGGCGCCTCGATGCGCAAGACGATGCTGATGGGCTGCGCCCTCGACGCGGCCTGCCTCGAGGGGGCGGACCTCGGCGGCGCCACGTTCCTCGAGGGCGGGGGCGCAGACATCCGGCTCGGGCGCGCCAAGCTCGCCGGGGCCCGCTTCGTCCAGCGGGTGCGGCTCGAGGGCGCGGACCTCCGGGGCGCCGACCTGCGACGCGCGAACCTCCGCGGCTGCCTCCTCGCGCGCGCCCAGCTCACCCACGCCTGGGGCGATCACGCGGACCTGTCGGAGGCGGACCTGTCGGGCGCGAACCTGGACGGCGCCCGGTTCCGCGACGCCCTGCTCGTCCGCGCGGACCTGCGGGGCGCGACCGCGGTGGGGGCCGACCTGCTGCGCGCGGTGCTCCAGAAGGCCGACCTCCGCGGCGCCGATCTGTCGCGCGCGAACCTCTTTGCGGTAGACCTCGCCCGCGCGCGCGGCGACCACGACACGAGCGTGCGCGACGCCGATCAGCGGCGCGCGCGTGTGCAGCCCGAGCGGAGGCGCTCGTGAGCCCCGACGAGCTGCGCGCCGCCTACGCGTCCGCGACCCCGATCCGCGGCGCCGACCTGAGCGGCCAGGACCTGCGCGGCCTCGCGCTCGCGGGCGTCGTGATCGAGGACTCCGACCTCGAGGGCGCCCAGCTCGACGGGGCCACGCTCACGGAGGCGATCCTGCTCCACTGCCGGCTGCGGGGCGCGTCGCTCGGCGGCGCGGACCTTTCCCTCGCGATGCTCCACGGCGTGGACCTGAGCGCGGCGCGCCTCCACCGGGCGAGGCTCGCGACGGCCAAGATCGCCGAGTCGACCTTCGAGGGCACCGACTTCGCGGGCGCCGAGCTCGCCCAGGCTGCGTTCACCCGCGGCCGCTTCGACGGAGCGTCGTTCCGGGAGGCGCGCTTCGAGCGCACCGCGTTCCTCGAGTGCACGCTTGGCGCGGCCGACTTCGGCGAGACGCTCCTCGACCGGGTCACCCTCTACGGCGCAGACCTGCGCGGCTGCGGCTTCGAGGGCGCGCGCTTCGCCCAGGCGGTCCTCGTCGAGTCGAACCTGGCCGGCCACCGCCTCGCCGGCCAGGCCCTCGAGGGCACCCAGCTGGCGCGGGCTGACCTGCGCGGGGTCGACCTGTCCGGCGCGACCCTCACCGGCTGCAACTTCCAGGGCGCGCGGCTCGAGGGCGCGGATCTGCGGGGCGCGTCGGCCCGGCGCGCGGTCTTCCTCGGGGCGGACCTGCGCGGCGCGCGCCTCGACGAGGCCGATCTGCGCGAGTCCATCTTCGTCGACGCGGTCCTCGACGGCGCCGCCTTCCGTCGCGCGACCCTCACCCACGCCGTCCTGCAGCGGGCGTCGCTGCGGGCGGCGCGGCTCGAGGGCGCGGAGCTCGGCGAGGCGGACCTCAGCTACGCCCGGCTGGACGAGGCGGACTTCACCGGCGCGACGTTACGCCGCGCGCGGCTTCACGGCGCGAGCATCGTGCTTACGGTGTTCGGACCGGAGCTGGCCGAGGCCCTCGGGCCCGATCAGGCACTGCTCGAGGCGGAGGCTTTCACTCCGCCCGGCTGGCGAGACACCTGGAGGAGCGAATCGTGAGCAACACCCACCGCGCCAACGCCGCCTGGGCCGATCCGGCCCCGATGAGCCTCGAACGCTGCCACATCGCGGGCCGCGACGGCGATCGGTGGCTGGTCCGGCAGGGCGGGCGTGTGCTGCGTGCGGAGCGGGCCTTCGGCTGCCTGGTGACCCCAGCGCTCGACGACGAGGTCCTCGTAGCGATCGGCGACGACGACGCCTTCGTCGTCCAGGTCCTGCGGCGGGCGTCCGGCGCGCAGCCCACGATCGAGCTCGACGGCGACCTCGACGTGCGCACCGGCGGCGCGCTGCGCTTCCTCGGTCGCGCGGGCGTCACGCTCGCGAGCGTCGGGACGGTCGAGGTCGTCGCGCGCCGGCTCGAGCGCGTGGTCGACGTGCTCAGCGCGGTCGCCGATCGCGTGAGCCTGCGCGCCAAGCAGAGCGTGCGCGAGGTCGAGGGCCTGGAGCTGACGCGCGCGGGCGAGGTCGAGATCCGCGCCGCCAAGGAGGTCTCGGTCCGCGGCGAGAACGCGCTCGTCACCGCCGAGCGCCTCGTCAAGATGGACGGCGAGCAGATCCACGTCGGCTGAGAGCAGGAGGACCACGATGTTCGCGAACACCCAGATGATGGGCCTCGACCTCGCCTTCCCGGACGTGTGCCTCACGCCGACGCCGGGCGGCCCGGTGCCGATCCCCTACCCCAACACCGCGGCCGGCCCGACCGCGATCCCGAACGTCCCCCACGTGCTCTTCGCCAACGCGCCGGCGCACAACCTCGGCACGGTCATCCCCATGACCCAGGGCGACAACGCCGGCGTCGGGACGGGCGTCGCCTCCGGCACGGTGATGGGCCCCTCGCGCCACGTCACCGGCGCCACCACCGCGCTGGTCGGCGGCATGCCCGCGACGCGGATGACGAGCGTGACGATGCAGAACTCGACCAACGCGGTCGGCGCGCGCGTCGCGCCGAGCCAGCTCAAGGTGCTCATCCTCGCGCCCTAGTGACTACGTGGTCGCGTGTGCGTCGGATTCCCACGGGAACACCGCGCCGGTGGCCTCGCGGGCGACCTCCCAGAGGCGGTCCTGCTCCGCCTCGTCGAGCGCGTAGGGGAGCTGCCCGACCAGGCCCGGAGGGCCCTTGAACTCGCGAAAGCCCGTGGGCCCGTAGTACTCGCCGCCCTTGGCGTCGCCGTCGAGCGCGGCCCGGATCTGCGGAAGCGCCGCCTTCGGGGGCGGGTGTGCGAGGAACGGCCCGAGGGTGGCCAGCAGGAAGGCCTGGAACAGCTGGAGCAGCCGGGGGCCGTTGCGGCTCAGCTCCGTACCCGACATGCCCGGGTGTGCGCTGAGCGCCACGATGGAGCTCCCCGCCGCGTCGAGGCGGCGGGCCAGCGCGTTGCCGAACATGAGGCACGCCAGCTTGGTCTGGGCGTAGGCGTCCATCCCGGCGTACCGCTTCTCCCAGTGGAGATCCTCGAAGTGGATGCGCTTCTGCCCCATCCGGTGCGCGTTGCTCGACAGCGCGACCACCCGCGAAGAGGCCGAGTCGGGCATGAGGTCGATCAGCCGCGACGTGAGCAAGAAGTGGCCGAAGAAGTTGGCGCCCATCTGGCTCTCGAAGCCGTCGACGGTCTTGGAATAGGGCGGGGTCATGATGCCCGCGTTCAGCACGAGGAGGTCGAGGGAGGAGTGGCTCGCGCGGAACGCCTCGGTGAACCGGCGCACGTTCGCGAGATCCGCCAGGTCCAGCTGCAGGAACTCCAGCTTGGCGTCCGGGACCTCCTCCTGGATCTTCGCCATGGCGTCGAGCGCGCGCGCCTGGGTGCGACACGCCATGACGGTCGTGACGCCCTTCTGGGCGAACGCCTTGGTGGTCTCGTAGCCGAGGCCGGTGTTGGCGCCGGTGACGATGGCGACGCGCCCCTCCTGGCGCGCGATGGAGTCGAGCGAGAACGTCATGGTCGAACCTCGTGGGCGGGCGATGCCCGCGGAGGGGCCGCGACGAGGCCGCGGCGGGTGTGCCGATTCGCCGCGGCTGCCACCGGGCGACCTCCGAACCCTAGGGAGCAGCGTCTGGACTCTCAATCACCCATCGTCCATCTTCTTTATCAATTCCTCTTCAGCTCCCCTCGGTTCAGGTGACCGCGTGTCCTCTCTCGACCCCATGCTGGAGGTCTTCCGGGACCTCCGGATCCGCGACAGCCGCTACGTCCGGAGCGCCCTGGCGGCCCCGTGGGGGATGCGGGTCGTGGGCTGCGAGCGCGCGGTCTTCCACTTCGCGGCTCAGGGTCACTGCGTCGTGCGGACGGGCGACGAGGTGTGCCGCCTCGCTCAGGGCGACCTCGCGCTGCTGCCGCATGGGCGCACGCACGAGCTGCTCGACTCGCCCGAGAGCCCGGTGCACGGCCTCTCGGCCGTCGCGCACGAAGCGGTCTCCGACCTCGGCGTCCGGCTGACTCACGGCGGCGAGGGGGAACGTTCATTGCTGATCTCCGGCAGCTTCGTCTTCGATCCCCACCCCGTCCTCGCGGAGCTACCGGAGACGATCTGCGCCCGGCGAGGCGGTGGATCCGACGCTCACACGGAGCGGCTGGTCGCGTGCCTGGTCGACGAGGTCGGAGCCGCGCGGCCGGGCTCCGACACGGTGGTCGATCGCCTGGCCGACGTGCTCGTGATCCGGGCGATCCCGGAGCTGGGTGGACGAGGGGGCCGAGCGACGGCGCGGGTGGCTCGAGGCGCTCCGCCAGCCCGGCCTCGGCCGCGCGCTCGCGCTCATCCACGGCGACGCGACGCGACCGTGGACGCTCGAGGAGCTGGCCGGCGAGGCCGGGATGTCGCGGGCCAGCTTCGCGAAGAAGTTCGCCGAGCAGCTCGGCACGTCGCCCATCCAGTTCCTCGGGACCCGGCGCATGCAGCTCGCGACGCGCTGGATTCAGCGAGACGCGTTGAGCATCGCGGAGGTGACCGACCGGCTCGGCTACTCGTCGGTGGCGGCGTTCAGCCGCGCGTTCAAGCGCCACACCGGCAAGACCCCGGGCGCGGTCGCGCGGGGGAACTAGAGCACATCTCACCCCCCCCCTCCCGTCGCCTGCGCCTCCGCCGGCCGGTCCTCGGAGCGCTCGAGGGCCGCGGACGGCCGGCCAGAGGCGCGTTGACGTGACCCGGCGCCGGCCTCAGGCTGGGCGGCCTGGAGTCGGTCATGTCTCTTCCTGCGAAAGCCCGGAGCGCCCCGCCGTCGCGTTGACCCGCGATCGGGCGAGGCCTCCACGCCTTCGACATCCCCGAAGAGAGAATTCCGATGGCCAAGCGTGACAACAAGCTGGCCCAGCTCTGCGCGCAGGTGCGCGAGAGCGTGGCCATGACCCTCGCCGACAGCGACGACGAGGTGCTCCTCGATCTGTTCGTGATCGACGTGGTGGGGGCGCCCGACGCCTCGCGGCTGCTCGTGCAGCTGCAGGCGCCGGCGGACACCCCGCCCGAGGCGGTGCGCGAGGCGGTGGAGGCGGTGCGCGGTCGCATGCGACGCGACATCGCCGACACGATCCACCGCAAGCGCGTCCCGAGCCTCTCGTTCGAGCTGCGGCGCGGGTGATCAGAGAGGCAGCGGCCGCGGGGGATCGCGATCCCCCGCGGCCGACTGCTACCGTGCGTCGGATGCTCGATCGCGCCGGCGCGGTGGCCCCTGCGACGTGGAGCCGGTGGCTCGTCCCGCCGGCCGCCCTCGCGGTGCACCTGTCGATCGGGCAGGCCTACGCGTGGAGCGTCTTCAAGCCGCCGCTCGAGGCCACCCTCGAGCTGAGCGGCACCCAGAGCGCGCTGCCGTTCCAGCTCGGGATCGTGATGCTCGGCCTCTCGGCCGCGCTCGGCGGCACGCTCGTCGAGCGGCGCGGGCCGCGCTGGGCGATGGCGGTCGCGGCCGCCTTCTGGTCCGCGGGCTTCGGGATCGCCGCGCTCGGCGTCCTGACCGGGCAG
>JAUHXR010000364.1 GCA_030426845.1 Polyangia bacterium | reverse complement strand
CAGTCGGTGGTCGCCGTGTTCTCGCCCGGGCCGAGGCAGTCGCCGTTGCCGTCGAGATCGGTGCCGAGGGGGCAGTGGCCGTCGCCGTCCGCGTCTCGGTTGTTCACGCAGTAGCCGGCCTCGTCGACCAGCCCGTCCAGGTCCTCGTCGATGCGGTTGAGGCAGTTCTCCGGCGCACCCGGGTAGCGCGTCGGCCACTCCTCGGTGCCGAGCGACTGCGGGTTGCGCACGTGATCGGTGTGCGGGTCCATCTCGGCCGTCCACTCGGTCGGGCCACCCTGCTCGCCCGCGTCGGCGCAGTCGAAGTCGCCGTTCATGTCCTGGCCGATGAAGCACCAGTGGTCGCGGTCGCGGTCGCGGTAGTCGTCGCAGGTGAAGAACTGGGCCGCGTCGGTGCTCCCGTCGCAGTCGTTGTCGATCCCGTCGGTGCACACCTCGGTCGCGGTCGGCCGGACGGCGGTGCTCATCTCGTCGCAGTCGCCCCGCCCGTCCGCCTCGTCATCGCCGGTGCAGAGCCCGTCCATGTTCATGTCGCTGCCGACGAAGCAGTAGCCGTCGCCGTCCGCGTCGATGTACCCGGCGCAGTCCGGGTCCGCGAGGCTGATGAGCCCATCGCAGTCCTCGTCGGTGTCCGCGTCCAGGCAGAGCTCGCGGTTGCCGGGGCTGATCGCCGCGTTGGTGTCGTCGCAGTCGTTCGGGCCCGCGTCCTCGCCCAGGTCGGTGCAATTGCCGTTGCGGTTGATGTCCTGACCGACGGGGCAGTAGCCGTCCATGTCGCCGTCGAAGAACGCGCCGCAGTCCGCATCGTCGCGGAAGTCGACGAAGCCGTCGCAGTCGTTGTCGACGCCGTCGGTGCAGACCTCCATCGCGCTCGGGTTCACGTCGCCCCGGGAGTCGTCGCAGTCGAAGCCGGCCGCGAGCTCGCCTACGCCGTTGCAGTTCCCGTCGCGGTCGAGGTCCGCGCCGATCGGGCAGAAGCCGTCCATGTCGAAGTCGATGTCGCTCGTGCAGTCGGGATCCATCAGGTCGACGAGCGTGTCGCAGTCGTTGTCGAGCATGTCGACGCAGTTCTCGCCCGCGGCGGGCGAGACGGTCGGCTCGGTGTCGTCGCAGTCGACGCTGCCGTCCGCCTCCATCGAGTCGGTGCAGTCGCGGTCGCCGTTGTTGTCGCGGCCCATCGGGCAGAAGCCGTCGCCGTCGCGGTCGACCACCATCTCGCAGTCGCTGTCGAGGAGCGTCGGGGCGCCGTCGCAGTCGTTGTCGATCGCGTTCGTGCACATCTCGGCCACGCCGGAGTTCACGGTCCCGTCGGACTCGTCGCAGTCCACGCTCCCGTCGTTCTCGGTCGCGCCGAGGCAGTTACCGTCGCCGTCGGTGTCGCGGCCGATGCAGCAGTAGCCGTCCATGTCCTCGTCGACGTCGGCCGGCGTGAACATCGCGAAGCCCGGGCGGGTCGGGCACTCGCAGGCCGGGAAGCCGAGGGCCGCGTTCCAGGTGCCCGTCGGATCGCCGAGCTCCTCGCCGTTGGTGTAGCCGTCGCCGTCGGAGTCCATCGCGGCGAGCGTCGCGTTCCAGACGCGGCCGTTGGCGTTGAACGCGGCGCCGAACGGGTTGAAGCACGGCGCGGTCCCGCAGCCGCCGCCGCCGTCCGGGTTGTCGTGGCAGGTGATGCAGGGCCGCGTCGTCCCGACCGAGTTCACGGCGGTCGCGCGGCACGGGATGAGGAACGCGAAGGGCTCGTAGGCGCGCGCGGTGGACGCGCCCCCGATCGCCGCGAGGAGGAGCCCAGCGAGGAGGAGCGAGAGCGCGGCGGTCGAGCGCGTCATCGGCTGACGGTCAGGCGGAGGTTGTAGTTCGCCGGGCGGTCGGTCAGCGGCGCGACGTAGTCGACCCAGAGGTAGTAGCTCCCGGCGGGGAGCGAGCGCGGCTCGATGATCGCGCAGCCGGTGCCGGCCTGGTTCATCGGCGCGACGACGACCTCGTTCTGGGCGTTGCGGATCGTCAGCGTGAAGTCCTCGGTGAGCGACGACGACGCGCACGGCAGGTTCGACGAGTCGAGCGCGACCACCTCGACCATGGACGAGTCCGGCACCTCGAAGGTGAAGACGTCCGGGTAGGTGCAGCCGTCGGGCGTGAGCGAGCCGGTGAAGGTGAAGGTGTTGCTCGCGGGCAGGACGATGTGGTTAGCCTCGACCTGGCTGTCGTTGACCTCGATCTCCTGCGAGACCGTGGCCTCGCCCATCTGCGCGCGGCAGTCGTCGCAGTTGCCGCTGCCGTCGCAGGCCTCGCCGTGCGCGTCCACGCCGTCGCCGCACACCAGCAGGTAGGCCGACAGGGTGTACTGGCCGCCGTCGGGGTTCGTGCCGTCGTCGATGCCGAGGTAGTAGATGCCGTCGGTCGGCGCGATGAACGCGAAGTGCTCGTCGCCCGCCTGGCCCTGGCAGTAGTTCGAGTTGAAGCTGCAGTCGCGCGCGTCGCAGCCGCTGTCGAGCAGGTAGATGAGCGGGTCGAGATCGGCGCCGCCCGCCTGGATGTGGAAGTGCCACTGCTGACCGCCGCGCGCGTCGAGGGCGAGGAAGCCGTTGGGCCCGGTGTTCGAGACGCCGCAGCGCGAGCGCACGGTGTTGGTCATCCCGCGCGTGTCGACGACGAGGTTCTCGACCGTGTCGCGGATGACGAAGTAGTCGGCCTCGGCGCCGCCGCAGGCCGGGTTCAGGAGCATCTCCGGACCCGCGTCGCTGCCCTCGCCGGCGTCGACGTCGCCCGCGTCCGGGCCGGCGTCGCCGCCGCCGTTGCGCAGCTCGTTCAGGTGGTCCTCGTTGACGACGAAGCAGCCCCCGAGGAGGGCCGCGGCGAGGGTGAGCACGATCGAAGCGCGGGTCATCAGAAGCTCCCCTCGAGCCCGAGGCTCCCGCCGGTCGGGCCGACGCCGAAGGACGGGCGGAGCGCGGCCGACGACGAGTCACCGCCGCCACCGAGCGCGTCCCAGTCGGTCAGGATCGCGAGCACCACCGCGACCGCCGCGAGGCCCGCGGAGGAGAACAGGAACACGTTGGTCAGCAGCTGGTAGGTGCTCGCGTCGTCGTAGAGGCGCTGCGCGTCGGTCACGTTGGTGCTGTCCTGGTAGTCCTGGTTGAGCGAGAGCGTGGTGAGCCCCGTCCAGATCGCGAGGCCGCCGCCGACGAGGGCGAGGCCGCCGACCGCGAGGAAGATCGCGGGGTGGAGGATCGCGAGGTCCGAGCCGCCGCCCGCGTCGCGCGAGCCGGCGCCTCCGCTCACCGCGGGGTCCGGATCGGGGTCGGGCTCGGGGGTCGGCTCCGGGTCGGGCCGGTTGCGCTCGAGGGTCGCCTCCAGCACGCGGATGCGCGCCTCGACCTCGGAGCGGTTGGGCGCGGCCGGGTAGGCGGCGAGGTAGTCGCGGAGCGCCTGCACCGTCTCCTCGTCGCGGCGGAGGCGGTCGAGGGTCTGCGCGATGTTGTAGAGCAGGCCCGGCCGGTTGCTGAGCTGGTAGGCCTGGCGGAAGCGGACGAGCGCGGTCTCGTAGTCGCCGGCGACGAAGGCCTCGCGCGCGGACTCGAAGGTCAGCCGCGCGGCCTCGTCGAGCGCGTCGGTCTGGGCCGGCTCCTGGCCGGACGGCGGCGGCGACGCGTCCTGGGCGTGCGCGGCCGGAGCGAGGGTCAGCGCGAGGGTCAGCGCGGCGATCAGCGCGGCGGCGGCGACCCCGAGGGCGCCGACCTCCAGCGTGCCGCGGGGAGGCGCGGTGAGGGGGACCGGGTGAGCTCGAAGCATGCGCCGGCGATAGTAGCAGCGGCCCGAGGCCGGCAGCCACCGCGGAGCGGCCACACGCGGGTTACGACGCCGTTCGCGGCGCCCGGGGCAGAGCGCCTCAGCCCGCCGCCGCCTCCGAGGTCGCATCCCCGGGGCCCCCTCGGAGGCACCTCTGTGCGCGCGGCGCGACTCGCCCTATGATGGCCGCCGTGACCCGGACCTACGCCACCACGCTCGCCCTCGTGATCGCCCTCGGCGCGCTCGCCGCGGGGGGCTGCGACGACGGCGACGGAGAGCTCGACGCCGGCCCGGCCGACGCCGGCCCACCCGAGGAGCTCGACGCGGGCTTCGATGGGGGCGCGCCGATCCCCGACGCGGGCCCCGGCTGCGAGGGGCCGCCCGGCCTCTACGAGCCCGGCGACTGCACGGTGGTCGCCCTCGGGGTGCGCGCCTACCGACCCCGCTTCGAGCTGTGGGCCGACGGCGCCGAGAAGGAGCGCTACATCTACCTCCCGCCCGGCGAGACGATCGACGCGACCGATCCCGACAACTGGGTGTTCCCGGTCGGGACGCGACTCTACAAGACGTTCTACGTCGGCGGCGTACGCATCGAGACGCGCGTGCTCGAGAAGACCGATCCGGGGACCGGCCTGACCGCGTGGGACATGCGCACCTACGCGTGGCTCGAGGACCAGACCGGGGTCGAGGACGTGACCAACGCGCCGCCCGACCGCCGCGAGAACGCGCTCGGCACCGAGCACGACATCCCGAGCGGGTCCGACTGCGTGCAGTGCCACAACGGGACGCTCGACCTCGTCAACGGCTTCAGCGCGATCATGCTCAACCACGACGGCGACGGCGTCACGCTCGCGGATCTGCTCGCGCCGCCGGCCACCCTCGCGCCGGCCTTCGCCCAGTCGCTCGCCGACGTGCCGGGCACGCCGGCGGAGCAGGCCACGCTCGGCTACCTCCACGCGAACTGCGGCCACTGCCACCACCCGCCGATCCCCGCGCGCGGCCCGTCCTGCGGGACGCCGGCCTGCAACAGCGGCTTCTTGACCTGGCTCGACACCGGGCTCGCGACGGTCGACGCCACCGCGCTGTTCGACACGGGCGTCAACCGGGTCGCCACCACCCCTCGGCCCGGCTCCAACGCGTGGTGCCGCATCCACCCGGGCGCGCCGGACACGAGCCTCGCGGTCGTGCGGATGGAGGCGCGCGGCGGGACGACCGGGCTCGCGATGCCGCCGCTCGCGACCGACCAGGTCCACGCGGCCGGCGTGGCGATGCTCCGCGATCTCGTCGGCGGGCTGACCGTCCCGGCCAACCCCGCCTGCGCGCCCTGATGCGTGCCGCACCGCCGCGACGACCGCGACCGCGACCGCGGGGATGAAGATGGCGTAGTAGAATCGCGCCGGCGTGGGCAGACGCAGCAACTCGGAGCGGCCCTCGGCGCAGCTCCTCCCGACCCGGCAGGCGCCCGCGCCCGAGCCGACGCTGAACGTCTGGGGCGAGCTCGCCGACCCCGCGCTCGAGCGCGAGTTCGTCGCGACGCGGTTCGAGCGCGAGCTGAAGGTGCCGCTCCGCTGGTCCGCGTGGAGCGTGCTGGTCATCTACGCGGTGTTCGCCCCGGTGGACTGGCTGGTGGTCCCCGACGCGGTGTGGATAGCGTGGCCGATCCGCTACGGGCTGGCCGTGCCCCTGAGCCTCGCGCTCGCGGTCGTCACCCTCACCCGCCACGCCGCGCGGCTGCACCGCGGGATCGGCGTGCTCCACACGCTCCTCGGGCCGCTCCTGTTCCTGACGGTGGGCGTGTCGGCCGAAGACCCGGGCGGGGTCCTCTACGTGACGTGGGGCGCGGTGCTCTTCCCCTTGCTCGTCCCGCAGCTCACCCGGCTCGGCGTCAAGCTGCAGTTCCTCTGTGCAGCGCTCGTTCTCGGCTACCTCGTCGCGATCGACGTGGTGCGCGACGAGTCGGCGGCCCCGATCCAGCTCTTCATCCTGATGTTCTATCTCGTCGGGATCGGCTACGGCGCGTGGGCGACGCGGGCCTCCGAGATCGCCGGCCGGCGCAGCTTCTGGCAGGAGCGCGTGATCGCCTGGCAGATGGACGAGCTGGCGAGCGAGCGGGAGAAGTCCGAGCGGCTGCTCCTCAACGTCCTGCCGGAGTCGATCGCGGAGCGGCTGCGCGGCGAGGAGTCGACCATCGCCGACTCGTTCGACGACGTGACGGTGCTCTTCGCCGACATCTGCGGCTTCACCCGCTACTCCGCCCAGGTCCCCGCCGAGCAGCTCGTCGACCGGCTCGACGCGATCTTCTCGAGCTTCGACGACCTCGCGGGGGAGCTCGGGCTCGAGAAGATCAAGACGATCGGCGACGCCTACATGCTCGCGGGCGGCCTCCCCGAGCCGCACCCCGACCCGGCCGGCGCGGTGGCGCGCATGGCCCTCGCGATGGGGGACGAGCTCGCGCGGCTGAACGCCCGGTCCGAGCTCGCGGCCAGCGACGACGCGTTCTCCGTCCGCATCGGGATCCACACCGGCCCGGTGGTCGCCGGCGTGATCGGGCGCCGCAAGTTCATCTACGACCTCTGGGGCGACACGGTGAACACCGCGAGCCGCATGGAGTCGCACGGCGAGCCGGGTCGGGTGCAGGTGAGCGAGACGACGGCGCGCGCGCTCGGGGACCGCTTCGTGCTCGAGCCGCGCGGCACGATCGAGGTCAAGGGCAAGGGCGCGATGAAGACCTACTGGCTCGTCGCCGAGGCGAGCTGAGTCGGTCGCCAACCGCCCCCGAAGCTCAGCGTGCCCCGAAGCTCAGCGCGCCGCTGAAGCTCAGTGCGCCCAGGGGTTGTCGAGGTCGGGGGCGCGCGGATCGGGGCGGATCGGGCCGGTCGTCCGGGGCGGGTCGGCCGCGGGCGCGAGCGGGCGCACCACCGGGTCGGGGACGGGGACGCGCCGGCCCTGGCGGCGGGTCGGCGCCGGGTCGAGGTGCACGGTCAGCTCGCGCTGGCCGCCGAGCACGGTGACGGTGCGCGTGACGTAGCCCTCGTGGGAGATCTCGAGCGTCCACCGCGCGCCGGCCTCGATCACGAGCGGGATGGGCGAGTCGCCGAGGTCCTGGCCGTCGCGGCGGATCGTGGCGCCGACCGGGTCGGTCCGGAGCACGAGCGGCGCGGGCTCCTCCACCTCGGGCGCGACCGGCGCCTCGCCCGCGCCGAGCTCGGTCGGCGGCGGCTCGACGGGCGCGTCCGGCGGCGGGCTGGCGGTCCCCGGATCCGGGGTGGCCTCGCCGGACGTGACCTCGCCGGACCCGGGCTCGCCGGACGTGACCTCGCCCGGCCCGGTCGTCACCGCGGCCGGTGTCGGCTCGCCGATCGGGATGAGGAGGGCGGCCATCGCGGCGAGGCCCGCGAGGAAGACGAGCGCGAAGCCGGCCAGCGCGAGCTTGAGCGCGCCGCCTCGCTTGGGCCCGGCGGGAGCCGCGGCCGCGAAGGGCGCGGACGCCAAGGGCTCCGGCGGGGGCGGCGCGGTCGAGGCGTCCCAGCGCACCGTCTTGGTCGACACCGGGCCCTTGGCCGTCGCCGGGGTCGCGACCGGCGGCGCGGCGGGAGGCGGCGCCACGGGCGCGGGAGCGGCGACCTGCGCCGCGGCGAGCTTGTCCCACGAGCCGCTGCCGCTGCCTGCGCCGAGGTAGGAGCCGACGCCCGCCGACGCCCCCGCCTCGCCCGCGCAGGCGCGCAGCGCGCCCATGACCTCGTCCATCGTCTGGAAGCGGTCGGCCGGGTCCTTGGCGAGGCAGCGCAGGATCGCCGCCTCGAGCTGAGGCCCGGCCGCGCAGCCCGGCGCGACCTGCTGGAAGGGCGACGGCGCGGTGTAGACGTGGTGGTTCATCGCCTCGAAGGCGCTCCCGGCAGGGAAAGGCGGCTTGCCCGTGAGCACGTGATAGAAGACCGCGCCGAACGAGTAGATGTCCGTCCGCGGGTCGATCGCCTTGGCGCGCACCTGCTCGGGCGCCATGTAGCGCGGCGAGCCCATCATCACGCCGCTCTGCGTGAGGTTCAGGTCCGTCTCCGCCTCGCCGACCATCTTGACGAGGCCGAAGTCGAGCACCTTCACGAACAGCGGGTCGCCGCCCCGCGGCGCGAACATCACGTTGCCGGGCTTGAGGTCGCGGTGCACGAGCCCCTGCTGGTGCGCCTCGTGGAGCGAGCTGGCGACCTGGATGGCGACGTGGAGCGCCTCCGCCGGCGCCATCGGGCCCTGGTCTCGAAGGCGCCCCCCGAGGGTCTCCCCCGGCAGGTACTCCATCGCGATGTAGTAGAGGCCGTCCGAGGTCTGGCCGTAGTCGTGCACCACGATGGTGTTGGGGTGCGTCAGCTTGGCCGCGGCCGACGCCTCGAGGAAGAAGCGCTTGGTGAAGCTCTCGTCCGCAACGCCGCGCTGCAGCTCGAGGATCTTCAGCGCCACGAGGCGCCCGAGCGGCTGCTGCTCGGCCTTGTAGACGACGCCCATCCCGCCCGACGCGAGGCGCTCGAGCACCTGGAAGCGGCCCTCGACCACCCGCCCGACGAGGGTGTCTTCGGCTCCCGAGGCGGCTTCGCTGGACGTGGTCAAACGCTCGGCTCCCTGGGAGTCGGCTCCCCGGGGGTTAAGGTAGCACGCGGCGAAGATCCGAGCCCAAGCGCAGGCGCCCTACCCCGCCCGGAGCAGGAACGCGCGGTGGACGGAGCGGTTGCGGTAGTCCTCGGGCACGGTCCAGGTCAGCTCCTCGACGGTGAAGCCGAGGCCGTCGAGGTCGGGCTCGAAGCGCTGGTGGTTGGTCGAGAAGAGCGCCCATCCGTCGTCAGCGAGCCAGGGGCGCAGCGAGGCGACGAGGCGGCGCTGGTCGCGGAGGACGTCGAGACCGCCGTCGCCGTAGCGGGTCGAGAACGACGGCGGGTCGCAGACGATGCGGTCGAAGGGCCGCGGCGGGCCGGCGAGGAAGGCCGCGACGTCGGCCCGCTCCATCCGGTGCTGGGGCCCGTCGAGCC
>JAUHXR010000363.1 GCA_030426845.1 Polyangia bacterium | reverse complement strand
TTCGCGAACCCGCCCGCGATCGGCCTCGGCCAGGGCGCGCTCGCGGGCGGCCCGAGCAAGGCGCTCGCGTTCGTCGCGGGCCGTCACATGAGCTACCTGCGGGCCGGCCACTACCTGCGCATGCTCGTCCCGACGGGCAGCGGCCTGCGCGCGTGGCTCCTCGCGGCGATCAAGACGGCGGTGGGCAACTTCCCCGTCCCGAAGAACCTCGCGGGCAGCGTCGACGAGCACCTCGGGGCGTTCAAGAAGCACCTCAAGGGGCCCGAGCAGGAGCGGCTGCGCTCGCACGTGCAGAAGCTCCTCGCGGCCGCGCCGGAGCTCGACCTCAAGAAGTGGGTCGCGGGCGTGGACCTCACCGCGGATCGCGCGGGCTTCCTGCTCTCCAACGACCTCGAGCTCGCGACCGCGGTGGTCAAGGCGAGCCCCGAGGAGTCGGCGGGCGTCCCGCAGAAGGACCGCCTCAAGGAGCTGCAGGTCTACGCGGTCAGCGAGGAGTACCTCGCGCTGCGGCACAAGCTCGGCGTCGCGATCGGCAGCTGAGCGGGTCGAGCACTCGACCACCAACGCGACGAGGCGCGCCGCAGACCGCGGCGCGCCTCGCGCGTTTCAGGGAGCATGGGGCGTCAGCTCGGCGGCTCGAAGTCGAGCTGCGGGTCCGAGCCGCTGGCCTCGAGGCTCAGTCGTTCGCCGCCTCGTGAGCCGCCTCGGCCTCCGCCTCGGCGCGCTCGCCGGCCCGGTCGATCTCGGCCATCTGCTCGGCCACGACGTCGGCCTCGGCCTCCATCTCAGCCCTCGCGCCGACCGCCTCGCGCTCGACCGCGTCGCCGGCCTCGTCGACCGCCTCACCGGTCGCCTCCGCCGCCGCCGCCGCCTCCGCGGCCGCGTTCTCGGCGTGGGCCTCGACATCCTCGCCCGCCGACTCGACGGTCGCGCCGGTGGCCTCCGCCGCGTTCTCGGCGTGCGACTCCGTCTCTTCCGAGCACCCGGCGAGGGGCAGGGCGAGCAGGGCGGCGGCGATCATCATCTTCCTCAGCATTCGAGTCTTCTCCTGGTTGGGGTTGCCTCCAGCCGTTGTGCGAGGCGCGTGCCACCGCCGCCGGCTGCGACGGGGTACGCGCGCGGGCCGTCCCGCAGGGGCACATCGCGACCGCGGCATGCGCGAGTGAGGCGTCGCGCCCCGGATCGACGCTCCCCTCGCGCGCTCGTACGCGCGGGCGCGCCTCGGAACGGGGCGCCCCGCGCCGGAAGAGCCGGGCGAGCCAGAGCGGCCTCAGGGGGTCCAGTAGAGGTCGAGGTCGAAGTCGTGGTGCGTCTCGTAGATCGTCTCGTAGTGCACGACGAAGTAGACGCTCGCCCCGACGAAGACCGCGAGCCCGGCCGCGGTCGACAGGCGCGCGAGCGCGACCACGTCGCGGCGCCGCGGCCACACCTGCACCAGGCCGTAGGGGACGAGGAACGCGGCGAGGAACACGGTGACGACCCGACGCATCGCGGGGTAGTTGACCGCGAGGATCTCGACCGAGAGATCCATCGTGAAGCTCAGCGTGTACATCACGAGCAGGACGATGAAGAGCGTGCCCTTGAGCAGGTCGGGCTTCTGCCAGAGCCGGCCGAGGAAGTCGCCCGCGCCGACGCAGAGGAACGGGTACATCGGCAGCCAGTACCAGCCGTAGCTCCAGTTGCCGCTCCCGAGCCCGATGGCGACCATCCAGGTGATCATCGGCACCACGATCGGCGCGCTGTTGCGGAAGCCTCGTTGCGCCACGCTCGTCAGGTAGCCGACCCAGAGGAAGAGGATCCACCCGCGCCCGACGTGGTTGTGGTTGATCCGGATGTGATCGAGGAACCGCGAGAAGAGGTTCCAGTGGGTCGGCCGGCCGCCCTGCTTGCCCTGGGTGAGGAAGAACACCTCGAGGTCGATCGACGCCGCGTAGACGAGCACGAGCGCGGAGACGCCGAGGCCGATCGCGGCCACCAGGTACGCGCGGCGCCGCTCGCCCTGCTCGGCCGCGACGAGCATCGTGAGCGCGGGCACCCACACCACGGCCGGGATCTTCGCGAGGGTCGAGAGCCCGGCGCAGAGCGCGGCGCCCACCAGGTCGCGCGTCCGCCGCGACTCGCGCCATCGTAAGAAGAACAGCACCATCGCGAGCACGAGGGGGACGAGGAGCGACTCCTCCTTGATGACGCGCGACTGCATCGCGATCGCGGGGACCGCGGCGAAGAGCAGGCCGCCGAGGTAAGGCGCGGGGCCCTCGGGGCAGTAGCGTCGGCCGAGCGCGATCACGAGGAGCGTGCTGAAGGTGGTCAGCGCGATGGGCACGACGCGGGTGTCCGCGAGGGTCGCGTCGAGGTAGCCCTCGGCGCCGCCGAGGTGCGCGGCCGCGCCGATCAGGAGGTGGGTGAGCGGCGGGTGCTCGAAGTAGGGCGTGACGACGTTCCACCGCTGGCTCCACGCGTGGACCGTCTCGACCTGCAGCGCGCCGCCGTAGCTCCCCGCCCAGAGCGACCAGCCGCGGGGCGTGCCGTCCTCGAGGAGCGACCAGCCGTTCCAGATCGCGAACAGCTCGTCGCCGTTCTCGCGAAACTCCGGCATGACGTCGTAGTCGAAGCTCCGTAGCCCGAACGCGAGGAGGACGATCAAGAGCGTCGCCACCGCGCCCCAGCGCCGCCGACGCGCTGCCGGCGTGCCGGCGCCCCACGCCCGGCCCATCAGCCACGCGAAGAGCAGCGCGAGCGGGCCGCCCACCGCCCAGAGCGCGATCCGCAGGCCGGTCCACGCGCCGTCGGCCGGGCGGAGCGCGCTCGCGGGCACCGGGTGGCTCGCGTCCCAGAGGAGGACGAAGCGCGCGCTGTCGGCCGCCCGGCCCATGCGCGGGTGCGGCCGCGGCCGCGCGCGCCAGCGGATCCAGAGATCGTGTGGCCCCGGCGCGAGGGTGTCGGTCGGCCCGAGCCGCGCCCCGTCGGCGTAGATCTCGGCGCTCTCGTCGACGTCGGCCACGAGGCTGCGGGGCGGCCCGGGCGGGACCTCGAGCCGGGCCCTCAGGACCGCGTCGACCTGGGGCAGCGTCGCGAGGATCGGCATCACCTCGTGCGGCCAGCCGTTGATGTAGCGCGCGAGCGGGCGGTGCGCGTTGGGGAACGCGACCCGGTGCTCGGTCGTGGTGTCCACCAGCACCCGCGCGCCGGACGGGTCGGGGTGGTACCAGTGGACGGTGAAGCCGTGGGCGAGCGGCCGGTCGAGCAGCGCCACGGTGGCGAGCCCGAGCAGGGCGGCGAGCCCGCCGACGAGCCACGCGGTCTTGGGCCAGTCCCGCACGAGGCCCGGAGACTACACGACGCGCCGCGCGCGTGTAGCATCCGGCCCATGCCGCCTTCGTCGCCCCGCCTCTGGCCCCTGCTCGCGGCCGCGATGCTCCTCGGCTGCGGCCCCGGCGAGCGCGGGGAGGCGGTCGCGGACAAGCCGCTCAAGCGGTCCCCGTCGACGCTCACCGCGAACGGCGCGCGGACCTGCCGAGCGAGCGCCGACGCCGCCGTCTGCTGGGGCTCCAACGTCCAGGGCGCGCTCCGCCCCGACGCGCCGACGGGCCTCCGCGTCCCGCTCGCGGCTCCGTTCGAGGGGCGCGTGCGGCAGCTCCTGCCGCTCGAGGCCGCGACCTGCGCCCTCCTCGAGGGCGGGCGCGTCCGGTGCGTCGGCATCCACCCGCGCAGCATCCTCGACACGGAGGGCCTCGAGGACGTCACCCAGCTCGCGGGTGGCCGCGGCTACGCCTGCGCCGTCCACGCGAGCGGCGCGGTGAGCTGCTGGGGCGTCGGCGCGCCGGGGTCGAACCGGCGCCACGAGCGCTTCGCGATCGAAGGGCTCGACGACGCGGTCCAGCTCGTCGCGGGGGGCTCGTTCCTCTGCGCGCTCAAGCGCGACGGCACGGTGGCGTGCTGGGGCGACAACCGTCACGGGCAGCTCGGCGACGGCGGCGACCGCGCGCACGACACGCCCGGGCCCGTGGCCTATCGGGAGGGCGACGCGGTCGAGCTCGCGGCGGGCCAGTTCCACGCCTGCCTCCGCACCGCGGGCGGCGAGGTGCTCTGCTGGGGGCGCGACGACATGGGGCAGGTCGACGGCCAGGACGCGCCGCAGCGCCTCGAGCCGACCCGCGTGCCGGAGCTCGCGCGGGCCTCCGCGATCGCGGCTGGTGGCAACACGACGTGCGCTGCCACGTCCGAGGGCGTGGTGTGCTGGGGCAACGGGACCTGCGGGCAGCGCGGGGTGACGCCGGAGCGCGGCTGCAGCGAGCGGCGCCCGCCGGGTGACGAGCGGGCGCCGCGGGTCGCGCTCGAGGGTCGCGTCGACGAGCTCGCGATGGGCGCGGTGCACGTCTGCGCGCGGCGCGGCGACGAGGTGCTCTGCTGGGGCGGCGACGAGTCCGGCCAGCTCGGGCGAGGGGCGGCGCCGGGCATGACGCGCGACGGGACCTGCCACACGCGGGCCGGGCTCTGCGCGTCCGAGGAGCCGCGGCCCGTCGCGGCGACGCTCGCCGATCCCCGACGGGCGCCGCGCGGGGACGGCATCCCGTGGGAGCCTCCGAGCAGCTTCGCCCAGGCGCCGCGCCCCTCGGCGGCGGACGTGACCTTCGAGGTCCTCGACGCCGAGGGCCACGACCCGGCGTGGCTCGCCGAGGTGCTGACGATCACCATGCGAATGCCCACGCTGAGCTGCTACCGCCGCCTCGGCCCGGAGCCGGCCCCGCGGGCTCTCGTGCTCGCGATCCAGGAGCAGGGCGCCGAGATCCCCGACCTCACGGTGGAGGACCCGCCCGAGGCCGCGGCCGAGACGTTCGGCCGCTGCGTCCGCGCCGCCTTCGCGCGCGGGTACTACAGCGTCGCGGGCGAGGGGCGCTTCCGCGTCCGGGCGCGCTTCACGCCGGACGGGTGGGACGGGACGATGTGAGCGTGGGCCTGCGCGAGCCGCTGGCGTGGCGCGTTTCCTTCGGCCCCTCCCTGAGCTACCGTGCCCGGCCATGCGCCGCGCGATCTTCCTGTGTGCCCTCGCCGCCTCCGGGTGCGTCCAGCTCGTGGCCTTCGACCAGCCGATCGTCGGGCAGCGCGACGTGGTGCCCGGCGAGGAGGGCGAGCTCGCGGCGCAGCTCTGTGACGCCGACGTCGAGATGGGCACCTCGGTGCTCTGCGCCGAGTCGTGCGAGATCGATCCGGCGAGCGGCCAGACGAGCTGCGGCGAGCGGGTGGCCCTCGCGGGGAACGAGGCGCGGATCGACCTGACCTCGCTCGAGGAGGTCGAGGTGACCCTCACCGCCTGCGCGGCGGAGTCCCCCCTCGTGCGGATCCGCGGCGCCAACGGGGCGCGGGTCGAGCTCGCGGGTCAGGCGCTGACGGTGACCGCGGCGGAGGAGGCGGGCGCCCAGCCGTTCCGCCACGACGCCTACCTGCCGGCCGAGGGGTGCATCGAGCGCACCCTCGTCTTCCAGACGGGTCGCCTCGGCCTTGAGGACCTGGGCGGCCGCCTCTGCTCCGACCACCTCGTCCCGGTCGCGGAGGCCTGGTCGATGGAGCTGTCGGACACCGGGCTCCGCGGCGTCGAGCTCTGCCTGCGCGGCCCACGCCAGCCCTCGGCGGCTGAGCCCTCGGCGGCTGAGCCCTCGGCGGCTGAGCCCTCGGCGGCTGAGCCCTCGGCGAGCTGAGCCCTCGGCGCGCTGAGCCCTCGGCGAGCTGAGCCCTCGGCGCGCCGTCGCTCGAGCCGGCCCGAGCAAGATCTGCCGTTCCCGGCGGTCGAGCAAGGATGGGTCGAGCAAGCCTTGCCTCATCATGCGAGGCTTGCCTAGGGCTTGGCCGAAAAGCCCAATGATTCCAAGGTCATGATCTTGGCCTCCAGCTTGCGATGTGTCTCGGCACAGCACTGGAGGAAGAAATGCTCGGAGGACTCATCACCATCGCGGGCGGTCTCATCGCCGCCTCGAACCTCGTCGTCTCGCGGATGGCCAACGCCAAGACGCTCATCGACAAGCTGACCCCCTACCAGGGATGGATCGGCATCGTCATGTTCGGCTGGGGTATCTGGGAGACCATCTCGTCGGTGACCGGCATCAGCCTGCTCAGCGAGTCGCCGCTCACCTGGATCTTCTGGCTCTGCGTCGCCCTCGCGGACCTCTTCGTCGGCTTCCTGCTCGGCTTCGGGCTCATCACCAAGTACGCCCTCAGCAAGAACGAGCAGGCGATGGAGAAGGGCCAGAACATCCGCGCCAAGCTGGCCCCGTTCCAGGGAATCCTCGGCATCTTCGCGATGGTGATGGGCACCCTGTACCTGGTCTGGCTCTACGTGCTCTGAGCAAAGGGTCCCACCTGCGCTCGAGGGCGGCCTCCTGGAATGGTCCGGGAGGCCGCCTCCCCTATTTAAGGCGCCCGCGTCCGCAACCTCCGCTCCGCCCGGCCCGATGGCAGGGGCCGACGCGCTCAGCGCAAAGGAGGATTCGATGCGAGCTCTCTCGCCGCTCTTGCTCATCTGTGCTCTCGCCGGCTGCTGCCTTCCCCTGCCGTTCGACCGCCTCGACGACGCGCCGCCCCCCGCGCCTCGCGTGGCCAGCGCGCCCCCGCCGGCCCCGATCGCGCCGCGGCCCGCCGCCCCTGTCGTCCCCGCGGCTCCGGCCGTCCCGCGCGAGGAGCTCGAGGCGAGCAAGATCAGCGGTTACTCGACCGACTGCCTCAACCGCTTCAGCGAGCGCGTGTACTCGTCGCGCGAGCGCTACCTGAGCTGGGCCGACGAGGAGACCGGGCCGACCGGCCGCGAGCGCATCGTCTATGGCCTCTACACCATCTACGATCCCCGGCGCTGCCGCGCGGCGGTCGGCGAGGCGGCCCGGCGCGAGCCCTCGATGCCCGACGCCGAGCGGGCGGCCGAGGCCTACGCGGCCGCGGTGGAGCGCCTGTACCCGCTGCTCGCCCGGGCCGATCGCTACTACGAGCGCGAGACCTGGCGCGACGACGACATGGCGGGGGGGCGGCAGATGCACGCCGAGCTCCTCACCGCCTACGAGGCCTTCGCGAGCGCCGACCGCGATCTCCGGCGGGAGGTCGAGGCGGTGCAGGATCGGGCGCGCGCGGCGCGCCTCGTCGCCCTCGCGGCCGATCCCGCGCGACGCGCCGAGTACCTGGTCGAGCGCACGATGGATCAGGCCCTCCGCGTGCTCCGGCTCGCCCGCGACCTCGACATCGAAGGAGGGCGCTACGTGGCGGAGGATCCGGCGGCCTTCGTCGCGGCGGCCGAGGCGCTGCGCGGCGGGGTGGACGAGCTGCTCGCCCTGCCCCCGGAGCGGGGCGGGTCGAGCATCGGTGGCTTCCGGGAGGGGGCCGAGGAGCTGCTCGAGGCGACGCTCACCCTGATGCGCCGCGTCCGAGACGGGGACCGGCTCACGCGCAGCGAGCTGAGCCGCGTGGGGACCCGAGCCGAGTGGATGACCGACGGCAGCTACGGACAGCTCCAGGGGAGGTACAACCGCCTCGTCGACATCTACAACCGCATGGACTGAGGCAGCGCGCCGCGGCCGGCGTCGTGAGGTACGCTCCGGCCGTGCGCGCGCCCCTCGCCCTCGTCGCCCTCGCCCTCACGCTCCTCGCGGGTCGGCCCGCCGCGGCGCAGAGCGCGGAGAGCCTGATCGAGGAGGGAATCCACGCGCGCGAGGCGCGCGAAGACCTGCGGGCCCTGGAGCTGTTCCGCCGCGCCTACGACCTCGAGCCCTGCGGGGGGACCCTCGCGCAGATCGCCCTCGCCGAGCAGGCGCTCCGCCGGTTCGTGAGCGCCGAGGCGCACATGATCGAGGCGCTCTCCGACCGAGGCGACCCGTTCATCCGCCGCAACCGGCGCCATCTCCAGGGTGCGCTCGACGACATCCGCGGTCAGATCGGCGAGCTCGAGCTGCTCGGCGGCGAGCCCGGCGCGATCGTCTTCCTCGACGGGCGCGAGGTCGGTCGCGTCCCGCTCGCCGGGCCGATCCGGGTCGGCGCGGGCCCGCGGCCGCTGGTGGTGCGGCTCGACGGCTACGAGCCGTTCGAGCAGACCGTCTCGATCGCGCCCGGAAGGCGCGCGCAGGTCGACGTCGCGATGCTCCCGGCGGCGGCGCCCCCGGACCCGGACCGGCCGGTGCCTCACGCGCTGTCGCACCCGGGGGCCCCGATCCAGGAGATGCTCCTCGGGCTCGGCGGCACCGCCGCGGTGCTGGGCGGCCTCCTCACGATCGGCGGGGGCATCGCGCTCTGGGTGCGCGAGGACGCCGCGGTCGCGCGCGAGACCTGCTCCGACGTCGACCCCGAGTGCCGCGACCTCTACGAGCGCGCCACCGAGGCCGAGGAAGCGGCGATCGCGCTCCTCATCACCGGCCCCGTCCTCGCCGGGACGGGGGTCGCGCTCCTCCTCTTGGGCCTGGACTGGGAGGAGGGCGAGGCGGCGGCGGTGGCCTGCGCGCCGGGCCTGCTATCCGTCGGCTGCGCGGGCCGGTTCTAGTACCCCCGCTCCGAAGTGCGTGTCCGGGTTTGCGGCGGCCCTCGCGCCCGATCTCGCGCGGCGAGCTCCTCGGAATGGCGGTGCCATTCCAGCGTCGCCCGCCGCACGACCTCGAACCCGATGACTCACCGGTTTCCCGGATCGGACTTCGGGCCGGGGGTACGTACCCCCGCTCCGAAGTGCGTGTCCGGGTTTGCGGCGGCCCTCGCGCCCGATCTCGGGCGGCGAGCTCCTCGGAATGGCGGTGCCATTCCAGCGTCGCCCGCCGCACGACCTCGAACCCGATGACTCACCGGTTTCCCGGATCGGACTTCG
>JAUHXR010000362.1 GCA_030426845.1 Polyangia bacterium | reverse complement strand
TCGTAGCCGTGCTCGGCCGGGAAGCTCTTCGCCACCGGAGTCAGCACGTCGAGCACCGCGGCGGCGCGCTGGCGCGTGTCCTCGTCCGGGTGGTGCGCCGCGAGGTCCGCGTAGCGCGCGGCCGCGACCGAGAGGCAGAGCCCCCCGTCGACGATCGCCTTCTGCCGGAGCAGCATCCGCCGCACGTCCGGGTGCGCGATCAGCGCGACCGGCGGGCTCGACGGATCGCGCACGCCGAGGGGCCGGCCCTGCCGACGCTCGCGCGCGTAGGCGAGGCTCTCGTGGTAGGCGACCGAAGCGGTGGCGACGCCGTTGAGGCCGATCATCAGGCGTGCCTCGTTCATCATCTGGAACATCTGCGCGAGCCCGCGGTGCGGCGCGCCGATGAGCCAGCCGTGGCAGTCGCCGCGATCGCCGAACGCGAGCGCGAGGCTCGGCAGGCCGCGCCAGCCGATCTTGTGGATGAGCCCCGCGACGCGGACGTCGTTGTCCACGAGCGCGCCGTTCTCCATCCGGCGGCGCGGGACGGCGAAGAGGCTGATGCCGCGCGTGCCCGCGGGCGCTCCGTCGATGCGCGCGAGGGTGAGGTTGACGACGTTCTCGGCCGCGTCGTGCGCGCCGCCGCTGATGAAGATCTTGGCGCCCTTGATCCGGTAGGTGCCGTCGCCGGCCGGCGTCGCGGACGTGGTCAGATCCGCGAGCGAGCTGCCGGCCTGCGGCTCGGTCAGCGCCATCGTGCCCGTCCAGCGCCCCTCCATCATCGGCGCGAGGAACAGGCCTCGCGTCTCCTCGTCGCCGAAGGCCTCGACGAGGTGGGCCGCGCCGGTCGTGAGCCCCGCGAGGCCGCTGACCGAGAGGTTGCCCGCCATCAGGTAGGCGTGGGCGAGGGCGGCGACCGCGAGCGGGAGCTGCTGGCCGCCGACCTCCTCGGGGCGGGTGGCCGAGATGACCCCGAGCTCGACCAGCTTCGCGTAGCCGTCGCGGAGCGCGGGGTGGGTACGGACCTCGTCGCCCTCGAGCGTCGGCGGCGCCTCGTCCATCGCGCGGTAGCTCGGCAGCAGCGCCTCGCGGGCGACGCGGCGGCAGGCGTCGATGTAGAGCGCGAAGGTCTCGGGCGAGTGGCCGTCGAAGGCCTCCAATTGCGCGAGCGACGCCGCGCAAGCGACGTCGCTCAAGAGCAGGGAGACCAGCGGGTCCGAGACGAGGGGGTTGGCGCGCATCGCGCCGCGCAGCCTACAGGAACGACCTACAGGATGCCGCCCATGCGCTCCCGCACCGGGTGGCGGTAGGGCTCGTCGTCGGTGGACTCGCCCGTGAACTCGCCGGGGAAGTCGAGCTCGCCCGAGCCGCCGGTCCAGCGCGCGCGGGCCACGCCGCCCTCGATGGCGTCGTAGTCGTAGTCGCCGTCGGTGTCGGTGAGGGCCGAGTCGCCCGAGAGGTGCAGCGTGTCGTAGTCCCAGAGGTTGCGGATCGCGTTGTCGACGCGGTTGCGCAGGTTGGTCACGCCCATCTCGCACACCATGTTGGCGATGTCGGCGGTGGTGCCGGTGCCGACGCGGGCCGCGATGGCGGGGCAGTCGAACTGCTGCGCGACGAGCTCGCCGAGGCTCCCGGGGCGGCCCGAGACGCGGCTGAGGATCGACTCCGAGAGGATGATCTCGACGAGCTGGCCGAAGGAGAGGTCGAGCGCGTGCTCGTCCATCTCGATGCGGTCTCCGAAGGTCACCACCACGTCGGCCGACGCGGTCTGGGGGAGGCGGGCCTCGCCGTCCGAGAGCGGGACGACGAGCATGTTGATGCGGTGGCGGCTCATCGCGACGCCGAACTCGTCGGGGCGCTGGTAGGTGAGCTCGCCCTCGAGGGTCATCCCGCTGAACGCCGCGTCCATGTCGGCGCCGACGCGGACGACCTCGCTCAGCTCGCGGGGGGTGTGGACGTCGGCGAGCGCGTCGCGCAGCAGGCCGGCCGCGAGCTCCCGGGTCACGCTGCTGCCCAGCGCGGTGCGGACCCAACCGGGGGTGCCCGGGGCGTTGCGGACCTCGTTGACGAGCCACAGCGCCGGGTCGTCGCTCCCGAGCCCGCCCGCCACGTGGAGGAGGGTGTCGAGGTCGTTCGAGAAGCCGTCGGTGACGTCGAAGGTCTCGACCGTCGCGTAGGGGCCGCCGAGGCGGACCGCGATGTCGGCGAGGTCGGCGTCGAGCGTCTCGTGCGTCTCGGTCATCGTGTGGCTGACGCAGTTCTCCGCCGCGACGTTGTCCATCCCGTCGATGCCGAGCGCGTAGACCGCGTAGCGGACGTCGAGGGCCACGTTCTCGAAGGTCGCGGTGCCGCCGACCGGGACGCTCGCGACCGCCTCGGGGGTGGGCACGGCGCGGAGGAGATCCTCGCAGGAGGCGTTGGCGAAGAGCGCGAGCTCCGCCTCGTTGACCGGGCGGGCGCCGTCGTAGCGCGTGTTCACCTCGAGGACCCCGCGGGCCATCGCGCGGACGGTGATCGTCGCGCTCGCCTCGGCGTCGTCGGCGCGCGCCTCGAGCGTGTAGGCGCCGGCCTCGTCGGCGCGGACCATCGCGTAGGCCACGCCGTCCGCGTCGGTCGGCGCGCTGGCCGCGACGAGGGGGCTGCCGGCCGGGGTCATCGCGAAGCGGACGAGGGCCCCTTCCACCGTCTGGCCATTCGCGTCGAGGTAGCGGAAGCCGACCTCGAGCTCCGTGCCCAGGTCGGCCTCGAGCGCGGAGGCGCCGACGACCTCGAGCCGGGCCGCGCCGTTGCGGCCGGGGCCACCGCCGCCCGGTCCGGGATCGGCCATCGGCGCGCAGGCCAGGGCGAGGAGGGCGAAGAGGGGGATGAGTCGGCGAGCAAGCATGGGATCTCCGGGGTTGCCGGCCTCCCAGTGCGAGCGGCGTGCCAGCGGACGTTCCCCCGGCGCCAGGGGGCCGAGCGCCTCGGGTGGAAGACCGGTTAGCCACCGATCGCGGCCGCGGCTGGCTATCGGGGTGACCACGACCGCGCGGCGCGTCGCGCGGCCCGGCGCGAGCCTTGACTCGCCCGGCTTCGACGTGACAAATGCGGACCCGCGGCGGGGGGATCGCCGCCACGTTCCGCCCGTCGCCCACCATGACCGCGCAGCCCACGCCCGGGAGCTCCACGCCGGCGTTCGTCGCCGAGCTCGCGCGCTTCGAAGACCGCGTCGCGCTGGTCGACGAGGCGGGCGCCCGCCTCACCTACGCCGAGCTCGCCGCGCGAGTCGACGAGGCGGCCGAGGCGCTCGGCGACACGCGGCGCCTGGTGATGGTCGAGGTCGCCAGCGCGATCGACTCGGTCGTCGCCTACCTCGCGACGCTCCGCGGCGGGCACGTCGCGCTGATCGCCAAGCCCGGCGACGTCGCGCGCGAGGGCGCGATCTTCGCGACGTTCTCGCCGTCCGCGGTCCACGAGGCGGGGCGGCCGGGCTTCCGGATCCTGCGGGACGACGACGTCGCGCTCCACCCGGACCTCGCCGCGCTGTACTCGACCTCCGGCTCGACCGGCCGCGCCAAGCTGGTGCGCCTCTCGGGCGCGAACATCCAGGCGAACGCCGACTCGATCGCGGAGTACCTCGGCATCGACGAGGGCGAGGTCGCGCCGACGTCGCTGCCGCTCTCCTACTCCTACGGCGCGTCGATCCTCAGCTCGCACCTGAGCCGCGGCGCGGCGCTCGTGCTCACCGAGCACTCGGTGGTCGACCCGGAGTTCGAGGCGCTGATGCGGCGCGAGGGCTGCACGAGCCTCAGCGGCGTGCCGCACACGTGGAAGCTCATCGAGCAGGTCGGCCTCCTCGACAAGGACCTCCCCGCGCTGCGGACCCTGACCCAGGCGGGCGGCAAGATGCCGGCCGAGCGCGTCGCGCGGATCGCGGAGTGGGCCACCGAGCACGGCAAGCGCCTGTTCGTGATGTACGGCCAGACCGAGTGCACCGCGCGCATGGCCTACCTGCCGTGGGAGCGTTGTCTCGAGCGGAGCGACTGCATCGGCGTGCCGATCCCCGGCGGCGCGTTCCGGCTCGTGGGCGAGGACGGCGAGACGATCGAAGAGGCCGGCGTCTCCGGCGAGCTCGTCTACCGCGGCCCCAACGTGATGATGGGCTACGCGGAGGAGCCGGCGGACCTCGCCGCGCCGCCCGGGCCCGACGAGCGCTTCACCGGCGATCTCGCCGAGCGCACCGAGGACGGGCTCTACCGGATCGTCGGTCGGCTCAGCCGCTTCTCGAAGATCCTGGGCCTGCGCATCAGCCTCGACGAGGTCGAGTCGATCGCGAAGGCGGCGGGCTACGCCGAGCCGATCGCGGCCGGCGACGACACGATCGTGGCCGTGCGCGTCGAGGACGGCGCGGACGGTGCGGCGCTCGAGGCGCACCTCGCCGAGCGCTGCGGCGTGCCGGCCGACGCGGTGATCGCGGTGGCCCTCGCGACCGTGCCGCGCCTCGACAACGGCAAGGTCGACTACCGGAGCATCCTCGCGGCGGCGAGCGCGATCGCGGAGGAGCGGCAGAGCGCGACCCAGAGCCTGCGCGACGAGCTCGCGGGCCTGCTCGGCGCCGACCACATCGACGACTCCGAGACCTTCGCGTCGCTCGGCGGCGACAGCCTCACGTACATCCAGGCGTCGTTCGCGATCGAGAAGCGCCTCGGCCACCTGCCCGAGGGCTGGGAGCAGCTCCCGATCAGCGTGCTGGAGGCCTACGAGAGCGGCGGTGGGCCGGGCGCGGGCGCGTCGACGCGCAAGGAGGACCCGAAGGCGAGCGGCGGCGTGTGGGCCGACATGGACGTGGTGCTCCGCGCGATCGCGATCACCTTCGTCACCTACAACCACACCCGGCCCGACTCGCTGCCCGTGGCGCCGGGCGCGATGGCGGTGCTCCTGATGGCGGCCGGCCAGAGCCTCGCGCGGTTCCGCAGCGAGTCGTTGTTCCGCGGCGAAGGCTGGTCGCTCATCAAGTCGACCTTCGTGCGGTACATGCTGCCGTACCTCGCGGTGCTCCTCGCGTACACCGCGCTCAAGCGCGAGGTGCACGTCCCCTCGCTCCTGCTCTCGAGCACCTTCGGCGAGGGCCCGCCCGGCGGCTTCCTCGAGCCCTACTGGTTCATCGAGGTCTTCTTCCACATCGCGCTGATCATCGGCGTGCTGTTCTCGATCCCGCTCGTCCGACGCGCGGTGGGCGACCGACCCTTCGCGTGGGGGTGCGCGCTCTTCGCGGCGCTCGGCTTAGCCCACTTCGTCGCGATCTCGTACGACTACGGCCTGCCGTACCTGCCGCTCTGGTCGGGCATCTTCATGCTCGGCTGGTGCGTGCACTTCGCGCGGACGCGCCCGCAGCAGCTCTTGCTCTCTGCGACGTCGCTCATCATGCCGTGGCTCACCCCGCGCGGCCTCGAGGTCGGGGTGGTGCTGCTGATCGTGATCTGGATCCCGCGCGTGCCGCTGCTCTGGGAGCCGATCAAGACGGTGCTCGGCAAGATCGCGGCCGCGAGCTTCCAGATCTACATCTTCCACACCATCGTGATCACCGCGGTGCGGCAGATCCCCGGGGTGCCGGGCACCCCGCTGTTCCCGCTCCTCGGCGTGCCGCTCTCGGTCGCGGCCGGCGTGGCGATCAGCATGCTCCCGGCGTTCCGCCGCCTCCGCGCCCAGCGCGGCGCGTCGGAGCCCGCGTCCTCCGGCGACGTCTGACACCGCGAACCCGGCGGCGTCTGACAGAGCGGCGCTCGCGGGCTACCGTGGCGCGGCGAGTGGTCGGCCCGCGCTCACGGTGTGCCTGCTGATCGGCGCGGGCGGCTGCCGGCGGTAGGCGCTCAGCCCATCGCTGCCGACCTCAGCCCATCGCGACGAGGGTCTTGCGCTCGCCCTCGAAGGGCATCCGGCCGTGGGCGGTCAGGATGTTGTCGAGGATCAGCACGTCGCCTTGCTCCCACGGGAAGATCTGCGCGTTGTCCCACATGACCTTGCGGACCATGTCGAGGTCCTCCTGGGTCATCTTCGAGCCGTCGCCGTAGTAGCAGTGGGTCGGCAGCCGGTCCTCACCGCAGACCTTCAGCAGCGTCTCGCGGCGCTTCTCCGCGAAGTTGGTGACGTGCCAGAGGTTCGCCTGGTTGTACCAGACGGTCTCGCCCGTCTTCGGGTGCGTGCGCACCGCCGGGCGGATCGTCTCGGTGCGCAGCGTGCCGTCGTCGAGCCAGCGGAACTCGATGCCGTTGGCGGTCAGGTAGCGCTCCACCTCGGCCTTGTCGGTCATCTCGAGGTGGTCCATCCACGTCTTGCCGAGGCCCTTCTCGTTGGCCGGCATGTTCTTGACGTACTTCACGTTGCGGGTCTCGAACTTCTCGCGGAGCGCCGCGGGCATCTTCTCGTAGACGCGCCGTACGTCGACGATCGGCGTCTCGCCGCCCTTGTCGGCGGGGATGAGCGAGTAGAAGACCAGGTTCGGCGGCGGGTCCTTCACGTAGGACAGCTCGCTGTGCAGCGTGATCTTGAGCTGCTTGGGGTACTCGGTGGAGGTGTAGACGTTGCCGCGGATCTTGGTGCGCGGCGACTGCCCCTCCACGTAGGGCTTGAGCGACGGGATGAGCGCCTGGGCGACCTGCTCGAACTCCTTGGCGCTGTCGACCGCGAAGCCGCGGAACAAGACGCCGCCGTGCTCGAGCACCTTCGCGTCGATCATCGCGCGCTCGTCCTCGATGAGCTTCACGAGCTCCTTCTTGCCGCGGCGCTTGGGATCGCCGGGGCGAATCACGAAGGGCAGGGCGTCACCGCTCGGGAGGAGCGAGGTCTCGAACGGCACGGGCTTGGACTGGAGGAATCCGAACATGGCAGAACCATCTACCCCACTCCGGGCCGTGGAGCGAGCCCCTCGATGAGGGAGGGATCGACGACCGCCGCAGGCGCCGCGAGCCCGTTCGACATCTTTTTGACCCCTGAAATGCCAGCAATTTCGAGGGTCAGGCAGTGTTCGACATTTTTTTGACGATTTTCCCTCAAGTCGCCGGGCACCCCGGACGTACCTAGCTTCCACACGCAGAAACGGGAGCCGGTCGAAAGGGCAACCGCGTACGAAAGGCGCGGGCGCAAAGCCACTGACCTGTCGGGCACACGCCCCAGGGTTTGAATGGCCGCCGAAACGGCAGCGGTTGGCTCCCCCCACATCTCCGAAAGGGAAGCCAATGTCCAAGACCACCCTCTGTGTCGCGCTCCTCTCCGTCCTCTCCCTGCCCCTCGTGGGCTGCGGCGCCGGCGCGCTCAGCGGCCAGGCTCGCGTGCCGGAGCACCTCCGCACCGACAACGACCGTTACGCGGAGGCCTTCGGCGCGGCGTTCTCCCGCTACGAGGGCGAGGTCGAGCTCGCGGTCAGCCGCGTCTACAACTCGCGGGACGAGGCGGCCGCGGTCGCGGCGAGCTGCTCGGCCTTCCGCTTCCGCGGGCTGCTCGGTGAGGAGCTCAACGCCCACGGCCTCACCCTCCGCGGCTTCGAGCAGCACCGCGCCCACCACCCCGAGCTCGCCGCCCAGCTCGAGGAGCGCTTCAGCGACCGCCTCACCGCGGTCCGCCAGACGGCGCGCGCCATCCCCGAGCGCCTCGACCCCCTCGGCCCCTGGCAGGTCGCCTTCGACAGCCCCGACCAGCCCAACCGTCACCTCGCGACCCGCTGAGCCGGCTCGCGACCCCGAACCGCGCGAAAGGAGGCCCCCCGCACCCCCTCACTTCGAACGAGTCCGACGCCCCCCCGGTCCCCCGGGGGCGTCGGCGTTCCGTCGGTTGGGGTAGGAGGAGCCCGCGCGCAGCGCCTCGAAGCCGAAGCGCTGCCGCACGTCGTCGACCGCCTGGTGCAGCCGGCCGTCGCCCTCGAACAGCTCGAGCTGCTCGTCGTAGAAGCCGAGGTTGCTGAGCTTGAGCCCGAGGAGCCGCACGCGGAGGCGTCGTCGCCCGCGCGTCTCCAGGAGCGCCCCGTGGAAGAGGTCGAAGACGACCGGGAAGACGTCTCGTTCATTCGCGGTCGGCCACATCGTGCGCCCGCGCGTGAGCGTCCGGAAGTCGGCGTAGCGGAGCTTGAGCGTCACGGTGCGCGCCTTCACCCCGCGCTTGCGCGCGCGCCAGCACACCCGCTCCGTCAGCGCGCAGAGGCGGTCCTCGAGGCAGCGCGGATCGGAGACGTCCTCGAGGAAGGTGCGCTCGTTGGAGATACTGCCGATCGCCTCGCCCTCGGGGTCGTGCTCGCGGAACGCCGGCCGGTCGCGCCCGAGCTCGGCCATCCCCTCGCCGCGCGCGTTGCGCTGGATGGTCGCGGTCCACGCCCCGAACACGGGGCGCAGCGCCTCCGCCGGCGCGGTCGCGACGTCCGCGAGGGTGTGGAGCCCGAGCGCGAGGAGCTTCTGCTCGGCGACCGGCCCGATGCCGGGGAGCTTGCGCACCGGAAGCGGACCGAGGAACGCGGCCTCGTCGCCAGCCGCGACAAGGATCACCCCGGCCGGCTTGGCGACGCCCGAGGCGACCTTCGCCACCGCCTTGCTCGACGCGATCCCGCAGCTCGCGGGCAGGCCCAGCTCGGACGCGATGCGGGCGGTGATCTCGCGCACCACCCGCGCGATCGTCGCGTCCCCGTCCGCGTCGCCGGGCCGCCGGTAGAGCCGCGCGCACCCGCGGAAGTCGAGATACATCTCGTCGATGCTCGCGACCCGGCTCTGCGGCGTGTAGCCCTCCGCGATCGCGCGGACCTTGGCCGCGTAGTCGCCGTAGGTCCCGTGCCGGGTCGGCAGGTAGATGGCGTTCGGCGCGAGCTCGCCGGCCCGGGTGAGCGACATCCCGGAGCGCA
>JAUHXR010000361.1 GCA_030426845.1 Polyangia bacterium | reverse complement strand
GCCATCGGCCGGAACGCGGCCGAGAGGTTGGCGTTCTCCCACTGGGTGTCGTCCGCGCGATCGATCCGCGAGACGACGACCTCGATGTAGCGCATGTCCTCGTCCATCGTGTCCTGCGTGTCGCCGCCGGTCAGCGCGTGGTCGGCGCCGGGCGCGATCGTGGTGCCCATCAGGTTGAGCACGTCGCGGCCCTCGTAGCCGCCTTGCGCGTTGTAGTAGTAGACCCAGACCGTCCGGGGCTCGAGCGGCTCGTCGGTGGTGTTGTGGAGCGTCAGGGCGGGGCGGCCGTCCTCGCCGTACTCCCCGGTCCACTCGCCCGTGATCAGCTCGCCGGTGCGCGCGAGCAGCTCCTCGTGGCTCGGCCCGCCGAGCGTCCGCTCGGTGCGCGTCTCGACGAGGTTCTCGTTGCGCCACTCGGAGCGGTCCTCGAACGTCACCCGCGTGATCTCGACCTCCGCCTGGGTGGTCCCCTCCGGCTGGTGCTCGCCGTCCTGACCGAGCGCCTGCTCGACCGTGCCGTCGGGCGCGAGGGTCGCGATGAACGAGTGCGGGTAGCGTCCCACGCACTCGCCCTCGGCGTTGAAGTAGTAGACCCACGACTGCATCGAGCGGATGGGCGCCTCGGCGTGGCTGGTGAGCCGGAAGCGGAAGGTGCCGTCCTCGGCCGGGTCGATGCGCTCGCCCGTGACGAGCCGCGTGGGCTCGCTGGGCTCCGGCTCCGGCTCGGGCTCGGGGGTGGCCGGCGTGGGCGACTCGGCGGTGGGCGACTCGGCGCCGGTGGACGCGCTCTCTTCCTCGCCGCCGCAGGCGACGAGGGCGCCCGTGAGGGCCAACAGACACACGATACGACGAAGCATGGGCTCTCTCTCTCCTCTCGCGCCTCCGTGGCGCGGGGACCCTCATCCCAACTCGCGTGCCAAGCCGATTGGGGGCGAGGCGGCCGGCCCGGGCCCGCCCCCTGACAGGCCTGACAGACACGCGTGACGCCGATCGGCGAGCGCCCGTCCTCGTCTCCTGCGCGCGACAACCGCGCGCGCGTTTGGCAAGGTGGCGCGATGAGAGCGGCGGCGGCGTGCCTCGCGCTCGGGTTGCTCGCCGGCTGCGGCGACGACCCGACGGGAGCGGATGGGGGCTTCGACGCGGGCGCGCGCCCGGACGCGGGGGCGCTCCCCGACGCGGGCGGCCGCGACGCGGGCACCGTCGCGCTCCCGGACGCCGGCCCTCCGGCGGCGGACGCGGGCGGCCCAGACGGCGGCGGCCCGGACGGCGGCGCTCCGGTGGGCGACGTGCGCTTCATCGCGATGGGCGACACCGGCGAGGGCAACGCGGGTCAGATCGCGGTGGCGGCGGCGGTCCAGTCGACCTGCGCGGCCGAGACCTGCGACTTCGTGATGCTGCTCGGGGACAACATCTACGACTCGGGCGTCAGCTCGGTGACCGACCCGCAGTGGATGACGAAGTTCGAGGGCCCCTACGCGGCGCTGAGCCTCCCGTTCTACCCGGTGCTCGGCAACCACGACTACGGCGGGGTCCTGTTCGGCTCGGACCAGGGCGGCCTCGGCAACGAGTTCGACAAGGGCTCGATCGCGGTCGCCTACACCGCGTCGTCGACCCGCTGGACGCTGCCGGCCACGTTCCACACCTTCCAGCTCGACCACGTCGGCTTCGTGATGCTCGACACGAACTCGATCCTCTGGGACGACACCACGAACGGCGATCAGCGCGCGTGGATCCGCGGGGCGATCGCGGACCTGCGCGCCTCGGGCGCCACCTGGATCGTCGCGGCCGGCCACCACCCGCTGCGCAGCAACGGCGCGCACGGCAACGCCGGCAGCTACGAGGCGATCGAGATCGGCGGCGTGGACATCCCGATCCCCGTCCCGATCATGGACGGGCGCAACGTCCGTAGCTTCTTCCAGACGTACCTCTGCGGCGAGGTCGACGTCATCTTCGCGGGCCACGACCACAACCGTCAGTGGCTCGACGAGCCGACCGCCTGCGCCGGCACCGAGCTGATCGTCAGCGGCGCGGGCTCCAAGACCAAGAGCTTCTCGAGCTCGACCCGCAACGCGCTCCACTTCGGCGACGACTCGACCGAGGGCTTCATGTACGTCCGCATCCAGGGCGACACCTTCTACGGCCGCATGGTCGACCGCGACGGCAACACCCAGTTCGAGCGCATGATCACCCGCTGACGCTCGGAGGGGACGGTCCGACCGTCCCCTCAGCGGTCGCGGGAGGTGCAGACGCGGTTGCGGCCGGTGCGCTTGGCCGCGTAGAGCGCCTGGTCGGTGACCTTGAAGAGCGACTCGGGGGTGTTCGCGTCGTGGGGGAACGTGGCCACGCCGACCGAGCAGGTGACCGAGAGCTTGCCGAGCTCGGTGTTGAAGACCGTCTCGCCGACCATCTCGCGGATGCGCTCGGCGAGGATCACCGCGCCCTCGTTGTCGGTCTCCTCGCAGAGCACGCAGAACTCCTCGCCGCCGAAGCGCGCCACCGCGTCGGTGTCCCGCTTGACGCGCATGAGGATCGCGCCGAGCTCCTTGATGACCACGTCGCCCACGTCGTGCCCGTACGTGTCGTTGACGCTCTTGAAGTGGTCGATGTCCGTGACGAGCAGCGAGAGCTTGCGCCCGAAGCGCGCCGCGCTGGTGATCCGGCTGTGGAGCTCCTCGAGGAACGCGCGCTTGTTGAGCGTGCCGGTGAGGCCGTCGGTGGTCGCCATCTCCTCGAGGCGGCGCACCGCCTGGGCGTTGCTCATCGCGACCGCGAGCTGGTTGGCGAGGACCTGCAGGGTCGGGCGGATCTCGTGGCTCCACGCGCCCGGCGCCTTGGCCGCGACCGCGAGCGTGCCGATCGCGTTCTCGCGCACGATGAGCGGGAGGATGAGGAGCGAGCGCATGCCGTCCAGCTTCGCGCGGCGCGTGTAGACGACCTGCTGCTTCGGGTCGAACTCGCCCCGGTAGGGCAGGTAGTGGCGGTTCTTGACCGCCATCGCGGTGAGCGACGTGTTGTCGCGGAAGGTGAGCTTGGCGAGCCGCTCGGCCCCCTCGCCGACCGCGGTGCGCACGGTGTGCTTGCGGGTCTCGGGGTCGTAGAGGGTGATCGCGCCGAAGTCGTAGGGGGCGATGTCGCCGGCCGCGCGCAGGCCCGCGTCGATGACCTGGTCCTCGGTGAGCGCCTCGCCGAGCGCCTGCGACGCCCGGTAGAGGTAGGTCTGCTCGCGCTTGCTCCGCTCGAGCTGCACGAAGACCCGCTCGTTCTGGATCGCGCGCAGCACCTGAGCGACCGCGCCGAGCAGGACCGCCTCCTCCTTGGGCGTGAAACCCTCCTGGCTCAGCCGGTCCGCGCAGAGCGCCCCGCGGACCTGGCCGCCCTCCTCGACCGGGACGCCGAGGAAGCTCCCGACCCGCGCGCCGGCGGGGTAGTAGCAGAGGCCCTTGTAGCCGGGCCGCAGGTTCTCGAGGCTCATCGTGAGGCCTCGGCTCGCGATCGCGCCCACCGCGCCCTCGCCCGGATCGAACGGGCCCTCGGCCACCTCGCCGTCGGTCGCGAGCTCCACGATGCGGAGGCGGCCGGCGTCGTCGTCCTTCATCAAGAGGACGCAGGTGTGGAGGTCGAGGGTGCGCTTGAGCAGCTCGAGCACGTGGTAGAGCGCGTCGTGAACCTGCTCGAGGCTCGAGCGGAAGACCTTGTCCTCCGGGTCCTCGCGCAGGCTGCCCGTCGCCGCGCCCGCCAGGCGGAACAGCCGGCTCTCCTCGCGGACCTTGGCCTTCTCCGAGTCGAGCTCCTGGCGCGAGCGCTCGCGGACCCGCGCGATCTCGGCCCGGGTGAACACCATGTTGAGCGCGCCGAAGAGCAGGATGAACACCGCGTGCAGCGCGAAGCGCGCCCAGTCGGCCTGCGACTCGGTGAGCCACCAGAGCGCCGCCTCGAGCGCGACCGCGGCCAGGACGAGCGCGCTCCCCATCGGGCGGCGGGCGAACGAGGCGCAGAACGCCACCAGCACGTAGACGGCGGGATAGAACGGCGAGGTCAGGCCGCCCGCGAGCTGAACGCCCGCGTGGGCCGCGATGAGCAGCAGCAGGCCAAGCTCGAGGTCGAGCCACGCCGAGCCGTCCTGGCGGACCCGCTTGTAGAGGCGGGTGCCGAAGATCGCGAGCCAGGCCACGCCGACCGCCGCGTGCTCGACCCCGAGCGCGTCGATCCCGACGAGGAAGACGCCCAGCAACAGCAGCGCGCCGAACGCCAGCGCGGCTACGAAGCCGAGCGACGCGCGCGCGGTCTTACGGACCTTCAGAGCGGCTAGGGCGAGCGATGACAACGGAGGACGCCTCGACCTCGGCGGTAGCCGATCGCGAGCGCCGGGGTCAAAAAACCGCCTCCCGATCAGGGACGGGCGGGCGACCAGTCGATACGGTCGAGCCACCGCTGGAGGCGGGCGCCCTTGGCCGGATGGACCTGCGTTACCCAGGCTACGCGCCCTTCGAGGTGCGCGCGCAGGTCGGGGTGGCGGCCGCGGTTCTGCGACGCGGGCCCCTGGCGGGCGCAATTGACCAAGATCGCCTCGAGCCGCTCGAGCTCCGCCCGCGGCAGGCTCGGCCCCGCGTTCACCACGATCCCGCAGAGCTCCTGGCGCTGCGAGGCGCGCATCACCCGGGTCTTGCGGTGGTTGGGCACGAACCCCTCCTCGAGGATCACCGCGCCCGCCCGCGGCAGCAGCCGGCCGACGTCCTTGGCGAAGGCGGCGCCGCCCGAGAACGCGAGGTCGTCGGCGTACCGCGTGTACGTGCCGCCGAAGCGCGCGGCGAGGCCGCTCAGGCGCTGATCGAGGCGCCGCGCGATCCGGTTGGCGAGGGCGGGCGAGGTGGGGGCCCCCTGCGGGAGGTGAGGGGCGCGGAGCCGCTGCGCCGCGGCGAAGGCCTCGCTCGGCGGGAGCCAGCGGCGGAGCCGGCGAGCGTACCGCTCGGGGGTCGACACCACGGTCAGCCCGGCGAGCGCGCGGGCGACGCCCGGCGGGTACCCGATCGCGCCGAACGCGGCGCGCACGCGGGCGAAGCCGATCGAGCCGAAGAAGTCGCTGAGGTCCATCCGCACCACGAGCGCCTGACCGGCGTGCGCGCGGGCGTGGTCGAGCACCCCGCGGCCCGGCTCGAATCCACACGCCGCCGCGTGCGGGGGCCACCGGCGCAGCACCGCGTCGAGGAGCCGGCGCTGGATCCGCTTGAGGGTGGGCTTGGGCGACTCGAGCAGCCGCGCGCCGCCGGATCGCTTGGGGACCCACCGGCGGACGTAGTGCTGGAGCGCGTGGGCCTCGGCCTGCGGGTTGAGGCCGCGCAGGTCGGCGAGCCACTCCAGATGCCGGCGAGGCACCTCGAGCACGCGCGCGAGGTCGTCGGGTCCCTCGAGCGTGGGGAGCTCCAGGCCGGCCGGGGACGCCCGCATCGCCTGCGGGTCGAGCGGCCAGCGCACCACGCGAGGCAGGGCCTTGCGCTCCTCGATCGCTTGCTCGGCCGCGTCGGCGATGTGCGTCCACACCCGGTCGGCGTCGCGCCGGCCGCGCGTCAGCTGATCCGCCAGGTCGCTGAGCCAGGACAGGCCGCTCAGGTCGTCACGGTCGAGGCACCGTGCGAAGCGGGCCTCCACCGACGCCCGGTCCCATGGGCCGGTGAGGGCCCAGGTGGTGAGCGCGTCGACGAACGTATCGAAGGTCATGGGGGGTGACGGTGGAGACCCGACGTCAGCCTCCCGGGCGCGAGCAAGACTGCGCGGGGCGCAGGGACGCTCTCGCGCGGTGAGTAGGATCAGCTTCGGTCGTGACCCCGGGGTAGCCCCGGAGAGGTGGAACGAGCCCACCGGCTCGGGCCTCCACCGTCGGGCCGAGTCTATCTGGTTTCCCACGTCGAGCGCCGGGACATCGACACCTCGTCGCCGGGTCCCACGAACCGATCCCGAAAAATGGACGCTCGCCTCCGAGCTGCGGAGGATGGGGCGCCCGTGTCCCGTTTCGCCCGCGCCATCGCCTGGATGCTGCCGTTCGGCCTGCTCGTGCTCTCGATCGTGAGCGTGCCCCTGGCGATCCTCGACGAGCAGGGCCTGCCCCGATACCGCGCGCTCAAGGGCGAGCTCGCCGAGGTCGAGCGGGTCAACGACCGGATGCGCCGTGAGGTCGAGGATCTGCAGCGCGAGGTGGCCGCGCTCCGGAGCGATCCCGAGGCGATCGAGCGGATCGCGCGCGACGAGCTGGGGATGGTCCGCGAGGACGAGATCCTCTTTCAGTTCCCTTACTGACCATCCGGTGGTCGAACGGTGAGGGGTCGCGCGCAACAGTGCCCGCGTGGTCTGCCGGCTCGCGTCGCTCGTCCTCCTCGCGTCCCTCGCGAGCCCCGCCCGCGCCGCGGCGGACTTCCGCGTGGAGTGGGCGCCCGGCGCCGTGTGCGAGGAGCCCGCGCGGGTCGCCGAGCGGGTGCGCGCGCTGCTGTCGGCGCCTCCCCGCCGGCGGTGGGTCGCTCGGGTCGACCTGACCGACCACGGGACGGAGCTCGTGGCGTCGCTCGAGCTCACCGCCGGGACCCACCGCGAGCGGCGTCGGCTCTCCGACCCTCGCTGCGAGCCGCTGATCGAGGCGCTCGCCGCGATCGTCGCCTTGTCGATCGACGCGGTGGAGCAGCGCACCGAGCCCGTGCCGGAGCCGGAGCCGGAGCCGGAGGTGGGCCTGGCCACCTCCGACGGCTCGCCCCTGGGGCTCGACCTCGGCGTCGGTGGCCGCGCGCTCGTCGGTCCGATGCCCGGTCCGAGCGCGGGGATCGACGTGCACGCGCGGCTCCGCTGGGACGCGCTGCGGGTGGGGTTCCGTCTGAGCGCGTTCCCGCGCGCGGAGGCGCGGCGGGCCGACAACGCGGGGGCGGGCGGCCGGTTCGCCGGCGCCGAGCTGGGGCTCCTGGTGTGCGCGGCGCAGCGGGAGGACGCGCTCGAGCTCGCGCTCTGCGGTCAGGTCGCGCTCGGGCTGGTGAGCGCGGAGGGCTTCGGGATCGCGCGCCCGGGCTCGGCCGTCGGCCCGATCGTCTCGCTCGGCCCGGCCGCCTGGATCGGCTGGTGGCCCGACGACGTGATCGGGGTCGCGCTCGACCTCGGGGTGAGCGCCTCCCCGATCGAGGCCCGCTACGTCCTCGAGGGCATCGGCCCCGTGCACGTGGCGTCCGGGCCGGAGCTGCGCGGAGGGGTCTCGCTGTGGGTGCGTTCGATTCCGTGATGGATCGGCTCCGGGGCGCGCATAGCGCCGGGAGTGTGAGCCATTCCCCCGCGGTCACGGCCGGCGATCGAGCGTCCCCCCCGCTCACCTTCGAGGAGGTGTGGGAGGGCTACGCCGACTTCGTCTTTGCGGTGCTCCTGCGGCTGGGTGTGCCTCGCGCCTCGGTCGACGACGCGGTGCAGGAGGTGTTCGTGGTGGTCCATCGCCGACTGTCGACCGTCCACGGTCCCGACGTGCTGCGGAGCTGGCTCTACGGGGTCTGCGTGCGGGTGACGAAGTCGCACCTGCGCAAGGAGCGCTTCTGGTCGTGGGCGAAGCCGCTCGAGGGCATCCTCGTCCCGGCCAAGCAGTGGACCGACGCGCACACCGAGCGCCGGGAGGCCTTCGACGTGCTGCTCTCGCTGCTCGAGGGGATGCCCGCGGAGCGCCGTCACGTCTTCGTCCTCGTGGAGCTCGAGGAGCGATCGGTGCCCGAGGTCGCCGAGCTGCTCGGCTGCAACGTGAACACCGCCTACTCCCGGCTGCGGCTCGCGCGCGCGGACTTCGAGCGCGCGGTGAAGCGCCGCCAGGCGGCCGAAGGGAGCATCGCGTGAGCGGCCTCTCCGACGAAGCCCGCCGCCTGATCGAGGAGGGGCTCCGCGACGCGCCGGTGCTCGACGCGCCGCGCAAGGCCGCGATCCGCGCCGCGACCCTCCGCGCGGTCGCGCTGCGCTCCGCGATCGCCGCGATCCTCGCGGGTCTGCTCCTCGCGCTCGGCGCGGTGGGGCTCGGGACCTACGCGTCGTCGACCCCGGCCGAGCCGTCGCCGGGCAAGGCGGCGGCGGTGCTCGCCGCGGGGGTCCCTCCGATCGAGGCTCCGCTCGCCCCAGCCCCCCCGTCCCCGATCGACCGGCCCGAGATCGACCGGCCCGAGATCGACCGGCCCGAGATCGACCGGCCCGAGATCGATCCGGCCGAGGTCGGGCTGACGCCGAGGGCGACGACGGTGGAGCCCGCGCGTCGCCCTCGCCGCCGGCCGGTCGCCGCGCCCGAGGCGACGCCGGCGCCCCCACCGCCGCCCGCGGTCGAGGCCGCGCCCGAGCCGGCCGAGCCGTCGCCGGGCCCCGCGAGCACCCTCCTCGAGGAGGCGCGCCTGCTCCAGCGGGCCCAGCGCGCGATCGCGGACGAACGCCTCACCGCCGCCCGCGCGCTCCTCGCCGAGCACCGGCGCCGCTTCCCCGAGGGCGCGCTCGCCACCGAGCGCGACGCTGCCGCGCTCGTCGTCGACTGTCGCCTCGCGCCGAGCCCCGCGACCACGCGGCGCGCGCAGGCGTTCCTCGCCGCCCACCCGAGCTCGCCGATGAGCCGCCGCATCCGCGAGACCTGCCTTCGTTGAAGGGCGCGCGTTTTTCGTGATGGACGCGACGACCGATCGGCATTGCGGGGCGACCTCTTGAAAGGGACGACTGCGATGATCGAGATGAAGACCTCCGACGGTGTACGCTTGGGCCTCCTCGGCCTGCTCTGCATGCCGTGGCTCATGGGCGCGAGCTGCGATCTACCGATCGGCGCCGGCGAGGACGCGGGCATGATGCCGATGACCGACGCGGGCCCGGGGGCGCCGGA